>NZ_CP026118.1:1850561-2178342 GCF_004101865.1 Halobacillus litoralis
CTCGTCTCGATCGCTAAAATATATTGGTCTTTACTCATTTTAATCCCACCCACATCACTAACGCATCTTCACCATTGTCCGAGTAATACCTTTTACGGATACCCCCAGGTACCAGACCGAACTTCCGGTACATATGCTGCGCGGCTGTATTTGATACTCTCACTTCAAGCGATAACTGGATGGCTCCATGTTCAATCGCTTCCTTACATGTATGCTGGAACAACCGTTCACCGTATTTATGCCCCCTATGCTCCGGATGTATCGCGATATTGGTGATGTTGGCTTCGTCTATGATCAGCCAAAGACCACAATATCCAATGATCTCTCCATCTTTCTCTATTACATAATAGAAAGCATAAGGGTTATCATCCACTTCTTTCCGAAACGTCTCCACCGTCCAAGGAACTGCGAAAGAGGCTCTTTCCACCACCATCACAGCGCCCACATCCTCTTGTGTCATCCTTCTGATCAGAGTCATGTTACTGCTTCTCCTGCTGCTCCAACCATTTCGCTTCAGCTTCTGGTAACCTTAAGTAGTTCGGCACCAGTGCATGAAGCGAACCTGGATGTCTTTCCTTTGCTGCAGCTGCTATGATAGACGGCCGGGCGAATTGGTATGGGGCTGATGGGAAAACAGCTTGATCACCGAGCATCTCAAGAATTTTTTCCTTATGGACAGAAAGATCCTGGCTTAGAAATAAAATCGGCCGCTCTGACTCTTTCAAGCTTTCCAACCATTCTTCCATAAGAATATTGGTTTCTTCCCGTAACACATCCATATCCTTATTATAGAGTCCAGTGTAAACTAGTCCTCTCCGAGCATCAAAAAAAGGACAGACATAGCCATCGAAAAAGACACCTTGTCTTGCAACGGCTTCCAAACTCGAAACCCCCACAACAGGAATCCCGAGCGTCCATGCCATAGTCTTTGCTGTCGTCAGTCCAATTCGTACTCCCGTATATGATCCTGGTCCATGCGCGACCGCAATCCGATCCAACTCTTCCGGCTTAGTACCAGTCTCTCTCATCACATGATCGATTGCCGGCATCAAACGGATCGAGTGGTTCTTTTTAATATTCGTCACAAATTCCCCGGCAACTGTTCCTTCTTTAAGAACAGCTACTCCCATCACATAATTCGATGTGTCGATCGCCAGTATATTCATACGATTATCTCCTTACATATCTCTTCAAAATGCTCAGATCTCGCTTGAAGGGTCAGTAGTCGAGTAGAATCATCCTTATAGTTGATGGTAATATCGAGACGTTCTGCAGGTAAGAATTCTTTAATGAACTGTGCCCACTCAACGACCGTCACACCACTGCCTTCAAAATACTCTTCAAATCCTAAGTCCTCATCACTATCCTCTAAGCGATATACATCCATATGATAAAAAGGGAAACGCCCCTGGTATTCTTTCATGATCGTGAAAGTAGGGCTGTTTATAGTTCTTTTAACACCAAGACCTTTTCCCAGCCCTTTTGTGAACGTAGTTTTCCCTGCTCCCAGATCTCCCTCTAAAGTGAGAAGGTCTCCTGGCTGAAGACGTTCCCCAAGCTTTTCTGCAAAAGCCTTCGTCTCATCGCTTGAAAAACTCTTCCATTCATAAATAGACATCCACTCACCCTTTTCCCTTCAAATGTGTATAACCAGATTTCTTCAATATTGCTATTTGGTCGCTTTCTTTAATAAAAACTCGAGGAGAGTCACCACTTACTTCGTCAACTTCCCCTATCTTCGTAATCTTAATACCAGCAGTCTCCGCATTTTCCTGAACCAGCGTCCAATCACTTAAAGGTACAGCTCCCAGCAGCTCGAAATCTTCACCTCCGGACAACATCCAATCCTGATATTGATCAGGAAAAGTGTTCTTCAATGCAGAAGAAAAAGGGACCATGTCCTTAGCAATGTGAATGTCCACACCAGAGGATTCAGCAATTTCATTCGCTTCGTTTGCGATGCCATCACTCACATCATTCAGTGCCACTCTTTGGAGTGTTGATAAACCCTCTGCGAATGAGACTCTTGGCCAAGGCTTTCTATGCCGATCGATTAAGAAGGCTTGGTCAGAAGATGAATCATTTTTCTCATTTAAAAGCCATTCTAAACCTCCGCGAGAATCACCCAAGGTCCCCGTTACAAATAAAACATCTCCCGGCACCGCAGCTGAGCGATATCTCGCTTTTCCTTTAGCTACCGTCCCCATCACCGTAACCGTGACTGAGAGCTCTCTCCCTGACACCGTATCTCCACCAATGAGGTCCATACGATATCTGGCAGCAAGATCATCCATCCCAGCATACAGCTCGATCAACTCTTCCTCAGACCAGTCTGACGGAATCGTAATAGAAACCATATAATAGGCTGGTGTACTCCCCATCGCGGCTAAATCACTCAAGTTTGCAGCCAAGACACGGTGACCAATGTGATGAGGCTGCATTGTTTTCCTGGAGAAATGAACGTCTTCCACCATTGTATCTACAGCGGTGACCACATCTCCTCCGGAAGGTCGAATAACAGCCGCATCATCACTGATTCCTTTGATCAGAGAAGATTGTTTATAATAAGCAGGCTGGACTGAACGTATAAACGAAAATTCATCCATATCTATTTCCCTTTCCGTATAAAATCAATTATTTCTATTATACCAATAGGAGACAGATTTAAAAAATCATCAAAAGTCTAAATCCACTCGCGCCTGACCCATTCTTAGACAAAAATAAAAACCTTAGGAAGATATCCTAAGGTTGAAAGTTCAAATTTAAGTAGTGGCGGTCCGGACGGGACTCGAACCCGCGACCTCCTGCGTGACAGGCAGGCATTCTAACCAACTGAACTACCGGACCATTTAAATTAACGATCTATATTATGTATTTACAAAAAAATTGGTTGCGGGGGCAGGATTTGAACCTGCGACCTCCGGGTTATGAGCCCGACGAGCTGCCAGACTGCTCTACCCCGCGATAGTGTGAGAAACTGTTTTATAGTTCCCATCAGATTGAATTGTGACTGTCCATCGTGTTTCATGAAATTTCTGTGGAGGTTATGTTCATCCTCAAATGAGATGAAATTGGTTGCGGGGGCAGGATTTGAACCTGCGACCTCCGGGTTATGAGCCCGACGAGCTGCCAGACTGCTCTACCCCGCGATAATGTGAGAAACTGTTTTATAGTTCCCATCAGATTGAATTGTGACTGTTCTTCACGTTGCAAGAAAATTAATTGAAACTTAAAACATGATCAATGTGGCGGCGTCCTACTCTCACGGGGATCGACCCGACTACCATCGGCGCTGAAGAGCTTAACTGCTGTGTTCGGCATGGGAACAGGTGTGACCTCTTCGCCTTCACCACCACATCAATATAAAGTTTGAGGTGAACCCTCAAAACTGGATAAGGAAACATCATCATCGAACGCACATCGACTTTTCACGAACGAAATATCTATAGATAAGTCATCGATCCATTAGTATCCGTCAGCTCCACGTGTCACCACGCTTCCACCTCGGACCTATCAACCTCATCGTCTCTGAGGGATCTTATTTGCTTAAAGCAAAGGGAAATCTCATCTCAAGGTGGGCTTCATGCTTAGATGCTTTCAGCACTTATCCCGACCACACGTAGCTACCCAGCGATGCTCCTGGCGGAACAACTGGTACACCAGCGGTGTGTCCATCCCGGTCCTCTCGTACTAAGGACAGCTCCTTTCAAATTTCCAACGCCCACGACGGATAGGGACCGAACTGTCTCACGACGTTCTGAACCCAGCTCGCGTACCGCTTTAATGGGCGAACAGCCCAACCCTTGGGACCGACTACAGCCCCAGGATGCGATGAGCCGACATCGAGGTGCCAAACCTCCCCGTCGATGTGGACTCTTGGGGGAGATAAGCCTGTTATCCCCGGGGTAGCTTTTATCCGTTGAGCGACGGCCCTTCCATGCGGTACCGCCGGATCACTAAGCCCGACTTTCGTCCCTGCTCGACTTGTAGGTCTCGCAGTCAAGCTCCCTTGTGCCTTTACACTCTGCGAATGATTTCCAACCATTCTGAGGGAACCTTTGGGCGCCTCCGTTACTCTTTGGGAGGCGACCGCCCCAGTCAAACTGCCCACCTGACACTGTCTCCGGACCGGATCACGGTCCTGGGTTAGAATGTCCGTACAGCCAGGGTAGTATCCCACCAGCGCCTCCACCGAAGCTAGCGCTCCGGCTTCCAAGGCTCCTACCTATCCTGTACAAGCTGTACCAACATTCAATATCAGGCTACAGTAAAGCTCCACGGGGTCTTTCCGTCCTGTCGCGGGTAATGTGCATCTTCACACATAGTATAATTTCACCGGGTCTCTCGTTGAGACAGTGCCCAAGTCGTTGCACCTTTCGTGCGGGTCGGAACTTACCCGACAAGGAATTTCGCTACCTTAGGACCGTTATAGTTACGGCCGCCGTTTACTGGGGCTTCGGTTCAACGCTTCGCATACGCTAACGCATCCCCTTAACCTTCCAGCACCGGGCAGGTGTCAGCCCCTATACTTCGCCTTACGGCTTCGCAGAGACCTGTGTTTTTGGTAAACAGTCGCTTGGGCCTTTTCACTGCGGCTCCTCGGCAGAGGAGCACCCCTTCTCCCGAAGTTACGGGGTCATTTTGCCGAGTTCCTTAACGAGAGTTCTCCCGCTCACCTTAGGATCCTCTCCTCGCCTACCTGTGTCGGTTTGCGGTACGGGCACCTCTTTCCTCACTAGAGGATTTTCTTGGCAGTGTGAACTCAGGAGCTTCGGTACTAAATTTCCCTCCCCATCACAGCTTGACGTTGCCGGACGGATTTGCCTATCCGACCGTCTCACTGCTTGGACGCGCTCATCCAATGGCGCGCTCTCCTTATCCTCCTGCGTCCCCCCGTCGTTCAAACGGAAAGGAGGTGGTACAGGAATATCAACCTGTTGTCCATCGCCTACGCCTTTCGGCCTCGGCTTAGGTCCCGACTAACCCTGAGAGGACGAGCCTTCCTCAGGAAACCTTAGGCATTCGGTGAAAGAGATTCTCACTCTTTTTTCGCTACTCATACCGGCATTCTCACTTCTAAGCGCTCCACCAGTCCTTACGGTCTGACTTCACGGCCCTTAGAACGCTCTCCTACCACTGATCGTAAGATCAATCCGCAGCTTCGGTGGTGTGTTTAGCCCCGGTACATTTTCGGCGCAGAGTCACTCGACCAGTGAGCTATTACGCACTCTTTCAATGATGGCTGCTTCTAAGCCAACATCCTGGTTGTCTAAGCAACTCCACATCCTTTTCCACTTAACACACACTTTGGGACCTTAGCTGGCGGTCTGGGCTGTTTCCCTCTCGACCATGAACCTTATCACCCACGGTCTGACTCCCAGAACAAAGTCGTTGGCATTCGGAGTTTGACTGAATTCGGTAACCCGATAGGGGCCCCTCGTCCAATCAGTGCTCTACCTCCAAGACTTTCTATTCTGAGGCTAGCCCTAAAGCTATTTCGGAGAGAACCAGCTATCTCCGTGTTCGATTGGCATTTCACCCCTACCCACACCTCATCCCCGTAATTTTCAACTTACGTGGGTTCGGGCCTCCAGTCAGTGTTACCTGACCTTCACCCTGGACATGGGTAGATCACACGGTTTCGGGTCTACGACCGCATACTCACTCGCCCTATTCAGACTCGCTTTCGCTGCGGCTCCGCTTCTGCTGCTTAACCTCGCATACGGTCGTAACTCGCCGGTTCATTCTACAAAAGGCACGCCGTCACCCATTAACGGGCTCCGACTACTTGTAGGCACACGGTTTCAGGTTCTCTTTCACTCCCCTTCCGGGGTGCTTTTCACCTTTCCCTCACGGTACTGGTTCACTATCGGTTACTAGGAAGTATTTAGCCTTGGGAGATGGTCCTCCCGGATTCCGACGGAATTTCTCGTGTTCCGCCGTACTCAGGATCCACTCCGGAGGGAGAAAGATTTCGACTACAGGGCTGTTACCTGCTCTGGCTGGCCTTTCCAGGCCGATTCGTCTATCTTCCTCCTTGGTAACTCCGATGGAGTGTCCTACAACCCCAGAAAGCAAGCTTTCTGGTTTGGGCTGATTCCGTTTCGCTCGCCGCTACTCGGGAAATCGCATTTGCTTTCTCTTCCTCCGGGTACTTAGATGTTTCAGTTCCCCGGGTGTGCCTTCCTATACCTATGTATTCAGTATAGGATACTGTTCCATTACGAACAGTGGGTTTCCCCATTCGGAAATCTCCGGGTCAAAGCCTACTTACGGCTCGCCGGAGCATATCGGTGTTAGTCCCGTCCTTCATCGACTCCTAGTACCAAGGCATCCACCGTGCGCCCTTATTCACTTAACTATCTTCGTGAAAAGACGTTGATTACAATTTCGATGTTTGATGTCTTGTCATCACTAGCGTCATCGTTAGATGACCACTATTGATTCCTTATCCAGTTTTCAAGGTTCACAGATTGAAAGATCGTTTGATCTCTCAAAACTGAACAACCAACCAAGTACGCTTCCGTTCTAAATCCTTAGAAAGGAGGTGATCCAGCCGCACCTTCCGATACGGCTACCTTGTTACGACTTCACCCCAATCATTGGCCCCACCTTCGGCGGCTGGCTCCAAAAAGGTTACCTCACCGACTTCGGGTGTTGCCAACTCTCGTGGTGTGACGGGCGGTGTGTACAAGGCCCGGGAACGTATTCACCGCGGCATGCTGATCCGCGATTACTAGCGATTCCGGCTTCATGTAGGCGAGTTGCAGCCTACAATCCGAACTGAGAATGGTTTTATGGGATTTGCTACACCTCGCGGCTTCGCTGCCCTTTGTACCATCCATTGTAGCACGTGTGTAGCCCAGGTCATAAGGGGCATGATGATTTGACGTCATCCCCGCCTTCCTCCGGTTTGTCACCGGCAGTCACCTTAGAGTGCCCAACTGAATGCTGGCAACTAAGATTAGGGGTTGCGCTCGTTGCGGGACTTAACCCAACATCTCACGACACGAGCTGACGACAACCATGCACCACCTGTCACTTGGTCCCCGAAGGGAAAACCCTATCTCTAGGGTGGTCCAAGGATGTCAAGACCTGGTAAGGTTCTTCGCGTTGCTTCGAATTAAACCACATGCTCCACCGCTTGTGCGGGCCCCCGTCAATTCCTTTGAGTTTCAGCCTTGCGGCCGTACTCCCCAGGCGGAGTGCTTAATGCGTTAACTTCAGCACTAAGGGGTGGAAGCCCCCTAACACCTAGCACTCATCGTTTACGGCGTGGACTACCAGGGTATCTAATCCTGTTTGCTACCCACGCTTTCGCACCTCAGCGTCAGAAACAGACCAGAGAGTCGCCTTCGCCACTGGTGTTCCTCCACATATCTACGCATTTCACCGCTACACGTGGAATTCCACTCTCCTCTTCTGTCCTCAAGTTCCCCAGTTTCCAATGACCCTCCACGGTTGAGCCGTGGGCTTTCACATCAGACTTAAGGAACCGCCTGCGCGCGCTTTACGCCCAATAATTCCGGACAACGCTTGCCCCCTACGTATTACCGCGGCTGCTGGCACGTAGTTAGCCGGGGCTTCCTCGTTAGGTACCGTCAAGGTGCCGCTCTATTCGCACGGCACTTGTTCTTCCCTAACAACAGAACTTTACGATCCGAAGACCTTCATCGTTCACGCGGCGTTGCTCCGTCAGACTTTCGTCCATTGCGGAAGATTCCCTACTGCTGCCTCCCGTAGGAGTCTGGGCCGTGTCTCAGTCCCAGTGTGGCCGATCACCCTCTCAGGTCGGCTACGCATCGTTGCCTTGGTGAGCCGTTACCTCACCAACTAGCTAATGCGCCGCGGGCCCATCTGTAAGTGATAGCCAGAGGCCATCTTTCAACTTTCCTTCATGCGAAGAAAAGTATTACCCGGCATTAGCCCCGGTTTCCCGGGGTTATTCCGATCTTACAGGTAGGTTGCCCACGTGTTACTCACCCGTCCGCCGCTCGTTCCACGAGCTTCACCCCCGAAGGGGATCCACTCGCTTCCCGCGCTCGACTTGCATGTATTAGGCACGCCGCCAGCGTTCGTCCTGAGCCAGGATCAAACTCTCCATAAAAGTTAGTTTGACTTGCTCATTTGCACACCGAATGTGCTTGTTTCAAATCTCTTCTTCATAAGAAGAAATATCTTGACGTACTGGTTGGTTCGTTCAGTTTTCAAAGATCAAAATGTTCATGGTGGGCCTGAGTGGACTTGAACCACCGACCTCACGCTTATCAGGCGTGCGCTCTGACCAACTGAGCTACAGGCCCAAACGGTAGTTGATTAATGGAGCGGGTGAAGGGAATCGAACCCTCATCATCAGCTTGGAAGGCTGAGGTTTTACCACTAAACTACACCCGCGTTATCTTTATTATCATGTTGAATTCTCGATGGTCGGGAAGACAGGATTCGAACCTGCGACCCCTTGGTCCCAAACCAAGTGCTCTACCAAGCTGAGCTACTTCCCGTTAAATGGCGCGCCCGAGAGGAGTCGAACCCCTAACCTTCTGATCCGTAGTCAGACGCTCTATCCAATTGAGCTACGGGCGCATTTTGAAGCGACATATTATAATATAACATGTATAACACTTTGACGCAAGCACTTTTTTTGTGAAAAATGGTGCGGCCGAGAGGACTTGAACCTCCACGGGATTAACTCCCACTAGGCCCTCAACCTAGCGCGTCTGCCGATTCCGCCACGACCGCAAATTGTATAAGAACAAAAGGATGCTGATCATGATAATTGGAAAGTGCGGGTGGAGGGACTTGAACCCCCACGCCGTGAAGCACTAGATCCTAAATCTAGCGTGTCTGCCAATTCCACCACACCCGCATAAAAATGGTGAGCCATGAAGGATTCGAACCTTCGACCCTCTGATTAAAAGTCAGATGCTCTACCAACTGAGCTAATGGCTCCTGATAATAAAGGAACGAATGTAATCTATGCAGTAGCAACTTCGCTTTGTCATTTATGAAGTGCGCATGCTTTCCAACGTCTGCGATGTTGGTTGTTAAAAGAAATTAGCGCCTTCTCTATAAGCTGAGTTCATGGCTTTCATTTAAGGAATCTATAACACTCAAATTATTAATGTGTTGTTAAAAGCACAAGGAACATCATATAATTTATTCGACATTTTGTCAACTCATTATTCAAAAGAAAATGGCTGGGCCAGCTGGATTCGAACCAGCGCATGACGGTACCAAAAACCGTTGCCTTACCGCTTGGCTATGGCCCAAAACAATGGCGGTCCGGACGGGACTCGAACCCGCGACCTCCTGCGTGACAGGCAGGCATTCTAACCAACTGAACTACCGGACCTATGTAAAATTAAGTGACCCGTACGGGATTCGAACCCGTGTTACCGCCGTGAAAGGGCGGTGTCTTAACCACTTGACCAACGGGCCAAAATAAAAATGGCGGAGAAGGAGGGATTTGAACCCTCGCGCCGCTTGCGCGACCTACACCCTTAGCAGGGGCGCCTCTTCAGCCACTTGAGTACTTCTCCGTAATGGCTCCAACGGTAGGATTCGAACCTACGACCGATCGGTTAACAGCCGATTGCTCTACCACTGAGCTACGTTGGAATAATGTGAAATATACATTGTTTCTTTGTACATTCTGTTGCGCTTTTCCTATCAGCGACGTTTTATATATTATAATATATATCCCATAATGTCAAACCTTTTTCGTGAAAAAATATGTTGTTTTTCGTTGGAAGATAGGTTGTTTTGTTAAGGCTTATTTAATTTAACACGGGGCTGTTCTTTTCGTCAATGAATTTTTACTTCTTTTTTAATTTCCCTTTACATTTCCCGCAACGGTACCGCTTGGTGTCTACTTTCCTTTTTCGCGGGTATGCTTGGGCGCATTCGGTGCAAACATAATGATGCAGGGTCTTCTTTTTCTCAGATGGCAAAGGAGAACAAAATCTCGGGGAATCCGTCTTCTTTAACAGTTCTTTGAACTCCGGGTCACGGTGGCTGTATCCTTTCCCTTCAATATGGAGATGGTAATGACAGAGTTCATGTTTAATGATCCCTTCCAATTCTCCCCCATCCAGCTCATTTACATACTTCGGGTTGATTTCTATGATCCGTTTAGAGGGAATATAACGCCCCCCTGTTGTTCGTAACCGATTATTGAAGTAAATCTCATCTGGAAAAGGTTTATGAAAATAAGTTAAAGAAAGCTCTTCGGTCCATTGTTGTAATTCTCTTTCTGTTAATGAGTTCACAGGAACACCTCCTCCATTCTTTGCATACTGTATCATAAGAATGAAAAAAGTTGAATATAAAGGAGTTGAAGTCAGATGCCTTCATGGTTAAGAAAGCAAATGATAAAAGCTTTTTTCAATAAAGATAAGTATCAAATCAAGATGCTTAATCAATGCTGGTATTATTACCAACATCTTCACAAATAAAAAACACCCAGAAGATAACTCCCGGGTATTTTTCAATATTCTTTATTTAGTTAACATCGTCAAGGCGATGCGTTGTTTCTTAACGTCGACTTGGTCTACCCAGACGGTAACGACATCCCCTACAGATACCACGTCCATCGGGTGTTTGACGAATCTGTTAGAAAGCTTCGAAATATGGACAAGCCCGTCCTGCTTCACACCAACATCTACAAAAGCTCCGAAATCGACTACATTCCGCACGGTACCTTCAAGTTCCATCCCTTGTTGCAAGTCTTCCATTGAAAGGACGTTCGTTTTCAATAATGGCTTAGGAAGATCATCACGCGGATCTCTCCCTGGTTGAACCAATGATTTCAAAATATCATTCAAAGTCAATTCCCCGATATCTAATTGCTCAGCCATTGCTTTATCATCTATTTGCTGGATTTCTTCCCCTAGTTGTTCATCACCCAGGTCCTGGCTGCTATAACCAATCGTTTTCAACAGTTCCCGAGTAGCTTTATAGCTTTCGGGGTGAATCGGCGTCCGGTCCAATGGTTCCTTACCATCCAGAACCCTTAAAAAACCGATACTTTGTTCAAACGTCTTCGCACCTAAACGCGGAATATCTTTAAGTTCTGTCCGTTTAGTGAACTTGCCGAGTTCTTCCCTTTTCTTCACTACGTTGTTGGCAACTGTCTTACTAAGACCTGATACGTATTGCAATAAGGATGCCGATGCTGTGTTCACATTCACACCGACTTGGTTGACGGCTGTTTCAACAACAAAAGTTAATGACTCATTCAGTTTCTTTTGCGTGACATCGTGTTGATATTGGCCGACTCCTATGGATTTCGGGTCGATTTTGACCAATTCTGCTAGTGGATCCTGGACACGGCGAGCGATAGAAACTGCGCTTCTTTCCTCTACTTGTAAGTCCGGAAACTCCTCACGAGCTAACTTGGAGGCTGAATAAACACTTGCGCCAGCTTCATTCACTATCATATAGGAAGCATTCAAGCTATGCTTTTGGATCATATCAGCAATGAACTGCTCTGTTTCTCTGGAAGCTGTCCCATTTCCGATTGCCATTAGTTCAATATCATAGTTGTCCATAAGCGACAAAATTTTCTTCTCAGCTCCTGCTGTATCATTTCTAGGTGCCGTCGGATAAATCACGCCTATATCCAGGACTTTACCCGTTTCATCAACAGCTGCCAGTTTACAGCCGGTCCTGAAAGCGGGATCGACACCTAGGACGACTTTTCCTTTCAATGGTGGCTGCAAGAGGAGACTACGTAAATTGCTTGAGAAAACTTCAATAGCTTGTTCTTCTGCCTGTTCAGAAAGTGAGTTCCGTATCTCTCTCTCTACAGATGGTTGGATGAGTCGTTTATAACTATCCTCAATGGCTCCCATTAGAATAGAACGGACGGCCCCGACAGTGTCTCGGTCAAGTACATTCCTCTCAAGGTAACTGACAATCGATTCTTCAGGAGGATGAACCGCGACCTTGATCACATCTTCCCGTTCCCCTCGATTCAAAGCCAGCACTCTATGAGAGACAATAGCACGGACAGGTTCCTTGTAATCATAATACATTTCGAAAATGCCCTTCTCATCCTGGTCGGCATTTTTTTCAGAAGATGCGATGGTCCCTTTATCAAAGGTTTGCTTACGGATCTTTTCACGATAGGTGGGATCATCAGAAATCCACTCTGCTAATATGTCGTTGACCCCTGCCTGGACATCGTCTACAGTCTCTAATTCATTTTCGCTTGAAAAGTACGAAGCCGCTTCCTTTTCAAAGTCGATTTTCTCTTGCTTCCATACGAGCATAGCTAGTGGTTCTAAACCTTTTTCTTTGGCAACCGTCGCGCGTGTTCTTCGTTTTTGTTTATATGGACGGTAAAGGTCTTCTACTTTTTGCAGCTTAGTGGCAGCTTCTATTTCTTTGTGCAGTTCATTAGTCAGCTTTCCTTGCTCATCAATGAGCCGGATGACTTCTTCTTTTCGCTGCGTTAAATTAGTAACATAATTCCATTGATCTTCGATATCCTTGATTTGAACTTCATCCAAACCACCGGTCAATTCTTTTCTGTAACGGGCGATAAAGGGCACGGTATTCCCTTCATCTAGTAACCCGATCACTTGTTTAATTGTTTTTTCATTTAGTTTTGTTTGTTTAGCCACAAGATTTAATAATTCCGGGCTTAGTTTCACTTCACTCAAACGAAGACCTCCTTCAATGACATCTGTTTCATTGTATCAAATTCTCTATACGTTTACCTCAGACTAATGTATGTATCATGCTCAATTCTCGACATGTCCGCCTCCAGTCACAAGGAACTTCACTTCACTTCCCTTCACTCTCTGAAAAAGCACATATAAAAATCCCTATTCTGTACCAATTGGTTCAGAATAAGGATTTTCAATTATACTCCATGGCTATCAATGTTGTATCATCATCACGTTTTTGACCATAAAGTTCCTTATATTGCTCAGTTATAAGTCTGACATTTTTAGTTTGTGTCAGTTTGGATGATAGGCGCCGGTCGTTTACCCCGTCTGAAAACATAAGAAAGACCATGCCACTCTGAACGTTCCCGCGTGTGACACGTAACGATCGCGAGTACCCTGACAAATAACCTGCTAAAGGAATGTTTCGATTGCGCTTCCCGTCTGGTTCGACAGTAATCACACCGATATTACCAATAGATGAATAAGAATAAGTATGGGTTTCAAAGTCTATTCTAAGTATCCCAAGAACGACTCCACGCTTACCTACCAACACTTCATTGCATTTTTTCACAAGAGCTTCAATAGTTAAGACCGGGTTTTCCTCAATGACATCCATAACAGCCTGAGAGGATTCCATTGCCATTTCACCGCTCCCTAAACCATCAGCTAAAGCACATAAAAACGCTTCTTCTGTTTCTTTATAAAAATAACTATCGCCGCAATAATAATTCCCTTTTTTGGACTTCTGAAAAACCGACAAATTCACTCGCGTATTTTCGTTTTCCACTAAAATGCCTCTACGGATTCAGATTGTAAGGCTTCTCTCAGTTTTCGGAGCGCACGTCTTTGCAAACGAGAAACATGCATCTGTGAAATCCCCAATTGTTCTCCGGTGTCCTTCTGGCTCATGTTTTCGAAGTAAGTGCATTGCAGGATTTCTTGTTCCCGCTCACTTAAAATCGGAAGGATCTTCTCCAGTAACATCTTTTGATCGATGTTGGAATAACCATCTTCCTGGTTTCCGATCAAATCAAGAATCGTCACTGTACTCCCATCAGAGTCCGCTTCGATTTTGCGATCGACAGACAACGCTTTGTAGCTTTTACCCATCTCCATCGTTTCCAATACATCTTCTTCAGAGACTTCCAGGAATTCAGCGATTTCCATTACAGATGGGGACCGCTGGAGAGTATTCGTCAACTCTTCTGCAGCTTTTTTGATCTTCGGCCCAAGTTCTTTGATTCTGCGGGGCACGTGCACACTCCACGTTTTATCTCTGATAAATCGTTTGATTTCCCCAATGATTGTGGGAATGGCGAACGACTCAAAGGATTTTCCGAATTCAGGATCATATCTCCTGATCGCCGCTAAAAGTCCCAGCATTCCAACTTGGACCAAATCTTCGTGAATGGTACTGTTTTTTGAGTATTTTCGCGCAATGGATTCTACAAGATCCTTGTAAACAAGTACAATTTTCTCTTGGACGACTTCATCACGGGGATGCTCTTGTAGATAGGCGATCCACTCATAAACATCCTCATTGTGGTGTTGAGATTTGGTCGCCATCTTGACCCACCCCAGTTTCATGGAGATATTTTGTCATTAAGACAATGACACCATATTTACTATTGATTTCGACTTTATCCATTAAAGCATCAATCAGAAACAGACCAAAACCACCTTCACGAAGTTCTTCAATATTATCGTCTTGCTTATAAGGACCGATATCCTCTTTGATTTCACCTAAGTTAAAGCTGCCTCCGTGATCGGCAACCATGACTTCCAGACGATCTTGATAAACGCCGAACCCGATCGTGATTTCGCCTTCACCGGTTTCTTTGTATGCATGCTTCACCGCGTTTGTAATCGCTTCTGAAATAGCGACTTTCAAATCTTCAATATCCTCATAGGTGAAACCCATACGGTTGGCTATACCAGAAGTGCTCAGACGGACGACTCCGATATATTCAGCTTTGGCAGGTACCTTCACTTCTACAAAATCAAATGGTTCCATGATTACATTCCACCTTGTACTGTAGAATCGATATTCATAATTTCCGTCAGACCAGTAATTTTGAACAAGCGGTACACACGGTCTTGCATCTGAACTAATTTCATCTCTGTGTCATGCTCTTTCGTAGACTTCAAAGCACTGATGAATACACCAAGTCCAGTCGAGTCCATGTAGTTGACATCTTCAAAATCAACTTCTACGACTTGTCCTTCTTCTCTCGTCAAAGGCAGCAATGTGTCTTTCAGCTTAGGAGCTGTAAACGCATCTACCTCTCCGGAAAGCACAACATATGCACTGTTTTCTTTATTCGTTACATCTATCGTTAAGTTCATGAATATCCCCCTCCTAATTGTCCCTAAAAAAGTCAATCAAATTTTAAATACCCTTATCTAAATTCGCTTAAACATTCCTCCGTAAAATAATCAGAGTGAAGTCGTCACGAAGGTGAAAGTCCTGGAGACGCTCAAAATGTTTATAAACATGATCGACAATCCCTTGAGCAGGGAGATGGGAGTATTGTTTGATGACATGGAGGATTTCTTCTTGTTCAATAAATCGATCCCCTTGCCTGCACTCCGTCACTCCATCCGTTAACAGAATGATCATGTCACCCTTTTCAACTTTTTTCTCAAACTGTGTGTATGTGATCTCAGGTGACACACCAAGCACTAATCCCGGCACATCGATTTCCTCGAACTCATCACGATCTTTATGATAATAAAAGCCAGGCTCATGACCAGCTGATGAATAAGTGAAGGTGTGGTCGTTAGAATTATACAGCCCATAAAACATGGTGATGAACATACTTGAGTCTACGTTCCGTTCAACTACCCGGTTCAAACTCTCGAGAATGACACTCGGATCTGTCCGCCTCTCAGGAAAACTGTCCATCGAATATTTGATCATCGACATACAAAGTGCAGCAGGCACCCCTTTACCGATGACATCAGCGACTGCAATCCCGAGGCTTCCTTTCCCATCGTGGACGAAGTGATGATAGTCACCGTTCATTTGCTTGGCCGGCACACTTAATGCACCCACGTCCACCTCTGCAAGGTCAGGTTTCACAGTGGATAATAGCGTTTTCTGCATATTCGCAGCTACAGAGATCTCTGATTTCAGCTCCAGCTGTTTCTCCCTCAGTGCCTGATATTCCTGATAAGCTAAACCATAAGAAATCATGGTTTCCAGCAGAAAACTCATTGATGATTGAATATATTCAGGCATGTCCGGGTATATCTCCTGTAAGGATTGAATGTGGACATTAATGATTTCTTCAGGGGAAATATTCTGCTGCATGGAATATTTGCTGAATTGCTCTGCTTGATAGAGAGCTTGCTCATCTTTCGTCTTAATATACTCCTGTAAAAGCTCTTTATAATTTTCCAAATCAAGTTTTAATGTGCTCAACATTTATACCTCCTTTACCGGAGCCATTTTACAACTCTTATTTCTGTACCTTCACCATCTTCTGACACAATATCAAATTCATCCATTAAGCGTTTGACGCCGGGGAGTCCGGCTCCCAATCCGCCTGATGTCGTGAAGCCATCCTCCATTACCTGGCTGATGTCTTTGATTCCTGGGCCGTTGTCGATTGCCACGATTCTGATCCCTTTTTTATTCATATCTTCCAGTTGCTCAAAACAGACTTTACCTGTCCCAGCATATAAATAAATGTTCCTTGCTAGCTCTGATATAGTAGTGGCGATTCTGGCTTGATCAACAGTTCCGAAACCGATTTTCCTTGAAATGTCCCGTCCAAGTTGTCTTGCCCCGACAATGTCCCACTCCTTTTTTATATTGACACAGGATTGAAAGTCCATACTCACTCCTCCAATTCCTGGCGAAGTTTGATCAACCCTTGTTCTAAATCTAATGCTGTAGGAACATCCTGGAGATGAATGCCCAAGTCAATTAAAGTCATCGCTACAGCTGGCTGGATCCCAGTCAAGACGACCTTTGCCCCCATCAAATCTGACATCGTAACGACATCGCCTAATACTTTGGCAATGAACGAGTCGATGATATCAACCGATGTTAAGTCGATGACGACACCTGTAGATCCACTTTCATGGATTTTGCTCAATAAGTCTTCTTGGAACTGGATGGCTGTCTGATCGTCCAAGTCGATCTGGATGGAAATCAGTAAATAATTATGAAGCTTAAGAATAGGTATTCTCACTGGTCTCACTCCCTATCTAGCGAATCAATCAATTGTTCGATATCCTCGTCGTTATTTTGTGTTTCTTCAATTTTTCGGTTCGTCAACTCAAGTGCAGTCTGGAATCCTTTGCGTAGCGAACTTTTCGTAGGGAATTTCCCTAAGTCGATACCGAGGTTCACGATGGTTTGAGCGATTTCAGGACGAATCCCTACTAAAATACACCGGGACCCGACTAACCTTACTGCTTCAGCTGCCTGAATGATGTGATGAGCAACCATCGTATCTACCACAGGCACACCGGTGATATCAATAAGCACTACTTCCGCATTATGCTTGATGACACCATCGAGGAGGTTTTCCATTATCAGTTTTGCTCTCTCCGTATCAATTGTACCAATCAACGGCATGATTGTGATATTTTCCATCACCGGAATCAAAGGCGCTGAGAGTTCTTGCAATGCCACCCTTTGAAGAGAAACGATATGTTCCCAGCTGCCTGAGTACTCATTGACCAATTGATTGATGATCGGGTCCACCCATCCATCTACTTCTCTAAGAACTTCTGAGAAATAGTCCGAATCGATCTTATCTGATTGTTTCAAGATGAAGTCAGTCACAACCCGACGGAAAACCTGCATGCCATCTGTCAAATAACTTAATGGCCACCCTAAGTTGATCAAACGCTCTGAGAAATCATCTAAATCCGTAGATAGTCCGCGTTTCTCAATGCTCGAAAATATGACATTGACAAACTCACGATTCGTGCTTTCAAACATTTCATCAGAAATCGTCGATGTATAATCATTCTTCTTATGGGTGTTGACTTCCTCTAACCACATTTTTACAATGTCATCGCTATGTTCAAGTACTGCATTTTTCAACTTCTCATCCATTATCTAAACCTCCGCCTAATTGCCCTTCTAAATTTTCGCCCTAAATGATATTTGAATATAATGTTATCAGATTTCAACGAGTTATTATACCGATAAGGTCCAAAAAAACATATGGGCAAATTTTCCCTTGTCATTTCTATTATAAACTAGTTTTATAAAAAAAAATAAAGTTACCTGCTTTCAGGTAACTTCATTATCAATAGGTAACGATTCAGATCAAAAGTCGATTAAACCCAGACTGATTTGCAAGGCTTTGTTCACTTGCTGCATCATAGGTTCATCAAGTTGGGTGATCTTGTCGGTCAAACGCTGTTTATCAATCGTTCTGATTTGTTCCAATAGGATCACAGAGTTTCGTTCGAACCCATATTTTTCTGCATTAATTTCAACGTGTGTAGGGAGTTTTGCTTTTTGTATTTGCGCAGTAATCGCCGCAACGATTACAGTAGGGCTAAAACGATTACCAATATCATTTTGAAGAATGAGTACAGGACGAACCCCGCCTTGTTCTGATCCCACGACCGGGGACAAATCAGCGAAATAAACGTCACCTCGTTTGACTATCACTGGCTTCACACCCCGCTCACTAATTGCTCCAGGGTGTGTTCTGCCTCCTCTTCAGCTTGAAACGCTTCTGAAGCGATGTTTAGGTTGATTTTCGCCATTTCCATGTAGCCTCTACGCATGGATTCTCTAATATGGCGTTGTTTCTTTTCACGCAAATACATTTTCGTTGCTTGACACATGAAATCGCTCCGATCACTGTTATCGAGTTGAATGAAGCCATCCACTTCATTGAGTAGGTTATCCGGAATCCGGATGACAATCTCCTGCATGCTATCGGACAAAACCATACACCTCCACCATCTTCTCTCAAAAGAAACCAGTCAATTAGTCCACTCTAATCTTATCAAACGGGAGTGTCCATTGCAAAGGAGTGTTGGAATTTTTTCGTGAATCGTGTAACCTTCTATCCTTACATAGGGAGAATTGTCCGAACCGGAAGCAGCCCTGTCACAGAGAGTTTTTGATATCGATGGTTTTTCCATCTTTCAGAAATACCCTCGGCACCCTGTTACTGATCATACAAGGAATTTCATAATTGATGGTCTCCAATTGATCTGCCACTTCATCAGCTGAGATTTCTTGTTCCCCTTGTTTACCTATTAAGGTAACCTTTGTCCCTATAGGATATTCCTGATCCAGCCGAATCATGAATTGATCCATGCAAATTCTTCCGACAATCGGCTGCCTCTTTCCGTCGACCAGAACATCCATACCTTGTAGTCTCCTGATCCAGCCGTCGGCATAACCGAGCGGAATCGTTCCAATCCACTCATGGTTCCCGGTACGGTAAGTCGCTCCGTAACTGATCGATTCTCCCGGCTCCAGCCGCTTCACATGAATGAGTTGACTGTGCAAAGAAAAGGCAGGCTGTAAATCGATCGGCCGCTCCTTTTTTACGACAGAGGATGGGTACAGTCCATACATGCTGATTCCAAAGCGCACATAGTGATCCAGTCTTCCCGGATACCTCATACTTGCCGCACTGTTACTCGTATGAACTTCGACATTTTCCGGCCAAATCCTTTTAAAATGGGAAAACAATTCGTTCCATCGTTTTTCCTGGGTTGCGAAATAATCAAGTCCTTCCTCATCAGCTGTTGCAAAATGAGTAAATAACGCTTCCAGTGAAAAAAAGTTTTCTTCTTTCATATAAGAAAGGATCCGCTCCATTTCAGCTACGGAACGAACACCGATTCTTCCCATACCCGTGTCCAGCTTAAGGTGAACCTTCAAAGATTTCGAGAAAGAAAGGAGACCCGCCTCTTTCAACCACTCTTCCTGAAAGACCGTAACGGCGATCTCGTGCTCTGCAGCAACAACGGCATCCTTAGGACGGGTCCAACCCATAACTAGAATAGGAGCATCGATGCCTGCGTGTCGCAATTTGATTGCTTCATCCAATAGAGCGACAGCGAGCCCTTCAGCACCAGCTTCAAGCGCTGCATGCGCCACTTGAATGTCTCCGTGCCCATACGCATCAGCTTTGACGACAGCATAAACCCCTGTCTTCTCATCGAGACGCTGCTGCAGTTGGTGTATGTTATATTGAATTGCAGATAAATCCACTTCAACGAATGAATCTCTATAAAAAGTATCAAGTGACAAAATGCCCGCTCCTCTCTCCAACAATATCCTCTTATTATTGAATGAGAAGCCAGCGCTGTCAAATAGAAGGAAACGAAAGGGGGGAGGCGTCAATGAAAGAAAATAAAGCAGACCGTTAAGCCTGCTCCTTCCATGTTATTTGGCCATTGTTCCATTGTTGATCGAGCTGGCAACTGAAACCATCTCGTCTTGTGTCAATTCATTACTCGCAAGTTGATAAGTCGTTCCATTTTGGTTCCATTCAAGGCGGTTATGTTCCATAGCTCCGATGACTCCATCAGCCAGCTGGACTGGGTCCCCATTCACCTGTACTGAATACTGAGCACTGGCTGCTTGGACTTCCGCTTTTTCCTGGACCAGAGTGAAACCTTTATCACCTGCGTATGTCATGATTACACGCTTGCCTTCCTCTGTTTTAACTTCACGTTCTTCAGCAAGTTCTGCTCCAAATGTTTCCTGCGGATATAATACCTCTTCTAATTCTTCCCCTTCCATGTTAGCTGCAGGAGCTTCTGTCGGAGCCATAGCCATATTCTTATCTACATCAAAGTCTTCTTTCTTCAATGAAGCATCCTTCGCAAAGTTGGCGAATTGGACTTCGACAAGTGCATTCATATCCTGATCGAACACTTTGACCATGACCGGCTGGTACGACTTCTTGTCAAAATAGATTTCTTGGAAAGGAAGAGTTTTGTTGTTCTGATAGTTGGTCTTCGTCTTGAATACATAATAGTTTTCTGAGGCACTGAACTCTGCATCTGCATCTGCTTTGATATCGTTCAGAAGCGAAGCGTATAAATAAGGCTGGCTAGTATTTTGCGGCCACTCGCTTTGGAATTTAAAGCTTTTATTCAAAGCCGGTGTCAGCACATAGACGCCGCTATCGTTTTTCAAGATGATCTGACTCCCTTTTTCATCCTGATCGTTATGCAGTTTTACGCGATAGAAGTCATCCTTTTTATGCCATACTTGAATATGATACTTCTGCTCCTCCTTGCCCGTTTTCATCTTCATGTTGGCCTCTGTCTTATAGCCGGCCATTTCTTCGGACTGTTTTTCCAGTTTCTTAACGACATCTTCTTTCGACTGTGAGCCGCAAGCGGTTAAAGCACCTAAGACGAACAGGCTGAACAATAAGATCAGAAAACGTCTTTGCATAAGACTCAACTCCTTTGTCTCTACTTAAGGACAAAGGGAACGTAATGATCTGGATTTAAGAAGATAATGTACGAAAGGTCCGGGATAAACCTTCGATGACGTCAGAGGCGAGTAGGTCAACCTTCGAGTGTCCGGCCTCCACCAACAATTCAGCAGTATAGCCGTGTAGAACACAACCATTACTGAGAGCATCCATCAAACCATTGCTCTGCATGATCATAGAAATCAAGATTCCCGAGAGCACATCTCCACTCCCGCCTTTTGCCAGCCCCGCATTACCAGAACGGTCCACCCGTTGTTCTCCATCAGGAGCAGTAATGATTGTAGAGGGGCCTTTCAAAACGATGTAAGCACCATAACGTTCAGCGAACTCACGGCTGTAAACAAAAGGGGATTGCAAAACTTCAGGGGCCGTAAGACCTGTCAAATGGGCAAACTCTCCAGGGTGAGGTGTCAACACTGTCGGTGCTGATCTTCTTTCCAATTCGTCTAAAGAACCTTTAAGAAGATGCAGTCCATCCGCATCGATCAGCAAGGGCCCATCAACCTCCTGCATCAATTGTTTTACAACTTTTCCGCAGTATGGACGACGACCCAACCCCATCCCTACAGCCACTGCATCATATCCGCTGACTGCCTGTCCTTCTTCTTTCAATTCCACGAAAGTGGCTTCCTGGACATATGGGGAGACAGACGGAATCGCCTGCTCATCCGTAGCAATAGCTACTAGACCAGCACCACTCCTCAAAGCAGCCCTTGCAGACATGGCAACAGAACCAGGCATGAAGAGCGATCCACCGACAAACAACCCTTTTCCGTGCGTCCCTTTATGGGAATGCGCATCACGTTCAGGTAATGTACGCTTGACATCTTGGACTCCCCACAATCGACGGCTGCAATTTGGAAGCTTTTGCTTAGGCAGGCCGATTTCAACAACCGACCACTCCCCGTAAAAAGGCTTGGCGTGTTGGAGAAAGGCACTCAGCTTGGGAGCTTCAATGATCGTAGTAAAATGAGCATGAAAAGCATCGAACTTTTCCACTCCTTCATCTGCCGGTACTCCGGTCGGTACATCTACAGCCAACCGCAGAATAGCTTGCTCGTTGCAAAGATAGACAATTTCAGCTAACGGTTCTCTTAATCGTCCATCAGCTCCAATGCCAAGCATGGCATCAATGCAGACATCAGCGTGACAAAGAGAAGATTCCAAGTCCTCCGACGAATGAGAATACATTTTCAAAGGATGACCAGAAGCGAGGAAAATCTCTTTGTGAGCTTTCGCATCTCCGGTGATTTTTCCATCTGGCACGACTTGCCAGGCCTCGACATCATAATTAAGATTCATTAATGTCCTGGCAATTACGAAGCCATCACCACCGTTGTTGCCAGCACCGATCAATATGACAATTTTATGTTGCGGTGAAATGTGACGCAGCATGTCTTGTGTGACAGCACGTCCTGCATTTTCCATCAACATTTTCCCTTCTAATCCAACGGCTTCCACGGTCACTCGATCCCGTTCGTACATTTCTTGTGCGGTAACAATATCCAATTCGTTCCCTCCTACCCGCATTACAATGTTATGAGACAACCTATGTAATTATGTCTTTCCTGTTCCTCTCTATCCCTCTTCTAAAACTACCTGAGCAATGGCATGGTCCTTACTGTGGCTGATCGATACCCAAACATTCCATGATTCGTAGCCTGTTGCTGTCATCACAGGCGCACCTCTCTCATTTGACAATATTTCAACATCATGGAACCCGAGTTTTCCGATCCCTGTTCCTGTCGCTTTAGCAAATGCCTCTTTTGCTGCAAAACGGCCGGCCAGGAATTCCACTTGTCGGCCTGCCCCCGATGCTTTATACCTCAGGTGCTCCCCTTCTGTTAGTATTCGTTGAACAAAACGAGGGTTTCGCTTTATACTTTGTTTAATACGATCCAATTCAATAATGTCGACACCGATTCCTTTGATCAAGATACATCTCCCTTTTCATTACAAGCTATTCTAAGTATACCCGATAACCTTTATGATAAAAAAAGAATACCCGAAAGACTAATGGACTACATTTGTGATAAGAAAGCGAATATGAAATGCTCAATTATGTGTAAGATGTAGTAAGGGCTAGCACCCGACATTTACAAAGGAGACGGACACTATGTTTGTACGTACAGAAAACTTTAAAGAGTTCTTAAAATTTTACCCGGTCGTTTCGTTCCTCGTCGGGCTTCACTTTGCATTATGGATTCTCATGGATTTCCTGCAAATCGGCATCGCCCAGGATTTAAAGGCATGGGGGATGGGCGTGAACTTGTTCATTCTAAACGGGGAGTACTGGCGTCTTGTGACTCCGATTTTCTTGCATGCTGATTTCACACACGCCCTCTTCAATTCTTTCTCACTCGTTTTGTTCGGCCCAGCCCTGGAACAGATGCTCGGAAAAGGCAAGTTCATCCTTATGTACCTGTTTGCAGGGATTGCCGGAAACATCGGAACATTTATTGTAAACCCCGATGCTTACTATGCCCACCTCGGAGCATCAGGTGCGATTTTCGGCATCTTCGGGGTGTATGTGTTTATGGTCCTTTTTCGAAAACACCTGATCGACCAGGCCAATTCCCAAATCATTCTCGTCATTTTCGCCTTAGGATTATTCATGACGTTCGCTCGCCCGAATATCAATGTTCTCGGGCATTTATTCGGTTTGATTGGCGGCTTTGCAATCGCCCCTCCCATTTTGAGAAATGCTCGCCCTTTTTCCCTTTGGCAAATACGCACACGGCATTCTAATCGGGGGAACAATGAAATTTCTTTCAATCCCACCCGGTGGAAGAAAAGAAAGTTACCTGGGAAAAGCACAGGCAAATATATATTATGGGGTATTATATTATTTCTTGCACTGTTCGCTCTTATTAACCGGTTTTGACGTTCCAAAAACTCTATCACACGAGAGGCTACTAATAAACCTCTTCAATCTAGAGGAGCTGTTAAAGTTTGTTGTTGCTTCTCACGAATCGCTTGTCGGTGGATGCTTGCCGCGGGCACGGCCTCATCATGGAATCAACAGTGCCCACCTGAAAAGAGTGATTTTCTTTGATTATAAAAAAATCGCTATAACCCTTCTTCTCCGGAAGAAATGCTGCGCAACTGCTCAAGCAAGACGATTCACACAGTACAGGAAGGCATGAAAGAGGAGTTCCCAGAGAAGCTCATGGAGGAGTAAGACCCCACATGTTTCATCAAAATATAAAAGAAGCCGAATTGGACGGTGAAATCGTCCAATTCGGCTTCTCTATTTGGTGCATAACCCAAAAAGTTGTTCTTCAGTGGGCTCGTATTTTTTTTGACGTTTATCCTTCATTGGACCATAAAAAAACGATCAGAGCCCTGACTGGGTCTGATCGTTTTGTTGTCGCTTGTTTAGCTGCGACCTTTATTTTGGTACCCGCGCTTACCGCCTTTACCGTTGAAGTTACGGTTACGGGATTTATTTTTGCTATTGAAGTTGCGTTTGCCGCCGCCTCCGCGGTAGCCGCCTTTTTTGTTGCCTTTATCGCGCTGCGCACCTTTAACGCTGATCGGTTGAACGGAGGATAAACGTACAGGCACTTCACTGCGTTCCTTCGTCATCATCTTCAATGCTGCTGCAATAAGATCTGTAGATTCATTCTGCTCAAGCAACTCGTTCGCTGCTTGTTTGTAGTTCTTCAAGTCGTTGTTCTGAACCATTTCTGTCAACTTCTCAACAGCGACTTTTTGTTGACCGCGTGCTGCTTCTTCAGAAGAAGGAACTTTCAGGCGTTCTACTTTCTTCTTCGTCAGTTTTTCAATCAACATAAGCTGATCTTTTTCACGTGGGGTAACAAAAGAGATCGATTCACCTTTACGACCCGCACGTCCTGTACGGCCGATTCGGTGTACATAACTTTCCGGGTCTTGCGGGATATCGAAGTTATACACGTGTGAAACTTCAGAGATATCCAAACCACGTGCAGCTACGTCTGTCGCTACAAGGATTTCGATACGGCCACGTTTGAATTTGTTCAACGTGCTCATACGCTTACCTTGAGTCAAGTCTCCGTGGATACCTTCTGCACTGAAGCCACGGGCTTGTAATCCGTCAGCGACTTCATCCACACGGCGTTTTGTACGACCGAATACGATCGCTAACGCAGGGTCGTGAATATCAAGAAGACGCGTCAATGTATCGAACTTGTGCTTTTCAGGAATTTCCACAAAGAACTGCTCGATGTTTTCGACTGTCATTTCTTTCGCTTTCACTTTTACTTCTTCAGGGTTTTTCATCAATGTTGTAGCGATATCACGGATCTGTTTCGGCATTGTTGCAGAGAAAAGCAATGTTTGGCGCTCTTCCGGCAGTGCTTTCAAAATATCACGGATATCCTCGATGAATCCCATGTTCAGCATTTCATCCGCTTCGTCTAATACAGCGGTATGAACATCTTGCAATTTGATCGTTTTACGACGAATGTGGTCAAGCAAACGTCCAGGGGTTGCCACGACAATATCGTTGCTCTTAAGTGCACGGATTTGACGTTCCATGTTAGACCCGCCATAAATCGGCAGGCAGCGAACGCCTTTTCCTTTACCCAGACGGTTCATTTCTTCAGCTACTTGAATAGCCAGTTCCCTTGTCGGGGCGATGACAAGACCTTGAACGGCCTTCACTTGTTTATCGATTTTTTCGAGCATCGGAATACCGAATGCAGCCGTCTTCCCTGTACCTGTTTGGGCCTGGCCAATGACGTCCTTCCCTTCTAGTCCTAGAGGGATCGTTTGTTCTTGTATTGGTGTCGTTTCTTCAAAACCCATGGTGTCTAATGATTTTAGGATAGGTTTTGATAATCCTAGTGATTGAAATGTTGTCACAGTAATTTCATACTCCTTTATTTTTAAATCTTCTACCTATATACATATGAAAAAAGCCTTCTGCCACAGGAAACGGGAGAGGCTTCTCTGGTATCTGCCTGATAGATTCATTCATCATAACATATATAACATAGTTAATTCTACACATTTCCGCTATGCTTTTCAAACGTAATAATGATAAAATGAGTGAAAACGTACGTATACCAGAGGAGGATTAGCTTGGGAAAGCCTCCGATCCATCCATATATTATTTTGTTCATTGGGGTCTTATCGATCTCAACATCAGCGATTTTCGTCAAGCTTGCCGGAGATGCGCCTGCTTCAATGGTCGCCTTTTACCGGCTGACGCTGGCAGTCGTCATTATGGCTCCTTATGTATTATGGAAACATATTGACGAAATAAAACAAATCCAACGAAAAGATTGGTTTCTCGCAATATTTTCCGGCATATTCTTAGCCTTTCATTTTATTTTATGGTTTCAATCTTTATCTTATACGACTGTAGCAAGTTCTGTTGTCCTTGTTTCTTTACAGCCGGTATTCGCCTTTCTGGGTACCTACATCTTCTTCCGTGAACGTTTCACTGTAGGTGCAATATTAAGCCTTGCGATTACACTCGTAGGTAGTACAATCGTCGGCTGGGGCGATTTTCAAATCAGTGGCCTTGCCTTACTGGGTGATGCTCTCGCCTTACTTGGAGCAATCATGGTTACTGGGTATTTCCTTTTAGGGCAAAATTTACGCCAACGCCTCTCTTTGATGACCTACACATTCATCGCTTACGGAATGGCTGCTGTTACTTTACTCATCTACAATGGAGTGCTCGGATATTCATTTACTGGGTATACAGGAAACCAATGGTTGATTTTCACAGCACTCGCCATCATACCGACATTTTTCGGTCACTCCTTATTCAACTGGACATTGAAGTGGCTGAGTGCGTCAACGATTTCAATGGCTGTTTTATTAGAACCGATCGGTGCCTCGCTATTAGCGTTCTGGATATTGCACGAAACCATCTCATGGTCGCAATGGCTTGGCGGATCAATCGTGATCTTCGGTCTGATGATGTTCATTTTCAGTACAATGAAAAAGGTGAAACCGAAACTCACACATGATTCCAAGGACGGATGACTTGTAAAGTTTGTTATAATAATGGCAGATTAAAGAGAACCACGATAATTTGAGAGCAGGTGAACAAATGACAATCCAACTGATTATTGATGGTGGCGGCGACCTGCCCCAGGGGATGATGGAGCAACACGACATTAAATATGTTCCCTTGAACTTACACTTCGGGGATGAACAATATAAAACAGGCGAAACAATCGACCTTGCTACATTTTATGATAAATTGAAAAGCTCGGAAGAATTACCACGTTCCTCTTCCCCGAGCCCTAACGATTTTTATGAAAAGTTCAAAAAAGTGCATCCAGAAGATGAAATTCTTGTACTTGCTTTGACTCAGGGATTGAGCAGCACATACGAAAGTGCAGTTATGGGTAAAGACATGCTTCTCGAGGAAGAACCAGCGCGCAAGATTGCCGTATTAAACACAAAAACAGCTTCTTGCGGTATTGCTCTTCTCGTCCATGAAGCCGCTGATAAGATGAACGAAGGGGCTGATTTTGACAGCCTCGTCTCCCACATGGAAGAAAGAATCGAAAAAACAACGACCCTCTTCATCTTGAAAACATTAGAAAACGTGATTAAAGGCGGGCGTTTGGATAGAGTCAAAGGAACCATTGCCAAAACATTGAATATCAAACTCTTGATGAGAGCTAGTGAAGAAGGGTCCATCGAAGTTACGGAGAAAGTTCGAGGTAACAAGAAATCGCTGCGACGCTTTGTCGATCAAATCGGAGAGTACACCAATCAATTCGAGAATCGCGCGATAGCACTTTCCCACTGCAATGATAAAGAACGCGGGCAGTCTGTTTTGAACAAAATCACAGATCGTTATAACTTCAAAGAAAGCCTGTTCATGGAGATGGGACCACTCATTTCCACCTACGCCGGTGAAGGCGGTCTTGTCATAGCCTTCTTCAAGGATTGATGATAAGCACTGGGTAGTTACAGGAAGGTATTTCATAATTCCTCAGATAAAAATAAAACGGCAGCAGATTATTATACCGCTGCCGTTTTTATTTATGCATGATAATCTTCATATTCCGGCTGTGGTGAAAGAAGTGCCAAAATTCCGGCCGTGACCGGAAACAGAATGGTCAGGAGAATCACTTCTTGATATCCACCAAGCCAATCGTAAAAGATACCAAACGGCAAAGGGCCAAGGGCTGATCCAACAACCATGACTGTTTGTGCCAAACCTTTGATACTGCCTAAGTGTTCACGTCCAAAGTAGTTCGGCCAGACAATGTTCAACACAATACGTTCGAAACCGTTGACAAAACCCCAGAATATACCGAAAGTTACCGCCAGCCACCATGTACTTGTAAATAACAAAATGACAAGTGTGAAAATATGCCCAAAAAAAGTGATGGCCAATATGTAATGGACTTGAAAGCGGTCGACAAGATAGCCGCTCACGAATGTAACCGGGAAGCCGATGACGGCCATTAAGGTCAGCACCATAGCAGCTACTCCTGTATCCAGTCCGCGTAAATCCATAATGGAAACAATGTGGAAAGTAATAGCGGTATTGACCAAAGCTGGAACGCTCACACAAAAAAGGATGAACCAGAACGCCTTCGTCGCCATAGCCTCTTTCAATGTCCAGCTTTTTTCATTCACCTCTATATGCGGGTTTTTCATTTGTCCTTTAACAGGCTTCGGTATACCATCGGGGACCTCTCCGATATCTTTCGGTTGATTCCGGATAAAGAAAACAGCCAGCGGGACAAAAATCACAAGCAGACCGACGCCCCATATCCCCCATGTCATCCTCCAACCGAAGGCTTCTATGAGCCATGTATTTAAAGGAGGCAATAAAGCAGAACTGGCGAAACCACCAACCGCCATGACGCTGAGCGCCCGCCCTCTTTTCCTAATGAACCATTGGGGCACGAGGGTGTTCGGAATCAATGTCATCGACCCTTGACCGAACAACCGGATCATGAAGAAGCCGAGAAACATCATAATCGGACCAAGCAAAAAAGCGTTCCAAAATAAGGCCAATGCTAAAAAAACGCCGACCACGACCATCATCTTCCGCTGACCGAACCGGTCAATGAGCCGCCCCATCATGAATAAAGTAATCCCTGCCATCAATGTAGCACCAGAGTAAATCCCTGATACCAAGGACCTTGAATAGCCGAAGTCTTCTATGTAGTAATCAATGAAAATTGAAACGGAATAGGTTTGTCCGGGACCTGAGAAAAAAACACTTAATCCCGCAATAGCGACAATGACCCACCCATAATAAAATGGCGTCTGGACAGGCGCTTTGCCATTCTTGATCCCCATTAACTTCCTCCCCCTATGGCTGTCTTACAAAATCAAGCACTTCTTCAAAAAGTTCTTCTTTGTCATCCCCATGACAAATCAAGTGTTTGGATTTTTTCAAAAAAACCAACTCTTTTTCTTTTGATGGAATTTCTTTCTCTAAGTATAAGGCAGCTTCTTTCGGTACCATACCGTCTAACTCGCCCTGGATGATCAATACAGGACATCTTACGTCTTTCAGGTAAGGTCTCGTGAATTGCACACATTTCATAAACTCAAATGTAGAAAACAGATAGGTATCCTTCAGCTTCTTCTGATATCTGGTAAACAATTCATTAGATGCAAGAGCTCCATTAAAAGCGTCCCCTAACATTTCCAATACGTCCTTGTACATCTGCGGCAAGCTCACATATTTTCCTGCTGCTGAGAGAAGGACGATTCGATCCAAGTGATATTTCGCAGTTAAGTAAGCTGCTATCATACCTCCCATGGAAAATCCGATAACATAGATTTTCTCGTGCCTTTTCCTCAAATCCAGCAAAGCGAGTTCTGCCGTAGCAATCCATTCTTGATAATAATGCCCTTCGAGGTCGAGTTTCTCCCCATGGCCAGGTAAGGTAGGATTAGCAATTTCCCAATCCGTCCGCGCCTCAAGGAAATCGACGAGAGGTTGTACTTCTTCCGGGCTTCCTGTATATCCATGTATACATAAACATCCAATACTCATGCTTCTCTTCCTCCGCACATTATTATTTCGCCTTACGAAACATTATAGCACACCAGAAAATACTATAGAAAAGGCGCGCTATACCAAATAGCGCGCGTTACTTGATTCCTTTGACAAATGTACCGATCCCCTTGACTAGAGGACTCACTTGTTTAAACGTCTTCATAACTTGCCCCGTGGTCGACATCATTTTGTCGAAATCCATTTGCCCTTCTTCATCCTGAAAGTAATTCATTACACCTTTGGGAATCGAGCCAACATTAAATGACGCGTTGGGATTCCCCGGATTAGGATTACCGGTCTCAGTATAACCTGGATAGTTGTAACTATTCATATAAGGGTACTGATAAGCATACATTCCATTCGAGTAGCCGTCATAACCCATGACATTCGCTTGTTGATTCGGGTACATCTGCTGATAAGCTGTCTGATCGTAGGCAGGGTTGGCAGGGTAACGGTACCATTCATTCCAATAAGGATAATATGGGTACATAAGTGTGTTCCACCTTTAACGTATTTACTTCAGCCTATGTAAAATGACGAAAAAAGTGATTGAGATTCAACCCCCTCCATGAAAATACAACACGCATCGGAACTTCCCGGCACAAACGCACAAGAGCATCTCGGGCATACCTTCTTTCACTATTACCGGGGCTTTAAAAACCCAAGTGATTCACCCATCACTTGTTCAATAAAAATCGATGGAGTCTTGATTGAAAAAACGCTCTTCTCCCTTTATTCCTAAAGCACGCTTCATTTTCTGTTCCTGAAACCCGAGAATCTTCTCTTCCTCTATAAAAGTGGCAGGTGTACCATATACTCTCAACCCTTGCAATTCCCTGAAGTACTCTCGATTATCAGAAACATTACGTTCTTCAAAATCAACGTCCCATTCTCCTAATTGTGTCTTCACCTTCTCACAATTGCTGCAATGATTGCTTGTATAAACAATTACGTTCGAGTTCGTCAATGATCCCCCTCCTTGTTTCTTATTTCCATGGTTCAAATGACCCGATTCCATCACACATACCCAAAAACTCATTTTCATAATAAAGTGTATGAATTTCTATGTAAAGGGGAGGCCCTCCCCCTCAACCTCAATCTGAGAAAAGCTTATTTAATGGCTTTTCACCACTAATCAAGTCATAACTCTCATGCACGGATTCATTTACGGACAGCAAATGGACCAGAGTGGCCGCAACATCTTCTCTGGGTATTTCGCCATGCTCGGTTCGCTTCTGAAGGTCCACTTTGCCTATGCCTTTTTCATTCGTCAAACCACCAGGCCGCACGATCGTATAATCCAGTTCTGTACTCTTCACATATTCATCTGCACGGTGTTTGGCATATAAATAATACTTGAAATCATCTGGCGCCTGCTCTGGACGATCAGCCCCGATTGAGCTTAACATCATATATCTTTTCACACCATTTGCTTTAGCAAAATCAGCAGCTTTGATCGCCCCTTCCTGGTCAATGACGATTGTTTTATCTGCACCAGTATGCGGACCAGAGCCTGCTGCAAAGATCACAGCGTCTTTCCCATGGAAGGCATGCTCAAAGTCTTTTTCAAGGTCACCTAATACAGTAGCCACCCCGAGCTCTTCAAACTGAGGAATTTGATCCGTGTCCCGGACCATTGCATAAGGCTTGTGTTCTGAATCATTTAATTTATTGATGATATGTTTACCTACTTTTCCATTCGCTCCAATGACTAGCACCTTCATCTAATCAACCTCCTTGAATGTCTTTTCCTTGTTTTTCCCTACATATCTAAATATAAACAGTTCAATATTCACTGAAAGGAAATCCTTCCCATGAGAGCGAATCAGTTAATATATAGGAGGGGAGGCAATATATGAAGAACATTTATCTTTTCACCGGGTTTCCTGGTTACTTGGCATCTGAATTAGTCAAGGAGCTTTTCGACCAGCCCCACCACATTGAGAAAATCTACTTACTATACCTTGAGCCTATGGAAGAACGCGCCCGTGACCAAATAAAAGAGTGGGAAAAATGCACTTCGATCGATTTGGAAAAAGTCCATCTGATCAAAGGAGATATCACTGAACTGCAAATGGGACTCGAACCATCCTTATCCCAGAATCTCCAGAAAAGCGTCACCCATGTGTTCCACCTCGCAGCACTCTATGACCTGGCGATTCCGCTCTCTGCCGCATGGAAAGTAAACGTCCAGGGGACACGTGTAGTGAATCGATGGTTGGAAAATTGCCTGAACTTAAACCGGTATATTTATTTCAGCACCGCGTATGTGTCAGGAAAACGCGAAGGGCACATCAGCGAAGAAGACCTCCTACACACTGAAGGATTCAAGAACCATTACGAATTCACAAAATATGAAGCGGAGCGACTAGTGAAAGAGGTACAGCCTCACATACCAACAACAGTGATCCGGCCCGGCATTGTCGTCGGGCACACAGAATCAGGGATAACTGCTAAATTTGACGGACCGTATTTTATATTGAACTTGCTGGATGTATTAAAACATTCACCTATCCTCCCTTACTTCGGAAAAGGAGAAGCGAAAGTGAACTTAGTGCCATTGGATTATGTCATTGCTTCCACGATTCATTTTGCCCATTCGCCTGAAAGCAGTGGGAAAACGTATCACTTAACAGATCCAAACCCTTACACAGCCAAAGCCATCTACCAGCGGCTTTGTGAGCTTCACGTACACAAAAAGCCACACCTCACCTTACCGATCAGCATTGCACGGCAATCTTTGAAAATCAAAACACTCCGCCAGCAGCTGAAAATACAAAAAGAAGCGCTTGATTACTTTCTGTGTCAAAGCGAATATGACTGCACTCAAACTATGAAAGACTTGAATGGTACGCCAATTTCATGTCCTGATCTCTTTACGTACACAAATAACCTTGTCTCTTATTACCAGACACAAAAAAAGAATCCTGATAAGCACGTCTCTATTTTCTAGTATCCAAGTTCTTTAAGCTTCAAGATTTTGCGTTCATTCTGGAACGTCCTACTATCCTGCAGGAGGAACAGAACCACAAAAGGCAGCGGTTCTCTTCCGCTGCCTCCTCCTTATTCTTCTTCCAGCCAACTTTCATATAAACGTTCCACTTCGGCCTCTACTTGTTCTTTTTCAGATTGCAGTGAAACTAAATCCCTCACGGCCCCGTTTTCTTCCATCTGCTGCTCGAGGGCCACCACTTGCTTTTCTAAACGGGCGATTTCATCTTCCAGATACCCTTCACTTCCAGCATCCTTATTTGCTGATGGTTCTTCTTTTGCCCCAGAGCTCGGCAATGATTGTTCCCTCTGGCTTTCAAAACTTTCAATCCAACGCTCCCTGGTTTCATCGTAATTTCCAATATGACGATATAGCTTCCCCTCAATAAGGTAGGCTGTGCTCGTGAAGCATTGATTGAGAAAGTAACGGTCGTGGGAGACGCCGATAATCGTCCCTTCGAAATGATTCAAAGCTTCTTCCAACACCTCTTGTGATTCGATATCCAGATGGTTCGTCGGCTCATCGAGGATAAGGACCTGTATTCCCTGGTACATGAATACCGCTAATTTCAGCCTCATCTGTTCACCACCACTGAGGTGGCGGATTTTCCGGAATACATCGTACCCATAAAACATGAACCTGGCCAAACGATGGCGAGCTTCTCCTTCGGTTACTCGAATGTAGTCTCTGAAGTAATCAATCATCCGCTGGTCACGATCTACATGTTGAAGCGGGTTTTGCGGAAGATAACCAACTTCAATAGATGGTGCCCGTTTAATGCTTCCTGTGTCTGGTTCTTCAATTCCCAATAGTATTTTCAACAGTGTTGATTTCCCGCTTCCATTTGTCCCTACAATTGCCAGACGCTCTTGATAACGAACATGTAAATCGACACCCTTTAGCACGGAGGTGCTTCCATAAGCTTTTCCTAAGCCCTCTACTTGAAAGACATCTTTCCCTGTCCTGCCTTCAGACTGAAGTGACAACTGCATCTTCTTCGGGTCAATGACCGGACGATCCAATTTCTCCATTCTTTCCAGAGCTTTCTCCATACTTTTTGCTTTTTTGAAAAGTTTCGGATTCGGCGGCGTCGCTTCATTAGCCCATTGCCTCAGCCTCCGGATAGCTTCCTTCATCTTCTTGATCTTCTTCTGCTGCTCTTCATATTGATGGAATTCCGCTAGTAACTTCTCTTCTTTCTGCTTCTCGAACGAGGAATAGTTTCCCTTATAGGTATGGAGTTCACCTGATTCAAGGTCCATGACCTCTGTGACAACCTGATCCAGAAAAGAACGGTCATGAGAAATGATGCAGATTGTTCCCTTATACTGTCGCAAGTATTCTTCCAGCCATTCAATAGCCCGAAGGTCGAGATGGTTCGTCGGTTCATCCAACAGCAGGACATCCGGGTTTTCCAGCAGCAATTTGGCTAGTCCCAACTTAGTCTTTTCCCCACCACTCAATTGTGAAAAAGGCTGTTCCAATAGATGTCGGACATTCAAACCATTGGCTACGCGGCGGATGGAAGCCTCCATTTCATAGCCACCGTCTTGAGTGAAACGTTCTTGGATTTCCCCATATTCCAACATGGCTTTTTCCATTCTTTCCGGGTCGAGCATCTCTTTTTCAAGAGCCTTCATTCTTCGACTTAATATCAGCAGTTCTTTAAAAGCAAGTTCGAGAAAAGCTTTACCAGTATCCTCCCATTGAGAAGGAATCTGCTTTAAATAACCGATTCGTATCCCCTTCTGGATGAATAGATCTCCACCATCCATAGCCTCTTCTTTGGTGATGATGCGGAACAGTGTCGATTTCCCGCTCCCGTTCCTGCCGACAAGACCAATTCGCTGTTGTTCTTTCCATTCCATATTCAGCGCTTCAAACAATACTTCCCCACCGACAATTTTATATAAGTTTTTCATTGTAATAATCATTTGAATTCCTCCTAAAGACTAATTGAAGACACAAAAAAAGTCAGAGGTCCCGTTACCTCTGACTTTACTTCCTGTCCTATAAATCAGATATGAGACGTTACATTTTTCATTATTCACCTGGCTTTTTGGACATACGTGTCCCGTTGACAGCTGAATCATGAATAATCGCACGGCGTACATAATTGATTTGGTAGTCAAGCACGTGCATCTGTAACATCTTCATACCCTCCTTTGTCTTTAGAATTGCTCTTATTATAACGGAATTTCAGAAAATTGGCTACTCTTTTTTGTTATCTGCATATTTGCCTAACTTCTTCAGAAGCTCGATCGCTTCTTTCTTTTCTTCATCCGTAAGTCCGTCCATGATCTTTTCAATCTGTTTCCAATGATCAGGAAAAATACTATTCAATAGTTCGCGGCCTTTTTCCGTAATTGAAGCAAATGTAATTCTGCGATCGTTCGGACATGGCACACGTTCCAAATATTTTTTCTTCTCCAGTTTATCTACCACGTAGGTGATGCTTCCGCTAGCAAGGAGAATCTTTTCGCCGATTTTCTGTAGCGGCTGGTCACCTTCATGATAGAGAAGTTCAAGAACCCCGAATTCTGTAGGGTTCAGCTCGTATCTTTGAATGTCATCTTTCACTAAATCTGCAATCGTGCGTTGTGCTTTCGCCAATACGACAAACAGCTTCAACGACGGATCTTGCTTTTTCTTTCGGTATAAATCTTGTTCGCTCATCACGTTCGCCCATCCTTTTTTATAGATAAAGATAGTATAAGTTTAACAAATTTCTACTGTCAAACCATCCTAAACCTTCAAAATTCCTGAAATGAAAGTTTTTCACTCATTCGGCACTGCCTGCAATGCTTGCGGCCCGCCACCTAAAAAAGTGAAATGGCCTGGAAGGACTTGTAGGTGAGCCGGGGTATTGCCTTTGATTTCTCCATCCATATCCACCTCTTGTGATTGATCGACATCGATGCTTATCCTTTCTCCCTGACGATGGTAAAGTTCCTGGAACTGTCGGTCATCGACGGAAGGACGGCCCATCGTCATCAACTCCCGAAACAACGTCAAGTTTGAATTTTTCACAATCAACACATCGAACTTACCATCCTGAAGGTCGATGTAGGGGACAGGCAGACGCCTAGTGCCAATGAACTGGCCGTTCGTAACTAACACCATAACGGCTTCTCCTTCCAGGACTTCACCATCAACAGAGACCGAAAACTTGAAAGGTGTGGCCTGATTCATCGTTTTAAGAGCACTGATAAAATAACTGAGCACTCCTAGACGATTTTTCTGATCTTCGTCGATATTTGAGGAAGTTTGTGTAACTAGACCAATTCCCCAAAAGTTGAGAAAATAATGCTCATCGGTTTTTCCTGCGTCTACTTGTAACTCTTCCCCTTGAATAACAGCTCTTGCTGCTTGGTCCAATTTTTGAGGAGTGTCCAGCACCCGGCTGAAATCATTACAAGTCCCACCAGGTAAGATGCCGATCACTGGACGTTTTTCCAGTTCAGCCATGCTATTAATACATTCATGCACAGTCCCGTCCCCACCGAAAATGAATAGAACGTCCACTTCCTGTCCGTACTCGCGGCACACTTGATCCAGTTCTTCCAGCGACATCGTCTGAATAACTTTGAGCTCTTTGACTTCCTTACTAAGGATAGGCAGTATCTGCCCAAGAGCGGTTTCTACCTGTGTTTCCTCTTTGTTTCCATTATATATGAAAATACCACTCTGATATCGAGGCATGTAATCCCTTCCTTCCTCTTATCATAATTGACTATTTTGCTTCAATTGAAACCAAGGACTTGCTTGTAGCTGCTTCCCAAATCCGTTCACGGTCGTCTACAGTCAAATAAACTCTTTTGACTTTCCTTTTCAAACCGAAGAAAAGACAGGCCTATTTCCTCCTCCAGGTCGATTATGAATGTCGGGGAAACAGGCTCCAGCCCTCCTAATGTTAAGCTTAAGGCTTCTTTCTCCTTCACGCCCAGATTTTCAGCAGAAGTATATGGGCGGATACCTTTTATCTCCTCCAAAGGAATGGTCATATGGAAGCGCAGTCCTTTTTGGATATGGACAGCAGATTCATCTAAGATGAGGGGGTTCTTCCGAATCGCCTGATAATCTCCAACCAAAAATAAAAGAGCATAGAAATCAAGTGTTGTAGCGACCCAGGCAGCAGTGTGGCTATATTGCATAAGAATGACATGCACCGCAATGATTTCAATGAGCATCGCATGGACAAGCATAAGAAATACACCGAAATATTCACTATTTTTATGATAACTGAAACTTTCCTTGCCTGTGGGGACTTTATCCAGATGTGGAAATAATGCAAAACGTACAGCAGCGGCATCTGCTGCCAGAAGACTGCTCAACTTGTTAAAAGCTTTATACTTCTTTTGACGGGAAAAAGTACGTTGATTTGTTGCGTGCACTCTTGCTAATAAATGAGGGTGAGTTTTATGGAATTCTTTAAAATTTTGTTTCCACTTCGGCAACTCCCTGAGGAAGAAAATAAGAAGACTTATTTCGAAGACTATAAAAAAAGTTTCAATGGCTACAAGAGAATAGTTCATTACCATTAAATCTTCTTTCGCATAATCAGGGACGATCCAATGTATGAAAAGGGCCCCAAGCAGCATCAATGGTGCAAAAACAGAAACCGACGGTCGTCTTCTCAATACAAAAGTGAATGTGACGATCGGCAGGATAACCATCACATCAATCATTGTCGCCCAGACCAATGGCCCCTGAACAGTTCCTGTTATCTCAGCCTTTTGCATAAGGAAGTTCGCCATCAACAAGAGACTGATAAAAAACAAGCCTCCATAAAAGGATTTCCTATGATACCTGATTGTCTTTTCCACCTGGACCCTCTCCTTATCCTTTTCCTTCATTTTACAATAAAAAATGAGTCTTCAGCATAAAAATAAATGACATTCCCTGCTCTTCTTCATTTGTTCACAAGGCTGTCACAGAACAAACAATTAGGTTTACTTCCCTATCATTCTCCTTTATACTTAGCTTTGTTTAGGAGGCTAAGTAATTATGAAAGAACAAATAGACCATACTTTGGGATACAACATCCATATGGTTTCGCACTTTTTACAAAATGTATATAACAAACGATTAGGAGAATATGGATTAACACATTCGCAAGCCAAGGTCATTTATTTTTTGGCATCCAGAGGTGACCAAAGTCAGACAGAACTACAAAATCACCTTCATATTAAAGCGTCATCAATGAACGGTCTGATTGAATCTCTGGCTAAACATGAGCGTATTACCAAGAGGTCCAGCAGCAAAGATAAACGAACCAAGATCATAACACTCACGGACAATGGCTTGGAATTACACGATACGATCTTGAGCATCATTCAAGATATTGAAAAAGAAGCGACGGCAGGTTTGTCACCTGAAGAACAACAGGTGATGGTTTCCTGGCTGAAAAAAATGCAACAGAATTTAAAGCCTATAACATCAGGGAGAGAAAATAAATGAAAGAACAGAGTCAGCGTTTAGGTACTCAACCGATTCCGAAACTGCTTGCTAATTTATCGATTCCCGCCATGATAGGCATGTTCGTGATGGCACTCTATAACGTCATTGATACATTATTTATCGCGCGAGGGGTCGGGATCTTAGGGGTATCAGGCGTAAGTATCGGATTTCCAGTCATGATGATTATTATGGCGATTTCAGCAGCTGTCGGCATCGGCGGTGCTTCTGTAATATCAAGAAGACTAGGAGAAAATAAGCCAGAAGAAGCCGACCAAGTGTTCGGAAATATCCTATTTATGATTGTTGCCGTCAGCAGTTTCGGCTTAATTGGTGCATTTACGTTCCTGGAGCCTTTATTGAAACTGTTCGGCGCGACTGAAAACATTCTGCCTTATGCAACAGATTACCTTTTCCCGATCATGCTCGGGTCCATCTTCTTCTCCTTCGCATTCACGACCAATAGTATCATTCGCTCTGAAGGAAATTCGAAGTTTGCAATGATGACTATGATCATCCCCGCAGTATTGAATATCATATTGGATCCGATTTTCATTTTCGGATTAAATATGGGCGTCCAGGGGGCTTCCGTTGCGACTGTCCTTTCCCAGGCAACAGTCACCCTCGTAGTATTGAATTACTTCCTTAAAGGAAGGTCTTCTCTGACCATCAAAGCAGCATACCTGAAGCCACAGTGGAACGTGATCAGAGAAATCCTGACCATCGGAATGCCTGCTTTCATCCGCCAAGTATCGGGAAGCGGCATGATGATCGCCATCAATTTGATGCTCATCAAGTTCGGTGGGGAATTTGAGGTCGGGGTCTTCGGAATCGTACAGAAACTCGCGATGTTTACAATCATGCCTATGATTGGTGTTTTACAAGGGATGCAGCCGATCATCGGGTATAACTACGGAGCCAACAATGATAGCCGCTTAAAAGAAACGGTACTGCTCGGCATGAAAGTCGTCACCGTGATTTCTACCGGCATCTTCGTAGTTATGATGGTATTCCCTGAAGGACTGATGAATATTTTCACTGGAGATGCAGAAACGATTGAAACAGGAGCCTATGCAATCCGGATTATGTTCGCCCTTGCGATGTTAATCGGGGCTCAGGTCGTCAGTGGCGGTCTATACCAAGCATTAGGAATGGCGAAGCCGGCACTCATCTTATCGATGGCACGGCAGGTCTTATTCCTCATCCCGCTTGTCTTGATCTTGCCGAACTTCTTCGGTGTCACAGGGGTTTGGTTAGCCTTCCCTCTTTCTGATTTATTAGCTTTTGCCTTATCGATGATTTTCTTATACAAAGATCGGAGACTTTTTTTCAAATCGAAAAAAGACGCTCCTCCATATGAAGCCACTGAAAAACCCTTTTCAATCTAGAGGAGCTGTTAAAGTTTGTTGTTGCTTCTCACGATCGCTGGTCGGTGGATGCTTGCCGCAGACACGATTTAAGGCAATAGCCTCAGAGTATATCAAACTCTGAGGTTTTTTTTATGTTTTTATAACGATCAAGCAGATCCCATAGAGGCCAGGTACACAGGAAATCCTTTCTTAATGATAGAAAAGCCAACCTAACCTCACGTTTGAAAGTCAGTCCTATTTTCTATGACAACCTCCTCTTGATTCCACCATCTTTTCCCAAAGATTACAATCTATTTATAGCAACAACTGACAATTTCCGTTAGAATAAGACAGAGAGTTTTATTTTTCTTCGCAAAAGGATGGAACACATGACATACTCTATCAATTTAATTAAATTGTTCACACGCCGTGATGATCATTTATTCAAACTGAATGAGGCAGAGCGGATCAAGAATGTTTGGAACCTATTATTCTTGTTACTAGGTCTGACGATTCTTACATATGTTTGGACCGCGTGGCTCGGCTTAGGGACAGATGCCATTTCAGCGAACATGTCAGACATGAACAGGGTAGAATACGAACTGAGGAAAGCATGGTTTTTGATGGGCCGGGCAGGTTTTGCCATCCTCTTGTTTCTTTTCATCCTTTTCATCTCATCTTTCTTTTTCTGGTTATTCAACAATGTCTCCTATAAAAAATTGTTCGTCCTTCAGATGAACATTCTGCTCATCATGTTGATCGAACGGGTGACTTGGATACCATTGATGGTGTACGCAGGCATCGACTGGTATGTCTCCCCTTTCTCATTCGGTGTGATTGCATCTTCTTTCACTTCGATTGAATGGGTCATTTATTTCTGCGGTGCCATTTCCATTTTTCAATTATTCATCATTTGGTATCAAGTTAAGTGCCTTTCTTGGTTATCATCAACGAAAAAAGGGTGGATTTGGACAGGTGTCATTTTCTGGCACCTGCTATTATGGGCAGGGACCGCCGCCCTTTCCTATTACGATTTGTTCCTACTTTATCTAATCAGGTAAGAAAGCAGCAGGTGGAAAAATCATGGCTAAAAAAAATTACAAAGGAAGAATCATAGGTTTATTGATTGTCGCATTTATCACGACAAACGCTTTACTCATCTTTTTTGATGATAAGGAAAAGGTTGACCGCAAATCCTACATCAACGAATGGTCAAGGACCATCACCTATGATTTATTCGAAAAACTTCAAACAAGAGGTGTCTTCACTTCTGAAGAATCCAGTCCTGTGTATTTCAATGAGGAGACAGGCTCTTTCGGAGAATTTCTCGTCAAGGAAGGGGATTCAGTCAGTGAGGGTGATGACTTATACACGTACGAAGTCGAAAATTATTACCAGCAGGAAGCAAATCTTCAAGGAGAAATCAGCCGGTTGGAAGAGGAAATCGGAGCGATTGAGGACTACATAGATGAAGTAGAGGATTATACCATTCCTGATCCCCCTCAATCTGAAAATGACAGTCCTTTCGGCAGTGATGATTCTGAGGAGACACCTCCTCCTTCTTATGTGGAAACAGAGTTTCTGAAAGAAGAAAAAATTGCTGAAAAAGAAAAAGAGCTCGCTAAGCAGGAAGCGATGTTGGAAATGGTTGAAGACCAGCTTGACCAACTCCAGGATAATGGCGATCAAATAACTGTCACCAGCACTTTTTCAGGGACAGTCACCCATATTTCTGAAGAGTTGGAAGCTCCATTACTCACATTGGAATCCAGGAATCTTGTACTTGAAGGCGAACTGCGTGAAGGTGAACGCAAAGATGTTGAAGAAGGCATGTCAGCTGAAATTTCTGTGCCTGACCTTGATGTAGAAGCAACAGGCACCCTTGAATCTGTTGACGAATTCCCTGAGGATATGAAAGTTCATCGCTCAAGCCGATATCCTTACTCCATATCATTGGACGACGCAAATGAAGAGTTGCTTCCTGGATATCACGCAGATGTGAAACTTATCACTGATGAAGCTCTTGGGGTTGTCACTTCCTTGGAAACAGCTCTTGAAACAGACGAAAACCTATACGCATGGGTTATGAATGCTGAAGGACAGTTGGAACGCCGTGAAATCGAGTCCGGTCTGGAGGAAAATGGACTTGTTGAAATTGTATCTGGTTTAGAAGAAGGAGAGTGGTTAGCCATCTATCCGAAAGATGAATTCAGAGACGACGCTACATTCTTCACTCCACTGAAAATCGATGAGATGCCCGTTCAAGACCTGTTTAAAATAGAGCAGAAATCCATGATTACTTATGGTTTGCTCGGTATAATGTCCCGATGATTCTGTGACTATGAAACAGGCTCTTTACCTTAGGGCCTGTTTTTTTATTGGGCAGCATACGTATGTTTTGCAACTCTATTTATCACATGGGACGATATAAGTAAGAGAACATCTTTTTACTAGAAGGGGGAACAAAAATGAAACTCAGTGTATTGGATCAGTCCCCCATACTTTCAGGGATGAACCCACACGATGCACTCCAACAAACGACCGAATTAGCTAAATGGACAGATCGGCTCGGGTATCACCGCTTTTGGATTTCTGAACATCACAGTACAGAGACCTTGGCAGGATCCGCTCCAGAAATTTTAGCTGCCCACTTGGCCGCACATACGAATCAAATAAGAATTGGTACGGGAGGCGTACTCCTCCCCCATTATAGTTCTTATAAGGTAGCTGAATCTTTCCGATTACTTGAAACACTTCATCCTGGCAGGATAGATTTAGGTGTCGGACGGGCTCCCGGGGGCATGCCGAACGTCAACCTGGCTTTGAACCGAGGCAAGCTTCCGAATGTAGAAGGTTACCCGGCGCAAGTAGAAGAACTGATGGCTTATTTGCATGGTCAGGATCCTCAGGGTATGGATATATATGCGACACCATCCGGAGAAACGGCCCCACCTATTTGGATGCTTGGTTCAAGTGGTACAAGCGCTAGATTAGCCGCTGATTTAGGAGCATCCTATTCTTTCGCCCACTTCATCAATGGACGTGGAGGGATAAGAGCTATGGACCGGTACCAGGATTACTTCACCCCTTCCATGCAGCAGAATGTTCCGATTGCGAATGTCTCAGTTTTCGTCGTTTGTGCGGAGACAGATGAACACGCAGAATATCTTGCTTCAAGCCTGGACTTAGCCTTGCTCCAAATTGAACAGGGAGGGAAACGGACACACTTTCCCACACCAGAAGAAGCCCTTTCTCATTCCTGCTCTTTATTTGAAGAGGAAAGAATTCAGGACAACCGAAAACGCATGATTGTCGGTTCACCTGAAAAAGTAAAAGAAGAAATTGAACAATTAGCCAATAGCTATGGCGTAGATGAGGTCATTGTCAATACGATAGTCACTCCTTTTGATGATCGATTGAAATCATACGAACTCCTCGCCAATGTTTTTCAACTCCATAACGCGTAGAATTCCACTAAAACTACTATGATGCGTATCATAGTAGTTTTCTTATGTCTACACACTTCAAATAGCCCTGTCCATTTTCTTCAATGACCGTTCGCTTTTATAAAGGATACTTTCTCACCACAATATTAAGACTTATTTCCTATTCATATTGTCACAAAAACAACCGATACCAATAGTTGTCAGACATCATACAAAAGGAGTGATAAAAGTGAAACGTACATATAGCATATGCATTGTGTTTCTTTCAATGGTCGGTATATTGATTGGATGTGCAAATGATACAACAGGAGCAAATACAGCCAATGAAATCAGCGCGGGACTGATTGTTACCGAAAGTGGTCTTGGTGATGATTCTTTCAGTGACTCTGCCTTCCAGGGGCTCGAACAAGCACGAGACGAGTTGGGAATCACTTTCGACTATCGAGAGCCATTTGATCAGGATTATGAAAAGCACACGGAAGACCTGATTAAACAAGGACATGATGTCATCATCGGACTTGGCTATAATGCTCAACCAGCTATAGATACTCTAGCCGAAGAATACCCAGACCAAGCCTTCGTATTGATCGATGCTGTTTCAGAATTGGAGAATGTAACATCGATTACATTTAAGGAAGATGAAGGCAGTCACTTGATCGGGCTTATTGCAGGTATGAAAACAGAAACCAATACTGTCGGATTCATTGGCGGTGAAAACATTCCGGTCATTGAACGCTTTGAGAAAGGATTCAAGGCTGGTGTGAAAGAAGCAAACCCAGAGGCTACCGTATTGACGGAATATGCGGGAACTTTCGATGACGATCAAAAAGGTCAATCCATTACACAAGACATGGTTGAAGAAGGAGCGGATTATGTCTTCCCCGCTGCTGGATTTACAGGCATCGGTGCGTTGAAAGAAGCTCAAAAGCAGGGCATTTATGCTTTCGGAGTGGACAGCGATCAATATTTCGTTGCAGAAGAAGCAGTCGTAACCTCCATGTTAAAGAATGTGAATGTCGCGCTCTACGGCGTCATGCAACAGCTGAAAGATGGAAACGGACTAGAAGGTGGAGCAAGGACCTTGGGGATTGAAGAAAAAGGGGTCGGTCTTGCACCTATCCGACTCATTGAATTGAACAATGACGAACAAAGTTTGTTGGATAAAGCAACAGGAGAATAAAAGGGGGTAGTGGTATGACCATAGGACGGCGATTATATACGATGACACTGATTCCTTTACTATTGTGCCTTGCACTCATCGGGTTCATCGTTTTTCAAATGATTGATTTGCAACGCTCATCCAACCAGGATGTACAGATTCTCTTAGAAGGTAAAGAATTGCACGGCCAACTCGTCACGGTCGAACAAACATTGACGACTTACGGGTATAACCCTTCTGAAGCATCCAGAACAGAAGCGATGACTCAAATTGAACAGACGAATACCATTTTTTCAGACATGGAACCTCTCATCGTCACTGATGAGCAGGAGCGGTGGTACAATCAAGCAGAAGCAAAGTTTACAGACTGGCAGGAAGTAGCATCAGAAGCTTTGGCAAACAGTGATGTTAACGAAGTCCAGAGGCAGGCTTCTAGGACAGCAGGTATGATCAATGACATCTATATGCTGCAACAAGAGGCTCAGAGTTGGTATGACAATCGAATGAACGATCAGCAGAAAACGATACAAAACCTAATTCTGTTCACAGTGATAGCGGCAGCTGTACTCGTTGTGTTGTCGATTCTTTCTACTACACGATTGACGAAACACATCGCCAAACCATTAAAAAATTTAGCTGAAAAAGCTTCCGAGGTTGCAAAAGGAAATCTCACGACGACCATCGAAGTGGATGATCGCGAAAAAGACGAGATTGGACAATTGAAACGTTCATTCCAAGTCATGGTGGATAACTTGAAAGAAACTGTCCAGTCCGTCCATCATATCGGGAAAAATGTCGAAGATTTCAGTTCACGCCTGAATACGGAAATGACAGGGTTATCTGAAATCTCCAGCCAAGTGACGAACTCGACAGATGAACTGGCACAAGGAAGTCAGTCGATCTCCCATGATGTTCAAGATATGGCCGTATTAATGGATGAACTTCATCGTGGTTTTGAAACGAATACAGACAAGGGGCAGCAAGCAAGAAAGTCCAGCCAAGAAGCGCTTGCCTATGTCAATGATGGACAATCAAGTATTACGGAGCAGCGCTCCCTGATGGACCAAAGTTCAACCTCCATCTCACGCGTAGAAAATTCAGTGAAACATTTCATCCAATACACGGATCAAATTGAATCTACGGTCAACCTTGTCAATGATATCGCTGAACAGACGAACTTACTAGCCTTGAACGCAGCCATTGAAGCAGCAAGAGCAGGCGAGCACGGGAAAGGCTTTGCGGTTGTTGCTGAAGAGGTACGTAAGTTGGCTGACCAATCGACGGCTGCGACTGGTAACATTTCCGAAATGGTGACGCAGATACGGGACGGTGTCAAAGTTATCGATCGTGAAATGAAAGATACTGTTGAACTTTCCGATCGTCAAAACCAATCCGTTGACCAGTCCAAACAAGCCTTCGAGAAAATCAGTGCCCAGGTTTCTTCTATCGATCATCACTTAGAAGACCTTGTTCAAGGGCTCGAACAATCCAAACAACGAAGTGCGAAAGTAAATACTTCCGTTGAGAATGTCAGCAGCATCGTCGAAGAGACGGCTGCAGGTACAGAGGAAATTTCAGCTTCTACTGTGGAACAACAAACGGCCTTCCAGCAAATGATGGAAGAAACCGATAAACTTGAACGACTGGTTGCTGATTTGAATAAGCAATTACAGCACTTCAACTGGGAACAAACTTAAACGCAGTGCCGCTTCGACTTCATCGGAGCGGCATTTTTTTAAGAACGTTTCGGTCTGCCTGCCGGACGTTCCAATGACCGTAAATCTTCATCTATATTGATGACTTTTTGCTCTACCATCTGTCTTGCATCCTCTATCCCTTTATTATAGAAAAACGGACCCATCTCTTCAGCTATCACCTGTACCATTTGATCAGCTGCCAAATCACCGATTTCTTCCCCTCTATCGAGTTCGAAATGTTCTTTGATTCGTTCTTTCACATATTCTCTTTCTTCTTTTTTCAGTGATTTCATTCTCTTCCCCCCCTCTTTTTTCATACTACCACAGCTTGAACTGTTATAAATCGAGTTAAGCCAGCCCTACAGCACAAACTGAATCGTTGGGTTTTGTCGGCTTGATATGCACTTGTACTTCGTGGAAGCCCGCTTCGACTAACAATGCCCGCAATTGTCCTCCTATGACGACAGTCGTATCATCATTCGCTCCATTTTCATGAGGACAAAGAGTTAAGGCGATTTTCCCCCCTTCCCTTAACAACGAATGCAAATGCCCAAGAGTTTCTAATGGGGCTTCCCATAAGTTCAGGTTGTTAACAGAATACACCTTGTCGAGAGGTTGTGAGAAAGCTTCAAGATCACGTGCCGTTCCATTAATGATCCCCACTTGTTTGGCTTTTCCTTTTGCATGCAGCTTCCTCAAAACCGTTTCCACCATTACCTCAGAAGGGTCCGTCCCATAGAGGAAGACATTTTCAGTTTCAACCACCTTTTGAAGAGCTTTTCCCGGACCGAATCCTATTTCTAAGACTCTGTCGCCACGTTCAATATTTAAAAATGATAAGGTCCATTCATTCAACCGTTCATTTTCTTTATTCATAAACAACCCAGCTAATTTCCCTGCCATTCCGGACGGCCTTGCAAATTGCTCATATAACACATTCTCACTCCTTCCTCTTTCCTTTCCTTCTTTTACCCGAATCCGAGCACATTCATGCTCTGGCTCTGAGCATGATTAGTTTCCAACCACTTCTTTTGTTTGTATGATAGATGCAAGAGACACATTTTTCTTATTTTAAAAATGGTGATGATACGGGGGTTCATTATGAGAATATTGAGTATGATGGTGTTTTTCACTCTGCTGCTTTTGTCGGCTTGTGGAGAACCAACAGCGAATAAAACTGATTGGACAAATAAGAACTGGAAAGAAATCGAAAGTAACGCTGAAGATACGACGGTCCGGATGTTCATGTGGGGAGGGGATGAGGGCATCAATCAATACATCGATGAATGGATCGTTCCAAGGTTGAAAAAATCCTACGATATTACTTTAGAGCGTATCCCCATGGACACACCGGAAATTCTGCAAAAGCTTCAAACAGAAAAACAGGCAGGAAAACAGGATGGGACGATTGATATCATATGGATCAATGGCGAGAACTTCAAAAATGCGAAAGAGAACGAGCTACTGTTAGGTTCATTTACCGGCGTTCTTCCGAATTACAATGAATATTACCAGACAGAAGACCCGGCCTTTCTAACGGATTTCGGTACCCCTGTTGAAGGTATGGAAGCGCCCTGGGGAAAGGTGCAATTCGTTTTCCATTGTGATACAGCCAAAATAGAAAAGCCTCCACGTTCATTCGCTGAATTAAAATCATGGATTCATGAAAATCCTGGTAAGTTCACTTATCCGAGAGCAAAGGATTTTTCAGGCAATGCCTTCTTAAGACATGTCCTATACGCACAAGCAGAGCAGCCTTCAGACATCTTCAATCGACCATTGCAAGAAGAAAAAATATCAAATACAGCTGATCGGACATGGGAATATTTGAACGATATCGAACCAGACTTATGGCGGTCAGGCGACCACTATCCGGACAATTTGACTGAACTCGACCGCCTCTATAGTCAGGGGGAAGTATGGATGACGATGGGATATAATGAATCACGGGCAGAAGCATTAATAGAGGAAGGTGTTTTTCCAAGAACGACTCGTTCTTTTGTAATGGAACCAGGCTCCATAGGCAATACACACTTCCTATCCATCCCTTTTAATAGCTCTAATCAGCCTGGAGCTCTGACAGCTATTAATTTCATGCTTTCTCCTGAAGCGCAATTAGCGAAATACAAGCCTGACTACTGGGGAGAAAACACGCCTATCAGTATGGATAAAATACCTGAAGAGATACAGAAGGAATTCCATGCGGTCGAACGTGGAGAAAGTGTGCTTCCCACTAAAAAACTGGAAGAAAGTTTTCTTCCTGAGTCAGAAGCGTCTTACGTCGAATGGATGAAAGAACAATGGTTTAATGAAGTCGTTCAAAAATAAGAACTACTACTTATTCATTCCTGCAGTGCTATTTTTGACACTACCGCTTTATGGTTTCATGAATGCTATTTTTCATAGTCTTCAGACTGGAGAAGATTGGACATTCGATTACTATGCACAGCTATTACAGTCAGATCGGTTCATAACCTCCTTGTGGTTCAGCATTCGAACAGCATTAATAGCAACGGTCATATCCTTAATCATAGGTTTGTCCATCACCCGCCACTTTCACGGGTATTTGGAAAAAAACGCCCCCCGGCTGCTTGTATGGCTGCCTATGTTATTCCCCCACTTTGTCTGGGGATACATGGTCATTCTGTTACTTTCGGAAACTGGTTTGGCAGCGCAAATTTCAGTTTTAACAGGGGTATTGCCTGACACCGAAGCTTTCCCGATACTGACAAGAGATCCGAATGGAATCGGAATCATCATTACTTATGTCTGGAAGGAGATCCCTTTGGTCATTTTAATGTTGTTTCCGATTTACGCTTCCATCGACCCTGATTATTATGACCTTGTCGATACATTGGGCGGTAATGGATGGAGAAGGTTTTCAGCAGTAGAGCTTCCCCACCTGCTCCCTGTTCTAATTGAGACGTTTCTCATTGTTTTTTCATTTACGTTATCCGCTTATGAAGTACCAGCTCTGCTCGGTACGACATTTCCAGAAATGATCTCTGTACTTGGATATGAATGGTTTTATGGAAGTTCGTGGGACGATCGGCCACTGGCTTTCGCTGCTATGGTCAGTGTCAGTATAATGTTATTGATTTCAGCCGGTATTGGTTACCTGTATTTGAATAAAAATAGGTGGAAAGCGATGAGAGGAGGGCGATGATGAACTGGAAAAAGACGACCTTCTTACTTTTGGCGACCCTCCTTTTCATCGCGCCACTATTGCTTCTGTTTTTGCAAAGCTTCAGTGCACCCTGGCGATGGCAGGCAGGAATTGGAATCGAACTTCAATTGAAAAGCTACCAACAGCTTTTGAGTGATCCTATGTTATGGGAGGCTACTCTCTGGTCCATACTCATCGGATTTAGTGTTTTGGTCATTAATCTTGCTATAGGTTTATTTACAGGTAAAGCTTTAGCGTCACTATCATTCAAAGGGAAATCATTTGTTGAGGCATTATTGTTATCACCTATATTGATTCCTGTACTGGCAATAGCAATGGGCGTACATTTATTTATGATCCGTTTTGGTTTAGCAGATACGATGGCTGGAATCATCGTGATCCATTTGGTCCCGACCATTCCTTACAGCATTAAAATTTTCTATAACAATTATCGTCAACTAGGAACAAACATGCTGACACAATCGACAATTCTCGGTGCAAGCTTTCTTATACAGCTATTCACCGTAGAGATGCCACTGATGAAACCTGCGATCAGAAGTGTTACTTTCCTGACTATTGTCATCAGTCTCAGTCAATACGCAATCACAGCAATTATCGGAGGAGGCCGTATTGTCACTCTTCCTATGGTCTTCTTTCCGTTCATGGAAAATGCCAACCCATCATTGATGTCAGCATTTGCTGTATGGTTTGCGATCATCCCCATTGCCATGTATTTTGTCATAGAAGCACTGATCCTGCTGCTCCCTTATTCACGCATACCCTGGAGGAATCATAGATGAAGCACACGACTTTAGAAGTCAAACATGTAGTCAAACAATTTAACGAGGATACGGTACTAAATGGTCTTTCCTTTCAATTGGCGCAAGGGGAGATCCTTAGCATCGTAGGACCATCTGGAAGTGGAAAGACCACTTTATTGAGAATCCTTGCCGGTCTTGAAAAACCGACAGCGGGAACCATTTCTATGAACGGTCGTGAAATCACCAATCAAAAGGCCAACCGTCGCGACATCAGTCTTGTTTTTCAACAGCCATTACTTTTCCCGCATATGACGGTGGAAGAAAATATTGTCTACGGGGCCAAAGTCTCAAAGAAATATAAAAAGGAAAAAACAGACAAGCAGATCGCAGCCATTGGGATGGATCGCTATCGGAATCACTTTCCATCACAAATCTCAGGAGGCCAACAACAACGCACAGCTTTAGCTCGAGCAATGGCCACAGAACCTGAAATCATTTTGTTTGATGAACCTTTCAGCAGTCTGGATCCTAACTTACGTCAGGAACTCAGATATTGGGTCAGGGATTTTTTGGTCAAACAAGGAACGACAGCTATTTTCGTCACCCATGACCTTGAAGAAGCGATGATTATGGGGGATCAAATCGCCCTGTTTCAAGAAGGGGACTTCCAACAAATAGGGAAAGCAAGAGCAATACACGAGTCTCCTGCCAATAGGAAGGTCGCATCTTTTATAGGCGGTCACCTCATTTTGAATGAGAGCCGATTCGTCCCTTTGATGGAAATATCCTTGAACCCTACTGATTCCGTCAACGACACAATTTCTTATGATGGAAAAATTGAACATATTACTTATCAACACGGAAGAGCCATTGCCCATATTCATATAAAAGAGTTGAATCAAAAAATCTCTATCCCTGTGTCTGAAAAATCCCCCCTTCCGTCTGAGGTAACTCTTACAATTCCTGAATCAAGCGTACGTACGTTTCAAGGAAAACACTCATGAAAGCAAAAAGCATCGTTCAGGCGTTTCTTTTCTTACTTGTCTTCTTCGCAATGGCTTGGTTTGCAAGAAGTCAATTTGACGTAAGCCCTGCTAACATACGTACCTATATTTTATCTTTCGGAGTGGCTGGCCCGCTCATTTTTATGGGATTATATGTGATTGGACCTATCATAGCCTTCCCTACTTCCGTTCTATCACTGGGGGCCGCCTTTGCATACGGACTTTGGCCAGGAATGCTCTATATCGTGATCGGTGCCACCGGTGCAGGTGTGACCGGGTATCTGATGGGGAGATTCTTCGGGGATTCTGTATTGAAGTTCCAACAAGCTGAATGGTCTGAATCCATTTACTACCGCATGAGAGAACAAGGCTTCCTCTATGTATTCATCCTGCGCTTGATTCCGCTCGTTGGATTTGATATTTTAAGCTATTCAGCCGGCATGACACGAGTGAAGATTTCTTCTTTCGTTTTTGCAACCGTAATCGGGATGCTCCCTGGCACCTTCGCTTACAGTCTTGTTGGGACAAGTTTAGCGAGTGGAGATCGGACATTGATTTTTATTGCTCTCAGCATTTTTGCACTTTTACTTGTAACCACCTTTCTATTCAGAAACAAAGTGAGGACATGGCTGAAGATTTAATATCAAGACCATACACCAACCTGAAAATTATAACGAGTCCGATGCTAAACAGGGCCTTTAACCTTGTCTCCCATAAAAAAAGTCTTTGAATGTCCATAAAGGACGGTTCAAAGACTTTTTCATTGATATTCAGCCATGAATTCACGATCGATTTTGTTTTTCATTTTCCATGCTCTATGTGTATGAGAACTGAGTGGCCCATAAATCAGAAAGCCTTTCTTGCCACCTGTAGATAAAATATAGAGTGCACTTTTTTGGGGAACATAGGTATCCATCGGCTGACCACCTGTCAGATATTTATTCAAATTTTCCCAGAGCACCGGCCCTTGTCGCACTGCATATACCCCACTCTTCGGAAGGCTCGGAAAATCTATTAAAGTTACACAATCGCCTGCACCGAAGATATAATCATAATCCTTGAATTGCAGTGTCGGTCGCACAAGTGCAAATCCCTTTTGATCTGTGTCGATTGAGGAGCGTTCAAAAATTGCATCGCCCCGCGCACCACCTAACCAGAGGACGCCCGTGTGACGGACTTTATTACCTTGATCAGTCCGTACATATTGTTCGTAGATATCTTCTACTCTCTCATCCTTCCAAACATGAACCCCTTTATTAAGCAACAGCTTTTCAAGTTTTGATGAGATCCATTTTGGAGATTCAGACAAAATACGGTCAGCTGTAATCAACCTGACTTGACCAGGTATTCGATTCTGCTGTTTATAGGCCTGCATCGACAAGGCCATTTCTGTACCCGCTGCCCCGCCTCCTACAATCAATGGTTGAGAAGTTTCCCGCAACTCTTTCATCTGATCAATGAAGCGATGATTCGGTTTAATGGTTCTTGCGATGGTATCTTCAAAGGAAAGGGGTAAACTTTCCGAACCTATGTCGAAACTGATCACGTCGAAAGGATAAACGCTGCCATCCCCACATACGACCTTACGTTGAAGAGCCTTGAGAGTATGGGCTTTCTTCTGGATGAGCTGGACACCTGCATCCTTCGTCAGTTTTGTTATGTCTATACGCGTCTCTTCTTCTGAATAGATGCCCTCCGTGAATCCTGAAAACATTCCTGAATAATATTGATATTTTGAAGGGGAGATCATACAGACATCAACATTTCTAATGGGAGTCGCCTTCAACTGACGCAACACCTCTAAATGAGAATGACCTGCTCCTACCAACAATAAACGTTTTGACATTCTAGCACCTCCTTAAAGAAAACGTCCACATGAGGACCATGTGGACGGAGTTCCTAAAGACTCGCTTGCAAAAACTCTTCAACTTCTTCAGGAGTTTTTGCATTCGCACTATGCAAATGAGCTTTTTTATTTCCATTATTGAAAATCAATAAGCTCGGTATACCCATAACTTCATACTTTTCTGCGATTTCAGGAAGCTCATCCCTGTTTATATTGAACCAATCATATCCCTTATATTCCTCAAGAATATCTCCGATAAACATATCCATGCGCTTGCAATCCGGACACCAATCAGCTTCGAATTTAATAATGACAGGACGTTCACTTGCTATTGTTTCGTTGAATTTCTCAATGGTATGAATAGATTCCATTTCATTCATTCTCCTTTATTACATTTCTATATTTATCATAATGAATATCTGGTCTTTTGTCTTTCCATCCGCTCTATTTATACTCTACTCTTCCTAATAACCAAGCAGCCAGCAGACCACCAACAAACGTGATGATACTTACGATCCACATCGTTAGATTCTCTGGTACTCCAGGAAAAATCACAAAGACTGAACCGATCACAAGTCCGATTATGATCGCGAACGTGCCGGAAGTATAATTCTCCAAAAAGAATTTAACGATTTTACTCATCACAACAATTCCGCATACTATCCCTAAACCTACCACAGCGATAATATCCAACTGAAAATCAGAGATCCCACTCACTACCGTCGAATAGACACCGATGATCAGCAGGATGAATGAACCACTTATGCCAGGAAGAATCATTGCACTACTGGCGATCCATCCGGAGAAGAACAGTAAAATATAAGTGGAAAAGGTGATATTTTGCATCGGTTCTGATTCACTTGTCTGAAAAAAGACCATTGATGCTACAATGACTGCTCCAATCAAAACAAGCATATAATGTTTACCCTTGAATTGATGCTTCATATCCGCTTTGTGCACTAAGTATGGCAGGACCCCGATAATCAACCCAAGAAAGAAAAATTGAGTCGGCCCGGGGTAATGTTCGAATAACCATTCAATTAATTTTGCCAAGAGAGCAATCGAGGTGACGACCCCAATTCCAAGTGGCACTAAAAACTTCAAATGCTTCTTCCACTCTTTACTGAAGAGTCCATTGATTGCTTCAATCAGCCGATCATAAATGCCTAAGACGACCGCAATTGTTCCACCACTGACACCTGGGACTACGTCACTCGCCCCCATCAGTATTCCGCGGTAGATATTTTTCCATTCCCACATCTCTTTTGCCCCTTTACATAGTACATGATCTATTCTATCAAACTTCTTCAAGCTTTTATGATACATTCTCTTGAAAAAAAATACAAAGGATGTATCAAAAGTATAAACACACCTGGACAGAGTCGCCAAACTTAAACAAACCTTTGACCAGAATTCAAAACCCTAAGCAATTTCATTTTTGTTTATTTTATTCGAAAGAACCTAAAACTCAAGATTGTGTTAAACCTCCCCTTTTTGACATGTTTTTTATAGGTTAATGTAGGGAATAACTAAATCAATACTTAATTTCAAAAATTAAATATCCAAGTGGTTCTAGAAAGGAGACACTGATGAGAGATCAACTAAAAAACCCTGTTTTACTTATTTCTTCATCCATCATTACACTCCTGGTCATAATTGGTGCTGTAAATCCTGAAGGTTTCGGCACAGTGGCCGGCGCCTTGTTTAAATTCACTACCGTGAACTTCGGTTGGTTTTATTTACTTTCAGTTTTCGGCTTTGTGATTTTCTTAGTAGCACTCGGTCTGAGTAAATATGGCAAAATAAAAATCGGGCCTCCCGATTCAAAGCCAGAGTTTCCATTTTTCACTTGGATTGGGATGCTGTTTTCTGCCGGGTTTGGTGTAGGACTTGTCTTTTGGGGCGTAGCAGAGCCCATGAGTCACTTCTTTGAAACTCCCTTTTCTGAGTTGGAAGCTCAAACAGAGGATGCTGCTCGCGTTGCCATGGGGTATTCTTTCTTTCACTGGGGTGTGAACCAATGGTCAGTATTTGCTATCGTCGGCCTCTTGATCGCATTTCTTCAATTTAGAAAAGGCAAAGACGGACTGGTTTCCACTGCACTTGAGCCTGTACTCGGAAAATCGAAACCCGTCAAACATACGATCGATTCATTAGCTGTTATTGCGACAGTAATGGGGATTGCTACCTCTTTAGGTCTCGGTATTTTACAAATGAATGGTGGGCTGAATGCTGTATTCGGTGTCCCTAATAATACTGCCATGCAATTGGTTATAACGGCAGTACTTCTCGCTTTATACTTAACTTCTTCAAGTACAGGATTGAATAAGGGAATCAAATGGTTGAGTAACTTGAACCTTGCCCTTTGCTTAATCTTGCTATTGTTTGTCTTTTTTGCCGGTCCGACGGTATTTATATTGAATAGCTTCACCCTTGGAATTGGGGATTATATTTCTAACTTCGTCGGATACAGCTTACGTCTCACTCCTTATGAAGGGGGATCATGGTTACGCGAATGGACGATATTCTATTGGGCATGGGTTATTGCCTGGTCACCTTTTGTTGGTGCTTTCGTAGCCCGTGTATCAAGAGGCCGGACAATTCGCGAGTTTATCTTTGGTGTATTAGTAGTCCCCCCTTTAATCGCATGTTTATGGATTGCGACTTTCGGTGGTACAGCTCTGAACAGTGATTTAAATAACGGGACATCCATAGCCGAGGCTGTAAATAATGACGTTACAGTTGCGTTATTTGAAACCTTTGAGTTTCTTCCATTGACTGGAATTCTGTCTATATTATCTATTTTTTTAATTGCGACATTCCTGATTACGTCTGCTGACTCCGCCACCTACATTCTGGCAAGTATGACCACAAATGGCAGCTTGACCCCTTCCCTGGGCATAAAGATCATCTGGGGCTTGCTCATGGCTGCTATTGCAGGGGTTCTGCTTGTTGCTGGTGGATTAGACGCTCTACAAACCGCTTCACTCGTTTCAGCACTGCCCTTTACAGTAATCATCATATTATTCGTCTACGCCTTCACTAAGATGATACGTGAAGAGCCTTTACCACAAAGACCGAAGAAAAGAGAGAATGATTAAAACCCCGGTCAATCTGAAAACCAGGAAAGGCACCCTCTCCATACCGGGAGGGTGCCTTTCTTATTATCCCACCCCTGGATCCCCGGGATCTTCATTTCCTAATACTTGTACTGAACCTATGCCTGGATCACCAGGATCTTCAGCCAGGCCATCCATAATCCCCCATAGGCAAGCTGCAGACAGCAAAAAGGTAAAACATAGTACCGTCCATGGCTTCCTCATTTAAACACCCCTCCCATAGTTCAAGCGTGCCAAGTATTCCAATGGTAAACGGGCAAAAAAGTGATCTCCTTGTTCATGGATAAAACGTTTATACGAATGGTTTAATAGGTGCACGTCCTTTTCAGCAAAACCTAAATAGGTTTCCTGAAAAGGTGTTAAGGATGACATTGACCGTAATATATTGCAGGTGGTTTTATAATCCCCTTCTGCCAATGCGATGTGGGCAGTTTCTACAGGGTCTGGTGTGTAAATTCCACCTGTACGAAGGTGAAAAGCTGAAATGAAAGGGATAGAGTGTTGCTTGATTGACTTGGCTGCCGTATCGAGATGATGGGTTTCCGCTATTTTAAGTGCTTTATGCAAAGGCTCTATAGAGGACTCGTATCCATTAAAAAGATTATTTAATGCCAGGTTATGGTACATTCTGCTCTTCTTACGCGGAGAAACTTCTGTGTTGATCATTTTATATGCATAACGACTGGCTAAAATAGAATTATCGGTTTTCCAATAATGCTGAAAAAGCAGTTCTTGATAACGCTGGTTCAAATAATAATACATTAGCGGCTCGTCCACTAACTGAAGTGCTTTATCACATTTATCCAAATACTTATCTAAAACTGTATAGATCTTCAAATCGTAATAAGAGTATACGAGGGCAAAAAGATGGAGGCAATGTAAGGATGGTTGAGTAAACTGGAGGGACAGGAGATCATCCAGTCGTTCTCTGGTCGCTTTCTTTTTCAAGCGATGCAGGAGAAATTGATAAACCACTCCAGTGTTTTCATCTGAAACCGCAGTGTTCAACAGGGTAGCAATTTCCTCGAAATAATCGTTCATATAGAGGAATTCAAGGTGGGCAAGTTGTTCATTTTTTTCTGTAGGGAAGTGGTCCAGCGCATATTGTTTTGTGTGCTGAATGGCTTCAATTCTGGAATACCTTTTCAGATTACTGATATAGACATAATATAAAGAGGAACTATGTTTCATTTGCAGTTTTATCAATAGACTTGGTTCAATTAGTTGGTGTTCTCTCATAGGTCCAGAGACTCCTCTCCGATGCTTACTTATATTTTATGTAAATAAACTCTATCTGTCTAGTAAGATGTTCAGTTATAAGTGATTATAAAGGTGATTTGAAGATAATTTACCAAATGGCAGATTCCTTTTCAAAATAATATCCTTCATCAGGAACTTAAATAAGCACGCTCCCTTTTCAAAAGAGAGCGTGCTTTATTTTTCAAATAATACCCCGAAATGATAAGGGGAAAGGTCGGATGTTTTTAAAAAAGTCAATCCTGCTTGTTCTCCCCAATCTCTAACTTTACGCGGAGAAGGTCGAATAGCCATAGTAGGTCCCCGTGGTGTCTTGTTCGATTTCCAATGAATGACGCCAAGTTTACCTTTAGGGTTTAGTAATTGCGCCGTCCTGTTCAAAAGTTCCAGAGGTTCTTCGCAGTGTAACATGTTGAACAAGCTAATGTAATCCACTTCTGAAACATATTGGGTTACCGTCTCGAGAGTTTTTTCATTAGATGAATCCCCATGAATTAAATAGATGTTTTGAAGGTTTTCTTCCCCTATTCGTTTGCTGCAAATATCGAGGTACTCTTGATTAACATCTATACCTATGGCCGAACCAGAAATGATTTTTGAAGCAGGAATTAAGAAAGTTCCGAAGCCACTTCCTACATCAAGGTAATTGTTTGTATGAGGATTCAACTCTAATGTTTTAAGAAAAGAGACAGGGTCAAAGAAAGTTTCCCATAATTCCATATCCGGCATCCCAGACTCTCGGTACTGCAATCTATCCCTCCTTTATTTACTTTATTCATCACTCAAAGTAATGTTGAATCGCAGACTTAACCTTCCATTTGAAAAGTTTCTTTCATTTTGACCATGCTATGACACGTGAAATAAACGGAAAGACAGCGGCAAGACCAACCGCTTGTCATTAAGCCTGCAAGTGAACTTGCAACCAAATTCGCATGTTTTCACACACAGCTCCAGAAGGAACATTCATTTAAAATACCGTTGATGTCAAAAACCAAACGTTCCATAGAACAAGGCTATATACGAGCATTCTTTCGGTATTAGACCCTGTTCGAAAAGTGAAGAAAAACTGGATGTACTTTCTTGATAAAGGATAAACCAGAGGAATCCCTTGTTTGGTGATGAAATCCCCAAACAAGTGGGAAACGACCCCTACCACCATACCTCCCAAATAAAACCAGGGAATTTGCAGTGTCTGTTCGAGAATGAGGCAGTAACCGACGAGTAAGCTCACGAACAAAAGGGAATGCGTCATTTTCCGATGCCCACGGATCATAATTAAAACCGGTAATAAAAGCATAACAAATACTTTCAGTTCATCTCGATATGTATTTAAATAGTGAGGTGCAAATAAGTAACATAAAAAAGCGATTGTAAAAATAGTCATCAGTCCCCGCCAAAACTTATGACCAAGTTTAGACGCAGGGGTATCGATATCCGGTAACAATGAGCCGAATAAGACGAATACGAAAAATAAAATAGTTTGATAGGGTCGTTCCGTCATCACTTCGAACTGGGGGATCAATGCCAATGCCCCAACCCCGAATGTGAAGCCGACAACCTGGTGTCCTGGTGCCATCATCGTGTGCTATACCTCTCTTTTCTCTCCAGCAGTCAAAAAATAAACCCACCTGAAAGTGGGCAATTACATCAACAATCTCTTTCAGGAAGGCCGAGTATTTGAAATTTGGGTCCTTCCATTGTTTGCTTTCCTTCTATAGTCAATTCTTCTGTCAAATGTGCAATTCGCTTATCTATCGCCACTGGAATTGAATTGATGCGATGCAGCTGATCGTCCGCCTCAGGGTCACTTATCGTCATCCCGATATCCGGTTCCCCACACCCGAAACCAGCAAAAAACAAACGCAAACAACCCGACCCTTCATCTTCCAGTATTTGATTCACCAAATCACGTGCTTGATCGGTTATTTTCATGAATCTTCACCTCTCCGATTATAAAATACCATATTTTTGATAGGGACAGGAAATGAAATCCTTTAAAATTCAACTGAAAGTATTACACAGAATTGTTGAGAACCCTCCGCCTTATAGAAAAATGGAATGTATGAGTCGCCCTACCAACTATTCTGCTCAGAGCAACTTGCTCCAACACAAAAAATCCCCGGGGAAAAGCTCCCCGGGGATTTACTGGCATTTTATACCGCTTTAGCGTTAATTTCCACATTAATATTGCCACTTGTGGCTTTAGAATATGGACAAACCTTATGGGCTTCATTTGCAAGTTCTTCTGCTTCTTCTTGAGAAACACCTTTCACTTCTACGTTAAGGACAACACCGACTTTGAACCCGTCATCAGATTCATCTTTCAATAAACTTACGTCAGCAGTGATTTCAGATTCAATATCTTTTTTCTGCTTGCTTGCGACTAAATTCAATGCGCCATCATAACAAGCGGAATATCCAGCTGCAAACAACTGCTCAGGGTTCGAGCCTTTTTCATCACCTTCACCTGGCATCGAGAGATTTAAATCAATCAAGCCATCGTCAGATTTAACGTGCCCCTTACGTCCACCTTTAGCGGTTGCATGTGCTGTAAACATTACATTACTCATATCATCACTCCTTAACTATTATTTAAAAAATCATCCACAACATACACATACCTCATCTTGCCGTAGATTAAACCTTTCTATTCATCGTACAGCCGATATTCCTCTTTCAAAGAATCCGGTGCCATCTTCACCATCCATTGCATGATATATGTGAAAACAGCCAAATCATCGACTAAGCCGAGGACAACCAGGAAGTCAGGAATCACATCCCAGGGAAACAATAAGTAACCGAGCAGAAATAATACGGAAAGCCATTTCTTCTTTGCACTCACTTCTTTTGATTGAAAAAAACGAACGAGGAATGGCACGGATTTTCTTATATTGAATACGAACTTGATTCTTCGCCACAATCTCAGCATGTCATCACTCCCAATCTTCATTATACCTTCCCTGTCCTGCCTCAAAACAGTGCAAACCTCACAATTGCTTATATTTGACGTATACTTTACCATTGAAATAAACGAAATGACTGTGAGGATCTTACACATACTAAGATTACATATACATAGCCCACTTCACCTAAACTTGCATACGATAAAGTAGGTCAAAGAAAACCAAAGGGGAGAAAGTTGTCATGAAGATCCTATTACTTAACGGAACGATCGTCGGGAAAAAAACCCGTACACTCCTTAATGAAATCGAACAATATATACAGCTCTTGCCTGATACACATGAAACAAAAATCATCGACTTGGAAAATTATGATCTTCAGTTCGTCGATGGCCGTCCCGCTGAAGAATATAACGAGGATATGCAATCCCTGATCAGGGAAATCGAGCGCGCTGATGCGTATGTCATTGCAACTCCGATTTTTCAAGGTTCAATTCCCGGCACTTTGAAAAATGTTTTTGATGCTGTGTCACCCTTAGCTATGAGGTACAAACCCGTATCTATCGTCGCGAATGGAGGCACCCTGCAACATCATTTAGTCATCGAGAATCAGCTCAAACCAATTCTCAATTACTTCCGTTGTATGGTTACTCCTAACTATGTTTACACTCATACTAACCATTTCTCGACTCAGGGAGAACTGATTGATGAAGACGTCCGCAACCGCTTAAAAGAAATGACCATCGTCTTCAATCAATACATGCAGATGAGCAGTCACCTCGAATCAGATAAGTAGAGTACAGAGAAGCGGCTTGAGAATCACTCAATAAAATAAGCCTTCCTTCTCTCAGAAAAAAAATCTTATTTAATTACCTTCCATCCTTCATCTGTATCTGCCCTCAAAACATAAAGGCGATACTTTCCAGCTCACTCTGCCACAACCACCAGCCAGAAGAGCTTTATAAAAAAGAAGAGCCTTACTGACCTTTTCGGTTCAGCAAGGCTCTTTACTCATGCTTTTCCAAGCACTTTCGTTACATAATTTTGCGTTTCTCTGAATGGAGGGACGCCACCATATTTATCAACGTTACCAGGTCCTGCATTGTAAGCTGCAAGCGCCAACTCAGAGTTTCCGTCATAGCGGTCTAACATCTGCTTTAGATATTTGGTTCCACCCATGAGGTTTTGTTCAGGATCGAAAGGATCTGAAACTCCGAGCCCCTGTGCTGTTGCAGGCATGAGCTGCATCAGACCTTGTGCACCTGCGTGACTAACTACATCAGAGTCGAAGTTCGATTCCGCTTTAACCACCGAACGTATAAGGTTTTCTTCAACACCGTAGGTTTGGGAGGCTCTTTGAATCAAATCATCAACCTGCCTATCTCCGCCATCCACCTCTGGCAATTCGGCTTTTGGAGTCGGAGAAGTATGTAATGGGGTCTGGCTATGGTTAAAAGCAGGAGTAGCCAAAGATACCGGCTGTGCATTGTTCATGTTCACCGGATGAGACATCGCAGCATCTAAAATACTCTGAAATGTCATGTTTTGCATACCACTTGAAAAGGAATCACCTTTGTCATTTCTTAACATCGACATTGCCTGCATTTGAATCATTAGCTGGAATTTACTGATATCCATTTTCTCCACTCCACAATTATTAGTTATTTAAAGTTTACATGATTCAACCTATTCCGACAATCCAGTATTTCAAAATATTTGAGGGTTTTCCAAAACAATACAAAACTTGAGAAAAAGTCACCTTCAAACTATCAATGATTTGCATTTTCATGCCTCACTTTTCCCAAAGCAGGCACCTACTTGGAAGTGGTATAATATAGATAACAAAAGAGCTTCCTCGACATTACTCGTTGTTGGTTTGTGCAGGTTGTCCACATCTCAACACATTTTTGATAGAGGAATTCTGGTCTCATTTCGTACATGGGTACTCTCTTTTGTCTCTTACGTCGAATCACCCTACTATTTTTCCCCGCCAGGAAAAATAGCCTGTAGATTTCATGGGATGTCTCCCTCAATGAAAGACATGTACCATACCCCTTTTGATTATTCAAAAGGGGTATTTTTTTATTAGAAATATCATTCTCCACCTCTCCCACTCATTCGTCATGAATAAGGACAAGCTGTCAAAATAATTTTATAAAAGATAAATATTCAAATTACTGCCATCATATATTGAAGGTAAAGGGAGGTGGAAGCATGGTGGACTTCAAAGCGGATAACAGAGTGTTCCTTTACTTAGCTGTTCTTGTAGCCGGTTTCGCTCTATATAGCATCGGTGAGGAAGCGGGTAATTTCTTCGATCAGTTTCTGTTCTACGCGGGGTATATTGCAATGATTATTTTTTCTTTCGCCCTCATCATCCTCGGTTTAGCCAGATTTTTGAAACAGTATCAATGAAATCAGAAAAGGCTGCGGATTCGCAGCCTTTTCTCGTTTTACAGGTATATTGGTCTATTCGATCACAAAGCAAAACCCTTTTATTCCCCATCAGATTATTTGGAAGGTTTAAAAAGCGATTTTAAAAATCCTTTCAAACCTTCCCCCTCGTCACTTTTCCCTTCACGTTCTTTTTTAGGTTCCACATATATATGTTCTTTTTCTATCGCATAATCAACAGTTAAGACGGCTCCAACGTCTGTGTCGATATCCTGATTGGAAACCGTGGTATGGTGGATATCATTTTGCTCTGCTGCGTCTTTATAAGGGGATAGAAAGCGATAACTGATTTCACCGTTAAGCAATAACTTCCCATCTTTATTTTCTTTCATCCTATCGGTTAATTCATCAAGTCCTGTTTCCTGCATCACTTGAGCTTTTGTCAATAAAAGCACCACTCGTTCACGCAGAGTACCGAGGTACCTCCTGCGCTCAGATGGTTTTGTTTCCTTGCTCCCATAGATCCCCTCTTGCAAATAGTCCTCTATATCTGATTTTTTCATAAGACCACCTCACTCTGCTGTTTCTATTATTGGCACTTTAACATCAAACATCCAATTATGCTTTGAAAAACTTTCTGCAGTAGATTTAAATTTTTCACTGACGCCCGGAATCACCATAGGTAATGAAACAGAAAAAGCTGCGGAATGTCCGCAGCTTTTTCTGTTTCTATTTAACAATGACATCAATATGAGAAGGCATAATTTTAAGATTCACAGGCAAATGGTCGCCTTCCTCACCGTCAACGTTTGTCACTAAGTCGTCTTCAGAAGTAAGTTTTACTTCTTGCGCAGTAAAATAGTGAACTTCCGAATCGTTTTTAAGCTCCCCTCTTAGAATGGCCGTTACAATTCCGGCCAGACGAATCATGTTCATTTGAGGAACGATGTAACAATGGATAGCACCATCATCCACTTCAGCCTCAGGAGAAAGTTTTTCAAAACCCCCTGTCGAATTGGTCAAAGCTGCTAAGAACAGGAAAGAATCCCCTTCCCATTTCTCTCCATCATGTTCAATCCTCAAAGGGTAACTGTTGTTAGAGGTCAAGGTTTTCATCCCTTCCATGATGTAGGCTAATGGACCAAACTTTGTCTTTTGTTCTTGAGTTACTTCATACGTAGCTTCTGCTAATGCTCCAGCAGCTACGATATTGACAAAATAACGATCGTTGAAACGGCCGATGTCTACTTTTTTCGAACGATCTGAACGCAGAACATCGATAGCTTCCTCCACATCCAAAGGAATATTTAAAGCTCTGGCAAAATCATTCACTGTCCCTAATGGAATTATGCCTAATAACGGCCTGTGGTTCTGATCGACCATACCGTTGATTGTTTCGTTGAGCGTACCGTCTCCCCCCAGGGAAACGACAAGATCGAATTCGTTATGACAGGCATCCTGACAATAATTCGTGGCATCCAATTCTTTCTCTGTCTGTGCAACTTCCACTCCGTAGCCTTTTTCCTTTAGTATTCGCTGAATTCTTTCCACATGATCAAGTGCTTCTTCCTTTCCGGATGAAGGATTCACAATCACCATAGCCTTCTTCACGTTTACATTCCTCCTCAAATACCCACTGCTTTCAACCAATCCTTACTGACTTAATTCATTTTCAAAGTTGCTTTAACAATTAAGTTAAAGGGTGCTTAGTGATTATGACTTTTTCTGATATTCATATAAGGTACTTACCGGAATAAATCCAATAGCACGAATGAAGTCATTCACCCGAGATTGCTGAGCTTTCACCCCGACCTGTATCGACTTCACTTCCTGCTCATCCATCCACGTCAATAAGGCATCAGAAAGTTCTGTGCCTATCCCCTCTCTTCGATAAAATTCATCGACGAATAATTCGCGGATATATCCATAGACTTTTGCTTCCGATTCCTTATCAATCGTACCAAGAATATAGCCGACAATTCTGCCATCCATATCTGCAAACAGCAATTTTTGCTTCGGATCGCGAGCTAAAAACTGGTCTGCTGCCCAATATTTACGTTCTTTTATACGTTCATTCAATGTTCGTCTTTCTGATTTGCCTGCATCCATCGTATGAAGAAATTCAACGGCGTACCTGGTAAAGTGCATCAGATCTTTTTCTTCAGGTTCGCGGATCTTGACCATGCCATGTCCCCCTCTATTTCATCCAAACCACATGATATTCCGGGGTATTTTTAATAACATCATGAGCAAAGGAGCATACAGGATCAATTTTTTCTTTATGTTTTCTTGCATGGTTGACGGCATAATCAATGAGATCCTTCCCTAAACCCTGCTTCCGTTCTGAAGGATCCACCTCTGTACTGGTGATGGTCATGACCCCGTTTTGCTCTTCAAACAAAAGTTGTGCTTTAGGTTCATTTTCCTCACCGATATAAAACTTGCCTTTTTTCTCTTGGATCTTTTGTTCCATGTATAAATCTCTCCTTTCCCTAACAGCATACCCTCTCCCAAAGAAGAAAAACACATAACAGATGCAAAAACCCCAGTGCGCTCCTAATAAATTGATCAGTTACTTGAAACACTTTCTTTTTCATTCAAAAAAGCACCCATTGAGAGAGATTCAATGGATGCTTGACTGCCAGCATGTTCAACTGGGCGGGACAGCTAGTAGAAGGATGTTCCTGATATTGATTCTTTAATGAAATGGGCTCTTCCTTTACGCTGTCGTTTTCAATTCTTCTTCAAGTGGAATATTCCGATCCAATTGACGACGGGCAGCGATGAAGAAAGCTGTCACAATAGCAACGGTGATAATAGCGGCTAAAATATAGGATACGTTCATCGGTAATCCAAAACCTATAGGAGCGTTGATGATATAGGTGAAAGTCGCCATCGTCATGAATGTTGCCGGAATTGCAGCGATGAAATAGTTTTTACGAGATAAGAATAAGTACATCGCACCTACCCAAAGAGCGATCACTGCTGTTGATTGATTTGCCCAGGAGAAGTACCTCCAAAGCAGTGTAAAGTCAATGCGCGTCAAGACGAAAGAGATGACGAACATCGGCAGGGCAATCCAGATACGACTTACGACTTTTTTCTGGGACACTTTCAGATAATCAGCAATGATCATCCGAGCACTTCGAAATGCTGTATCTCCAGATGTAATCGGAAGAATGATGACACCAAGAATAGCTAGTGTTCCACCGACTGCACCAAGCATTGCAACCGATACTTCACTTACAACTGCGGCAGGACCACCACTCGCAAGGATTTCGTTCAGTCCACCAGAACCATTGAAAAGACTCATAGCGGCTGCTGCCCAAATCATTGCGATTACACCTTCTGCAATCATCATGCCGTAAAAGATACGACGTCCCTGTTTTTCTTGTTGGGTTGTCCTTGAGATAATCGGTGTTTGAGTCGCATGAAAACCAGAAAGAGCTCCACATGAAATCGTCAAGAACAATAATGGAAAGATCGGGGCATTATCAGGGTGCATATTCGTGAATGTCAATTCCGGGATCGGTGCTCCTGTCACGACTAAGGATACCCCGACTCCAATTGCACTAATGAGCAGAAGTGCGCCAAAGATCGGATAAAAACGCCCGATGATCTTATCGATCGGCAGCATTGTAGCTAATAAATAGTAAGCGAAGATGACAGCAAGAATAACAGGAAGCGCCAACCAGCTGCTCGTCATATTATGAAGCAAGTCCGCAGGTGCAGTGACGAATACCGTCCCGACTAGTATCAATAGTAGAATAGCAAAAGCATTGACAACGTGCTTCATCACTTTCCCGAGAAACTTACCAGCAAGTTCAGGCAAATGGGCACCACGATTACGGATGGAGATCATGCCTGTCAAGTAATCGTGGACGGCTCCAGCGAAAATTGCGCCAAGTACAATCCATAAAAAGGCGACAGGTCCATAAAGGGCACCTAATATCGGACCGAATATGGGACCGACCCCTGCAATATTAAGGAGTTGAATCAACGAATTCTTCTTTTCCCCCATCGGCAAATAATCTACACCATCGCTATGGGTGTATGCCGGAGTTTGGCGTTCTGGATTAAGACCAAACGTTTTCTCTACATATTTTCCATAGGTGAAATAACCTATAATCAATAGTGCAATACTTACTAAAAAAGTTATCATAGTAATTCCTCCCTCACCGTTTTGAAATCGTTTACAAACAATATATCAAGAGAGCGTTTTCATGAGGATTGTTACTGTCTGACATGTCGTAATATACGTTCAAGATGTGAAAAAACCGGACTGAAAGACAGTCCGGTCTATAGGAGGGCATTATTGATTCCACGATGATCGTCCGGTGGTAACGCCTGAGGCTGTGTCCGTGGTAAGCATCCACCGACAAGCGATTAATGGGAAGCAACAGCGACTTTAATAGTCCCACTAGATTGAGAAGGATTTTTCAGTGACCACGTTTAAAGTTCTAATTTTTTTCTTAATCCTTTTACATAGTTACGGCTGACTGGAAGCTTCTCATCTGTGCCTTGCAGCTCAAGTTGATAGGCTCCATTGAACCATGGCGTCAATCGGTGAATGTGATCTAAATTGACAAGAAAACTTTTGTGGATCCTGAAAAATGAAAAACGATCCAACCGTTCCTCCACCTCTTTCAAAGCTGATTTCGTTTCATACACCTTCGTTTTACCGACAATTTTGGTGACTCTATCCTCTCGAGATACGTACATGATTTCATTCGGATTTAAGTAATCAATGGTATCTTCACCTTCTACAGCAAGTTTGGTGGGTTGCGGTTCCTGCGGTGGTGAAAATGCTCTCCGGTGCAGTTTTTTCTCTAGTCGTTGGATGGCCTCACCCAACTGTTCTTCATCAAAAGGCTTAAGTAGATAATCAAGTGCTTCATGACGGAATGCTTCCGCCGCAAAATCCGGATAAGCCGTGGCAAAGATAATTTCAGGGATTTTTTTCAGTTCGTGAACAGATCCCGACACAGCCATTCCATCCATCTTCGGCATTTCCACATCCAGGAAGAGAACATCTGGTTGCAATTGGAGAGTTTTCATGATGGCTTCATCACCTGAACCCGCTTCCCCGATCACTTCTATCTGTTCGTAAGTGTCTAATAAATAGCTCAGTTCTTCTCTGCTGAAACGCTCATCATCGACGATAAGTGCTTTGATTTTCTCTTTCATGCAAAGACCTCCTGCTCTGGAAGAGGAAGGAAAAAGGAAATGCATGTTCCATGTCCCTGGTTACTTGTGATGTGTAACTTGGCATCCTCCCCATGCATAAGTTCTAACCTTTTATTAACATTATAAAGGCCAAGGCCCGTACCATTCTCTGAATCGACCGATTGCAAACCGACCTTTTCCAGTCGTTCTGGATCTATTCCTGTTCCATTATCTTCGACCATGATGTGTACTCCTTTGCCTTGTCTGATGATTTTGATCAAAATCGTGGCATCGCCCTGTTGATCTTTGATGCCGTGCTTGATGCAATTTTCAACTAACGGTTGCAACGTCAATGGAGCGATTTTGGCTGAAAGGGCAGCTTCCTCCACTTCATACCGGACATGTAATTGATCGACAAACCGCGTTTCTTCTATGAGTAGATATGCTTTCACATGCTTCAATTCCTCTTTCAATGACGTCCATGTATTCGTCGTCGCCCCGAGGTTTTGTCTGAAGAATCTAGACAGAGCGATTAATAAAGAGCGAGCCCGATCCGGTTCACTTCTAGTCAATGAAACGATCACATTCAACGAATTGAATAAAAAGTGAGGATTCACTTGAGCTTGAAGTGCCTTCACTTCTGCTTCCCTAGCCAACTCCTCTGCTTTTTCAGCTTCTGCAAGCTCTAACTGCTGACTTAGCAAAGCACTTAAACCTTGAATTAATTCCAGCAAAACGTTTGAAACTTCTTTCTCTGAGTGAACATAGAACTTTAAGGTACCAACTACATTCTGACGTCTTCTCAACGGTACAATGACTGCAGCCCCAAGCGGACAATCCTGATTTTGACAATGGATATCGCCGTGGCGGGCTATTACCATTTCCCCTTTTTGAATCACTTCTCTTGTCGCATCCGTTTGAATCGGTATTCCGGATTTGTGATGATCGTCTGCCTGCCCGACATGAGCAAGGATTTTTTCATGATCAGTCATAGAAATTGCGCTTACTTGCACTTCATCATAAATAATTTGACAGGCTTGCTGAGCCGACACCTTCGTCAAGCCTTTTCGTAAGTGAGCTACTGTAGACTCTGCTAATTTAAGGGCTTTTTGTGCTTGTAGAGCTCCCGCTTTTTCTTCTTCATTCAACACGTTACGTATAATCAATAAGAAAAGTGCTGAACCGACCCCGTTAGCGACAATCATAGGTAACCCAATTTCTTGCACGAGAGACCAGGCACGTGAAAAAGGGGTGGAAACGAGCATTATGAGCCCCATTTGAACGGTTTCGGCTAAAGCGCCGATCAGGAGGGCTGTTTTCAGCTTCAATGGTTGTCCTTTTTTGTGAAAAAAGCCAGCTATGACACCTGCCACCACTGCAGAAATCCCACAGGCAAAACCTGTGAATCCTCCTAAGGAAAAGCGATGGAGTCCTGCAATCAACCCTGCCCCGATACCAATCCGGTAGCCTCCAAACAAGCCAGCTGCAACGATTCCGATGACGCGGGAATTCGCAAGCGCTTCTGACCCGCCTAAGTTATATGCCCACCTTCCGAATTCAACTGTAGCCGTATCATAAGTGATGCCTGTATAAGTACCGATAATTCCGAATAACCCAAATACACCAATCGCCGTATACTGTTGTTTATAATTCAATTTTTTTTGATCGATCAATTCTCGAAAGAATCGGAATCTCGTGATGATGAAAGCCACTGTGACAATGATGCCTAAACGCTCGAGCATCGGGAGAAACAATTCAAACATCGCTTCTCTTCCTCTCCTGCTGAATTTATTCTTATTGTAGCATGCTTGAAAACGTTTCATACAAAGGGGAGGAATCCAGCAGATTTTTTTGATACACTAAGGAAAAACGAGAGGTGATAGGATGACAACTAAAATAGCAATCCTTCAAATGGATATCGCTTTCGGAGATCCTGAAGCTAACCGAGAGCAAGCAACTGAAAAAATCAAAGAAGCTGCGAAAAAAAAAAGCGAGGTCATCTTGTTGCCTGAACTGTGGACGACAGGATATGACCTTTCCCGGTTCAACGAAATCGCAGAAGATATGAATGGTCCGACGCACCAGCTAATCAAAGATTTAGCCAGCCAGTACGGAGTGACCATCGCGGGTTCCATCGCTGAGAATGATGAGGGTCAATATTACAATACATTTGTAGCCTACAATGCAACTGGAGAAAGAATCTTGAAATATCGTAAGGCTCATTTGTTCCGCCTGATGAATGAAGAGAAACACCTTTTATCCGGAAATCAGAAAGGTAGTTTCACCCTTGAAAATGTCCCTGTTGCTGGAGTGATTTGTTATGATATCCGATTCCCCGAATGGATGCGCACCCACATGTTGAATGGCTCACGCGGGTTATTCGTCGTTGCCGAATGGCCAAAGCCAAGAGTCGATCACTGGCGCAACTTATTAATCAGCCGTGCTATTGAAAATCAATGCTTTGTAATCGCCTGCAACCGGGTCGGCGCAGATCCAAACAATACCTTCGGAGGCCATTCCATTGTCGTGGACCCATGGGGGAACGTAGTTGCTGAAGGTGGGGAGAATGAAGAAATTCTTTACGCGGAGATCGACTTCTCAGCGGTAGAGTCCATTCGTGAACAAATCCCGATTTTTCAGGACCGACGACCAGACTTATATGAATAAACAAATGTTCATTTCCATTGTGCCGCAGTTGGCAATTTTAAATTTGCAAAACCAAAAACCTTCAGGCGATTATTTAGCCTGAAGGTTTTCTTTATATGCTGCATCCTGGTAAAAATAGTTCGGTGTATCCATCCGGTCTTCATATGACGAATGAAAGATAGGAGTGGAAGCCGGGGATATCGGTGGGATCAGCCATGTCCAATCTCCTGTAGCCTGTCGACCACACGCATGCTCTTTTTTCTCAAACAATTGAAATTGCTGAGCAGCGGTATGATGATCGACCATGCTCACTTTATCCATTTTATAAGAATGAAGTACTGCTTGATTCAACTCCAGGAGAGCCCGATCTTTCCAAAGCGTCGTATTACGCTTCGTATCCAGCCCCATCCCCTCTGCTACAACAGGTAAAAGATTATAGCGGAACTCATCAGCTAAGTTTCTGGCGCCTATTTCTGTCTCCATATACCATCCGTTGAAAGGTGCGGCAGTATAATCAATTCCACCAATCTCTAAGCGCATATCCGAAATGATCGGAACGGCGTACCACTTTATTCCTAAAACCTCAAACCACTTGTATTCCGGGTGCCGAAGTGGAACTTCCTTCACTTTATCAGAGGGTATATCAAACCAATTCGGCGGACGGTCATCTACCTGTATGACAAGGGGCAGGACATCAAACGCCCCACCCTTTCCTTTCCATCCAAGTTGCTGGCACTTTTTTGTGAATGCAATTGAATCAGGGTCACCTATGATTGTATCGTTCACTTCATAACCTGCATACCTGACAAGCTGATGGTTCCATAATCGAATTTCATTCGCCTTTGTGCTTTGCCTGAATATCGTAATTGTTGAACGGACCCGTCCATTGTTCGTGGCATAATCCAAGTGATCGTATAATGCCTCACATATCTCTTCTTCAGTTTTCAAATGACGGGCATCAAAAACTTTAAGACTATTCCAGAACAATCGACCGATACAGCGATTGCTATTTCTCCAAGCTGCTTTCGCTCCATATTCCAACTCATCAAATGTATGTTCATAAGTACCTGTGTCTTGAATTTCTCTCTCTATAGTTTTCAGTCTCTGCTCCACTTTCAGCAGGTCAGACTCTCGATAGTATTGGCGGATGAACGCTTCTGCATTTCTATATAATTCGGTATCCAAAACATGATGCCTCCTGTACGTTGCTCTACCAATCGTATCACAAATCAGGTGCCCCCTATAATATAAAGAAGTTATTCCGCCCTTCTCGAAGCTTGCTGGAGAGGGTCCCAGACACTGTTATAGGGTGGAGCATAAGACAAATCAAGGTCCTGGAGCTCTTCCACCGTCATTTTATGAAAAAGTGCCGTCGCTAATACGTCAATCCGTTTATCTGTGCCTTCACCTCCAATGATCTGTCCTCCCAGGAGCTGGCGGGAATCCGTATGATAAACCAGTTTCAGTGTCATTGGATTTTTTTTAGAGTAGTACCCGGCTGCGTGGGTTGAATCAAGAGATACCGTCTTGTATGGAAGGTTTTCCAGTTTTGCTTCTCTCTCTGAAAGCCCTGTCCGTGCAAGGGTCAAATCGAAGAATTTCAAAATCGAAGTCCCCACTACACCTTGAAAAGCCTTTTTTTGGTTTATCATATTCAGTCCTGCAATTTGCCCTTGTTTATTGGCATGCGTACCAAGTGGAATATAGTCTCCTTTTTGTTTGATTCGATGATACTGGATCGCACAATCCCCCGCCGCATAAATATCCATAATGCTTGTTTCCATGAAGGCATTTACTTCGATGGCATCTTTTAGGCCCTTGTAAATTCCTGTTCCCTCCAGAAATGCGGAATTAGGAGTGACTCCTACGGCTGCTAAAACAAGGTCGGTCGCATATTCGCCTTTGTCTGTCACGACCCTTTCAACCTGTTCCTCACCTCTGAAGACTTCTACAGATTCTCCCAAATGCAGCTCGATTCCATTTCTTTTTGCTTCTTCGTGGACGAGTTCTCCCATCTCTTCATCGAAAATTTTTGCCAATTGTGGACCACGGTCGATGATTCGGACTCTTTTTCCGAGAGATGCGAAGCTCTCAGCCATTTCTAATCCGATATAGCCCCCGCCAATAATTGTGACCTGCCTTACCTCATGAGTGGTCGCTTTCATGATTCGTTCAATATCAGGAATAGTTTTTAAAGTATGAATTCCCTCCAAATGACGTCCTTCCCATGGTGGGACGACCGGAGACGCTCCAGTTGCAATTAGTAGACGATCATATTTTTCTTCAAATGATTCCCCTGTCTCCTGTTTCTTTCCATAAACGATTTTATGGTCGCAATCCACCTTCGTTACCGTATGAAGTGTTCTTACATCAATCCCATATTTAGACCGGAACCTCTCTGGTGTGCGCGCAATCAGATCCTCGGTCGCTTCTACGTCTCCACTCAATACATAAGGTAAGCCACATTGACCGTAGGAGGTGATCTCCCCTTTCTCGAACACCACAATTTCATGCTCCTGGCTATTCCTGACGATTTGCATCGCTGCACTCATACCTGCAGCGTCACCGCCTATAATGATATATCTCATAAAATCACTCCTTCTTCGTGCACATCTTTTTTCCTGTTTAACTTAATCTTCTATGCTTGTATTATTCCCACTCGAACATTCAGCATGTTACACTATCGATAATATCTTTTTGTTTGACTATTTAAAAAACACTTCTGAGGTGATCGCTATGAAACAGTTTCCGCAATCGAAAGCATTACAACGTCTTCCTGATCAATTCTTTGCAACACTCGTCAATAAATTAAATGCATTTGAAAGCAAAGGTCATGATGTATTGAATTTGGGGCAAGGAAACCCGGATCAACCGACTCCCGGGCACATTGTGAAATCCTTACAAGAAGCAGCTGAAAAGCCTGTTTACCACAAGTACCCTCCCTTCCACGGATTCGATTTCCTTAAAAAATCCGTTGCAGAATACTACAAAAATGAATACGATGTCGACCTCGATCCTAATACAGAGGTCGCCATCATGCCAGGGAGTAAAACAGGGCTCGTGGAATTAAGCCAATGCTTGCTGGACCCAGGTGATGTGGCTCTCGTTCCAGATCCTGGCTATCCGGATTATTGGTCTGGCATAGAAATGGTCGGCGCAACAATGAAATCCATGCCTTTACTAGCAGAAAATCAATTTCTTCCAGACTATGATCAGATTGATGAGGATAGCTGGAACAAAGCGAAAATGATGTTTCTTAATTACCCGAATAATCCCACCGGGGCCGTAGCTGATGCCTCTTTCTTCGAGAAAACTATTGCTGAAGCGGACAAACACGATGTATGTGTCGTCCATGATTTCGCATACGGTGCCATCGGATTTGATGGGGAAAAACCGTTGAGCTTCATGCAGATGGAAGGGGCAAAAGAGGTTGGTGTAGAGGTCTATACGATGTCTAAAACCTATAACATGGCAGGATGGCGCATGGCCTTTGTCGTTGGTAATCCTAGTGTCATCAATGCCATTGAACTGATCCAGGATCACTATTTCTGCAGCATTTTCGGAGCCCTTCAAGAAGCATCTTCAACAGCTTTGCTCAGTTCGCAGGAATGTGTAAACGACTTAAGAGATACTTATGAAACACGACGCGATCTCCTCGTTGGAGGGTTAGAGGCAGCCGGTTATAACGTGCAGCCATGTAAAGGTTCCTTTTTCGTCTGGTTGAAAGTACCTGAAGGCTATACTTCACAAAAGTTTGCAGATGACCTCCTTGAAAGTACTGGTCTTTTTGTTGCCCCGGGAATCGGCTTCGGTGATCATGGTGAAGGTTATGTACGAATCGGACTGAATAATTCAAATGAAACATTGGAAGATGCCGTTGAGCGTTTTAAACAGTTTGCCAATTCCTAAAATTCCACCCTGCATGCAAATGGCAAAGATAAAAGAAGTTCAGTTAAGGAGTACAAGTCCCCTTGTACTCCAAACCGAACTACACATTACAATTATTCTTAGTTTTCAGCATTTAAAACGGGAATTCACGGTATCCGTTCATGACTCCGATCCATTTGACCGTCGTGAATTTATCCAATGCCCATTCGCCGCCAAACCGGCCAGTGCCCGATTCTTTTTCTCCTCCAAAAGCCACGTGCGCTTCATCATTTACTGATTGATCATTAATGTGAATCATACCTGTTTCCACACGCTTCGCAACTTCCACTCCTCTGTGGACATTGCGGGTGAAGACTGATCCGCTTAAACCATAAGGCGTTCCATTCGCAACCTTTATCGCTTCTTCTTCTGAAGAGACTTTAATAATGGAAGATACAGGACCGAACATTTCCTTTTCAGCGACAGGCATATCGTTCGTAACCCCTGTCAAAACAGTCGGTTGAAAGACACTGCCATCCGCTTTGCCTCCTGTGAGCACTTCTGCTCCCTCTTCGATACTAGCATTGAGGTCTGCCTGGATTCGTTCCACTGCACCGCTATTAATGAGTGGACCAATAACTGTATCCCTTTCAGATGGATCTCCAACTTTCAAACTCTCGACCTTTTCTTTGAATCTTTCGATAAAATCCTCATGGACACTTTCATCAACAATAATCCGATTCAATGACATACAAATCTGCCCCTGGTGCAAATACTTTCCAAAAGCAGCTGCGTCAACGGCTTTATCAATATCAGCATCGTCCAGAACAATCATCGCATTGTTTCCACCAAGTTCAAGAGCAGTGTCCTTAATATATTTCCCTGCTAATTCTCCAATATGACTCCCGACTTCTGTAGAACCAGTGAAAGAAATCAACTTAGCTGCTGGATGGGTAACAAAAGCATCCCCGATTTCAGAACCTCGCCCTACGATGACATTAAGGACCCCCTGAGGGAATCCTGCTTCTTCAAAAAGATCCGCAATCAATAAACCCGAAGTAACCGGAGTCTCAGAAGCTGGCTTAACTACAACGGTATTTCCCGTGACAATAGCTGGAGCAATCGATCTCATCGCCAGGTGAAACGGGAAGTTCCATGGGCCAATCACACCGATGACTCCTTTAGGTGAACGGTATACTCTATTTTCTTTTCCTGGTGTATTCGATGGCAGAATTTGCCCTGTCATCCTTGTCGGGAAACTGGAAGCCTCCCGGATGATACCGGCAGCCGCTTGAAATTCCACTTCTGCTTTTATGAGTGTACTTCCTGCCTCTTTTACTAACCAATCAATGATTTCTTCTTTCCGTTCATTTACAACTTTGAGCAATTGATCAAAATAGTCTTGTTTTTGTGCTGGGGGTATTTCCATCCAGAATTTCTGAACTTCTTCCGCTGCACCATACGCTTCATTCAAATCATCTTCATTTGCTGAAGGAATGGACACAATCGTCTGCTGCGTATATGGATTGACATTGTCTACATACTTCTCACTTGAACCACTCTTCCATTGGCCGTTGATATATTGTTTAGTAAATGTCTTAGGACTCATAAATTCATACCTCCATTGGATACTGGTTACAGAGTTATGGTTCCCCTTATTGTATAGTGCAAAACAAGAGACGAAATCAAAGATTTATATTTTCATCAACATGTCCACATGGGGAATGCCATCTTCCAAATACACCTCTGACACTTCTTCAAAACCGAAAGATCCATAGAAATTCCGTAAATGTTCTTGGCCGTGCAGCCAGATATGATCTACTTCCAAATCTTTTTTCAAGAAATCAATAGCACGGTTCATTATCTCTGTCGCATAACCTTCTCCCCGGCTTCCTTGTGTAACTAATACTCTACCAATACTATGGTACGCCTGACCTTCATGTGGAGGTACGATACGGCAATAAGCGATCATCCGCTCCTCTTGTTCCAACCATATATGTAAACTGTCTTCGTCCCGTCCATCCACCTCTGGATATGGGCAGTTCTGCTCTACCACAAACACAGCCACTCTTACCATCAATATTTTGTATAATTCCTCCTTCGTCAATTCATCAAACCGCTTCTGCACCCAATTCATCCTCATCACCTTTTCCTTTCATACGTTATTACAAATATACTAAACCCTTTGAATATTGACAAAATAAAGAGATTTATTTCACCACATATTTTTCGTTTGAAAGTATAGCGGGGAGGGGAAGATATGGTTACAGCCTATCACCATCGAAAGGAGGAGAGCTATTATATTTATGAACTTATTACCACCATCAGTAAAAAAGTATTTTCAGATGTCCAAACGTCAACGGAGACATGAAGTACAGATGACTTTATGGTACATGCCTTTTTATTACATTTTGTTGGCTGTTTTATTCGTTGCTGTGACACTGGTCCTTGACTTAGTTTTGGAAATCAACCAATATACGTATCAATTCTTTCAAGTCAATGCAGAAATAACCAGAATACTAGTCAGCACTTTAATCGGAGGCATCTTGACACTTAGTGCCTTCACATTAAACTCCTTGCTTGTCGTTCTTACCACATTCAGTGGCCAGTTCTCCCCCCGGATGCTGCTTAACTTTGTAGCAGACAAGCGTACACAACACGCGCTCGGAGTATTTAATGGGAATTTTGTATATGTTCTTTTAGTATTTCTTTTCATAGGTAATACAGAGCGTGAAACCTATGTTGCCGTTCCCATTGCAACAATATTCTTAGCATTCACATCTGCAGTCACGTTCATCTACTTTATCAATCATGCAACCACTTGGATGCAGGTCCATAACATCACCGATACGATGAAAAAATCGTCCGAAAAAATCATTAACCAAACTTTACGCAAGGATTTGGAACAATACCGTACCAAAGAACCCGGTGATCTATTGGAAGAAGAAAGAAAGAAAGCGATAAGCATAAAAGCGCACCGTTCCGGCTATATCCAATTAGTGGACTATCGGAGTATGATTGCTGAGGCTCGAAAAGATAACATTCTTATTCAATTCCATTCTCAAATTGGAGATTATATCCTTAAAGAAAACCAGTTGCTCAGCTATTGGGGGCCAGGATCTGAAAACATCGATGAGGAAAAGTATTGTAAGATGATCAATATCGGTCATAAAGAAACGGAATTGCAGGATATCCAAATGGGTATGCATAAGCTCGCAGAAATAGCGATCAAGTCATTGGGAAATGATGACCCAAAGTCCGCAATCAACACGCTTCATCAAATGGCAGAATTGATGCTCACTGTCGAGGATTACATTACTTTCACACCTTATTTGATGGATAAAGAGGAACAGGTGAGAGTTATTCTACTGAATGAGTCCTTCGCTTCCTACGTATACCGTGGCTTTGGCTATATTCGTCACTATGCACGTGATAATCATTTGATCATCACTGAAATGGTTGATGCTCTTGCGTTGGTTGCTGAATCTATCGACGAATCCAAACATCAGATGCTTTGGGAATTTGCATGCAATACTCTGGATCACATTGAAACTAAAGTCATCTATGAACTCGACAAAACTTTCCTGCTTGAAGCCGTTGAACGTCTGGCGGACATCACAGGTCACCAGCTCGACTACTATGCTATTCATCGACGCTTCTATCCTGTAAGTTGATAGGTATGTAAACAAACAGTAACGTCCAGCCACATCAGGCTGGGCGTTTTCTAACTTATGGGCTGTATCCTGTTATGAATAAAGTGCTTCCTTTCTTCTTAATCGGACATGTGCTCCTCTCTCTGGAATCAGGTGGTGCTAATATGGAAAGCCTAGGAAAATCAACATCATTGACAAATGTTCCATCATTTCATAAATTAAATATATGCACATATGCTCATACATTATAAGGAGGTGTAAAAATGAGCCATCATCACCACCATCATGTCGATTCAACTACCGGAAAAATTAAAATCGCTTTTTTCTTGAACTTCGCTTTCACGATCATTGAATTGATTGGCGGTATTCTAACAAACAGCATGGCTATCTTATCAGATGCTTTGCATGATTTAGGGGACTCATTATCACTTGGTTTAGCTTGGTTCTTACAAAAATTTTCTAATAAAGATCATTCTCCGCAATTTTCTTTCGGGTACAGGCGTTTTTCATTGCTTGCTGCTTTAATCAACAGTGTCGTATTGATTGTCGGATCTGTTTTCATTTTGACAGAAGCTGTACCCAGGTTATTGAATCCGGAACAACCGAACGCCGGAGGTATGATTCTCTTATCCCTATTGGGGATCGTCGTCAATGGTGCCGCGGTTTTCAAGCTTAGAGGCGGGGATTCAATGAACCAAAAAGTGATGACATGGCATATGTTGGAGGATGTCCTTGGATGGTTGGCTGTCCTTATAGTCAGTGTAATCATGTTTTTTACAGACCTGCCAATTCTTGACCCTATAGCTTCTATAGGAATTACGCTTTTCATCCTTTACAATGTTATCAAAAACCTTGTCCAGACGATGCGGCTCTTTTTAGAAGGGGTCCCGAACCATATCGATTTGGATGACCTTATTACAAAAATAAACAAGATCCAGCACGTCAACTCCACTCACCATACCCATTTATGGTCTATGGACGGAGAGAACCATGCGTTTTCCACTCATATTGTTGTACCCGCTGCCGCCACTAAGCAGGAGGTTTGCAACGTGAAAGAACAAGCGAAAGAAATCCTTGGCCCGATTAAATTGGAGCATGTCACCATCGAGATCGAATACGAAGATGAATCATGTTCCCTTTCATAGCACGAAAGTGGAACCGGCCACTTAACAGCATAAGCACACCTTTGAAGTGACGGGAGTTTTCGCAACAGCAAAAGGCTTGCTTATGCCCTCGAGGAGTTCCCAAAACCAAAGAAGGGGTCAGCAATCTGCTGACCCCTTCTTCTTACAAATCTAAGGTTTCTGGTGTATCTCCATCAGCATTCATCAAACGGATATTTTCCGGCATGACCTCAAGAACGATGTAGTCAGGGTCTCCTTTTCCAGTGAACCAGCGTTCCATTCGCTCAGACCAAAGCCAATCTTTGATTTTTTGATCATCTCGAATTTTTGCTTGTCCTTCGACTTCCAAATAGCTGTCTCCGTACCCATCCCCTTCATAACCGATAAGGATATGGACATGAGGATTCGCTTCAATTTCTTCCGCTTTATGTGTTTCTTTATTGGTTGGCGTGTAGAAAGTAAATTCATCATCATTGAAAAACGTCATGAAGCGAGAATGTGGCTTCTGATCTTTGACAGTCGCAAGCGTTCCTACAGTGTGTTGATCCATGATGTTATAAATTTTCTTTTTCAATTGTTCTTGATTCAAAGGGAAGCTCCTTTCTGTAATCCTTGTTATTCAGTACAGTTTCAGTTTTCCCTGAAAGAAAAGAGATAAACCAACAGATGGGTCGATAACATGCTCTAAGGCATCAAGGGTATGCTATAGTATATAGTCATCACTTTGTCATTCTTTTTTCCCATAACCTGTTTTTTCGGCTATGTTATTCTTTTACACTAGAACAAGGATTTATAATTCTCAGGAGGAACACCAATGATTTCAGCAAATAAATCGATAATGAAATGGCTCTCTCTTCTGGTAGGTTCCATTCTAATCGGGTTGATTTTCTTTATGATCAATTCCAAATCCAGCAGCTCAGAACCTATTGATAAAGAGGAAATGACCCCGACCCTCTTTATCCACGGATACAAAGGAGGTCCTAGAAGCTTCCAAACGATGATTGACCGGATGCAAAGCCTGGAATGGGGGAAAAAGCAGATGGTTATTTATGTAGCATCAGACGGCGACCTAACCATTCAAGGTGGTATCCAACAATCCAGAACCCCATTCATTCAAGTGTTGTTTGAGAACAACCGGGCCAGCATTAATAGCCAAACGCATTGGCTTGAAGGTATCATGCAGCGGTTGAAATATGACTACGAAATACAGCAAGTAAATATCATCGGACATTCAATGGGTGGATTAATTTCTGCCAATTACCTTTTGAACGCTCAAGAATTCACAGCTCCTAAAGTCGAAAAACTGGCCGTTATCGCAAGCCCGTTCAAAGGCATTAGCAAAGAAGGATATTTTAAATCAAACTATGGAGAAGCAACCACAGACTTACAGCCAAAATCAGAAGCATTAGTACAGATGATTGAAAAAAAGAATCAATTCCCTCCCCATGTTGATGTACTGGCCATAGCAGGCATCATCAACAAAGAAGCCCCAGAACAACTCCATTGGGATGGACTTGTCCACGCATCAAGTGTAAAAGGATTACAGGATATTGTCCCATTCGGCCAATATCAAGAAGAAATGGTTTATAACAAACAAGCATCACATTCAGGGCTCCATGAGCTAGCTGAAGTAGACCTTCTGCTCGGTAAATTTCTTTGGGAACAGCAAAACTAAACAAAAGGAACCGGGACCTACTCAAAGGACCCGGTTCCTTTTATTTTCTATGCAGCACTTCATAGAACTCTACGAACGCTTGAAAGATGGAAATAGACTGAAAGACCATCAAACCCAATGCTGTCAGCGAGAAAAATCCGATAAACACGAACCGAATGGACAAGAATGTTTGGACCCATGCCATCACATTCACCCTCCTCATGTTTGAATTTATGAGAAGGTCTTTAAAATCATACAGCCTTTTTCACTCCGTTATCCATTTTTCTCAAATATGAATAACCACATAAATGTCAGAGCCTGTTTCATTTCTTCATCAAGCGTATGTAAATGGGTTTCTTCTACCCCCCGCTTATAGACTCCTTGACCGTCAATACACTTCCACCCTGTTTCCTCTGCCATTTTTCTTAATTCCCAGGGCATCATCGTATTACAGATCACCTCTTCCCCATAAAGCCTACGGTAACTGTTAATCCTCGGCATAGCTGTCGGGCCAAGCAAACCGATACATAGACGGCCGCCGGGTTTTAAGATCCTCTTTATTTCTTCCAGCCCTTTGTAGGGGGTTTCAATCCATTCAAGTGAATTGATGGCCATGGCTCCATCGAATTGTTCTGATTGAAATGGTAAATCCGTCAAATCCCCCTGAACAAACGATAAACCTTCATTCTGGATACGTGAGTTCGCCCGTTCAATCATATCCTTTGATAGGTCTACTCCCGTAACTTCAAACCCTTCCTGAAAGAGAAGATAGGATCCGAAACCATCCCCACACCCTAAATCAGCGATAGCCCCTTTCCCTATATGTTGTTTTAAAAAAGGAACGATTGTACTTCTGCTTCCTTCTTCCCACATCACCCGACTTTTCGAGCTCCACATTTCTGAACGATCATCCCATTGTTTTTCCGCTTCTTCATGCCAATTAAATTCGCTTCCCATCGCTCTAATCCCCCTTCATATTATCTTTCATCCCAGCTTTCATTATAAAGAAACATTGCTTTTTTTCATAAGAATTCAGTATGCATCAATATAATTCAAAGAAAAAAGAGTTGCATGATTTCTGCTTCTCCGTTATGATTAAAACACAATATAAGCTAACAATTTAAAAAAACACACCTATATATAGTATTTACGAATGAAAGATGCCACAAGGCTTAATAGGGAATCCGGTTAAAGTCCGGAGCTGCCCCCGCAACTGTAAACACTCGCGAAATGGAGGTTCCACTGTGTCAACGCACGGGAAGGATCAGAGTAAGATCGAGTGTCAGCCAGGAGACCTGTCTTTGTTCGTCGGTAGTTTCAACTTCTTCGGGGATTGAGAAGATGAAACGATGGAACGAGGACATACTGAACGCTTTCCTCTCTTCGTTCCATGGTTTCATCCGCTCATTTCCGTGAGCGGATTTTTTTGTGTTATTTATCAAAGTTGATATTCCTGAAACTCGATTCTTCATTTTTATTACCGTAATTAGTGGAATTATCGACAAGAATAAGAATAGACACAGTTATGATAAAAGGAGTGACAAAATGAGTGTACTTACGAAAGAGACCCATTGGAAGGAAAAAATGACCAAGTGGAAGAATGATTATCCGAAACTTGAACTCCAGCGACTCATTGATAAATTACCCGACCTGGGATTTGCGCAATTGAACGAAGCAGAACAGTCAAAAACTTTAATCCTGGAATGCCTGGCCGAAGTGGATGAAACTGAACCTGGCTGGACCTTCGTCGCTAGTCGTATTCTGCTTGAACAAATGTATGAAGAGGCCGTCATGAACAGAAACACAAACGAACCTTATCAAGATTTTTTTGGTTTGATTGAACGTTTGATCAATGAAGAAATTTACTCCACGAATCTTCTTACATACTACACAAAAGCGGAAATTGATGAACTTTCCTTTGCGATCGACCCGGAATGCGACCGTCAATTCACTTATATCGGTTTGAAGACACTGAGTGACAGATACATCGCCCGTAGTAAGAAGGGGGAATTTTATGAACTTCCCCAGGAGAGGTTTATGATCATAGCCATGGTCCTCATGTCTCAAGAAGAAACACACAAACGAATCGACTTAGTGAAAGAAGCTTATTGGGCGCTGAGTCATTTGTATATGACTGTAGCTACCCCCACTCTTGCAAACGCCGGAAAAAGGTACGGACAGCTAAGCTCCTGCTTTATTGATACCGTCGATGACAGCTTACAATCGATTTATGACAGCAACACAGATATCGCTAATTTAAGTAAACATGGAGGCGGAATCGGTGTTTACTTAGGTAAAATCAGAAGTCGTGGCAGCGACATACGCGGTTTCAAGGGTGTTTCTTCAGGAGTGATCCCTTGGATGAAGCAATTGAATAATACGGCTGTAAGCGTAGATCAACTCGGTCAACGTCAGGGGGCCATTGCTGTTTATTTAGATGTCTGGCATAAAGATATTTTCCCATTTTTAGATAGTCGGTTGAACAATGGGGACGAACGGCAGCGTACCCATGATTTATTTACTGGAGTTTCTATCCCTGATTTGTTCATGGAGACTGTAGAAAAACGCGAAGATTGGTATTTATTCGATCCTCATGAAGTTAGAGAAGTGATGGGTTTTTCATTGGAAGATCATTTTGATGAAGAACGCGGCAAAGGATCTTTTCGGGAAAAGTATTTTCAGTGTGTCGACCACCCTGCCCTATCAAAAACAACCGTGCCAGCCATCGAGATCATGAAGAGAATTATGGTCGGCCAGCTCGAAACAGGTACACCATATATGTTTTACAGAGATGAAGTAAACCGAATGAATCCTAACCACCACGTGGGTATGATCTACTGCAGCAATCTTTGTACAGAAATCGCTCAAAACCAAAGCCCGACTACCCAAAACGAACAATACGTGGAAGATGGAAAGATAATCACCGTCCAAACACCAGGTGAATTCGTCGTCTGTAATTTATCAAGTATCAACTTAGGAAAAGCGGTACCAGAAGGTGTATTAAAGCGACTGATACCGATACAAGTCCGCATGCTTGATAATGTTATTGAACAAAATACGATCCCTGTGCTTCAAGCCCAATTGACGAACCAAAACTACCGCGGCGTGGGACTTGGTACATTCGGGTGGGCCCACTTGCTTGCGAAAAAGAAAATCGCCTGGGAATCAGAAGAGGCACTGGACTATACGAAAGAAGTGTATGAGGCTATCGCTTATTATGCGATTGAAGCAAGCAGTGATTTGGCCGTTGAAAAAGGCAGTTACCCCCTTTTCGAAGGATCCGACTGGCAAAATGGGGATTTTTTTGTTAAACGAACGTTTGACCAATACGGTTCATGGAACTGGAAAGCCTTAAAAGACAAGGTTGCTCGGGACGGTATGAGAAATGGCTACCTTCTTGCGGTGGCTCCAAACTCCAGTACATCTTTAATTGCAGGCAGCACAGCCAGCATTGACCCAATCTTTAAGAAGTTTTATTCCGAAGAGAAAAAAGACTACAAGATTCCCGTCACCGCCCCTGACTTGAATCATGAAACGTATGGCTACTATAAATCAGCATATGAGATCGACCAGCATACGAGTATCCATCAAAATAGCATACGCCAAAAATTCATTGATCAATCAATCTCTTTCAATATCTATGTAACGAACACGATCCAGGCAAAAGAATTATTAGCTATCCATTTGGATGCTTGGAAAAAAGGCTTAAAAACGACTTATTATACCAGGTCCACGTCAAGTCAAGGCGAGTATGACGACTGCGAAAGTTGCTCATCATAACAAGGAGGTAATCTTAATGGAGACGATACAAAAACGGAAATTAGTCGACCACGAAGCTCCGAACGCATCTACAGGAATAATTAACGGAAAAAGCTCGAACGTGCTGAATTGGGATCATACTCGTTTTGCTTGGGCCTATCCGATGTATAAAAACATGCTTTCCAACTTTTGGATTCCGAATGAAATCAATATGAGCAATGACTTGAAACAATGGCCGGAGCTCTCTGAAAAAGAACAAGCGTCATTTAAAAAAATAATCGGACTGCTCGCTTTTCTCGATTCCATTCAAACAGATTACTCAGGTAAAATTGCTGATTATTTAACGGACTCGAGCCTTTCTGCTTTGATGCAAGTACTCGCTTTTCAGGAAGTCGTCCATAACCAATCTTATTCCTATGTTCTCTCCTCTCTGGTGGACCAAGGTGAACAAGAGAGAATTTTCGAGTACTGGAAGCATGATGAAGTTCTGTTGGAGAGAAATCAATTCATTACAGATGGCTACCAGGAATTCGATGAAAATCCATCGATTGATACATTCCTGCGCTCGATTGTCTATGATGTTGTATTAGAAGGATTGTTCTTTTACGCTGGCTTCGCTTTTTTCTACAATTTGGCCAGGAACAATAAGATGGTCTCAACAAGCACAATGATCAACTATATCAATAGAGATGAACAAATACACGTGAATTTATTTTCAAGGATTTTCAAAGAAACATTGAATGAAAACCCAGAGTTAGACCGTGAAATGTATCTGACATTCGTAACAGAAACATTCACAAAAGCGGCGGAACTTGAAATCAAATGGGCCCATCACATCATTGGTGAGCAGTTCCCCGGAATCCCGATCACGGACCTAGAAGATTACATCCGGTTCATGGCTAATACGAGAAGCCGTCAGTTAGGTGCAGAAAAACCTTTTCCTTCTTATAAAAAGAACCCATTAAAATGGATACGCGCCTACCAGGAAGTGGATGAAGGGAAATCCGACTTCTTTGAGCAAAAATCCAGACAATATACGAAAGTATCTGACAGTAACGGATTTGACGACTTATAACACAGATGAACTACTAATAACTACCACCTCAAGCCATCCAGAAAATGGATGGCTTGAGGTGGTTTTTTTATCCAAACAAAACTTGATGTCAACTTTTCTTACATAAACTTCGAAAAACCTGTTGATTTTTCAGAATATTTACTTTATGATTATATTTATTCATTACTTAATGTGTTAGAAAAGCTAACATAATCTTAAGGAGGACATTTTCCATGAAGAAAGTGGAAGCGATCATTCGGCCCGAAGCGTTCCAAACATTACGACAGAACCTGGATGAAATAGGTGTCAAAGGGCTGACTGTATCAGAAGTCGCAGGATGTGGACAGCAAAAAGGCCAGGAGGGGATTTTCAGAGGCAGTCGCTTCGAGGTCAAATTATATCCGAAAGTAAAAGTGGAAATGGTGGTCGAAAACCATGAACTCGGATCGATCATCGATGTCATCATGGACACTTGCGCTACCAACGAAGTGGGTGACGGAAAAGTATTTGTATCCACCATTGATGAAGTGTTCCGTATCCGCACAGGAGAAACCGGTAAAGAAGCATTAATTTAATTATCATCCCGGAAGGAAGGGTTCAATTATGAAGAAGATTATTCCATTGTTTTTATTTTCGATTCTCGCTTTCCCTATGATTGCTAGTGCTGAAACAGCCGTGACTGCCGAATCTGTTTTGCAGTCTTTGGATATGGCCTGGATTATGATTGCAGCATTCTTAGTATTCTTCATGCACGCAGGCTTCGCCATGGTAGAATCGGGTTTTACCCGATCCAAAAACGCACTTAATATTTTGATGAAAAACTTCATGACCATGTCCATTGCTTCCGTACTTTATTTCGTTGTCGGATATGGCATTATGTTCGGAACATCTGGCGGAGGAATAATCGGAATTGATGGCTTTCTGCTAAGTGGCCAGGAAGATCAAATCGGCTTCTTTGTTTTCCAAGCCGTTTTCGCAGCCACCTGTGCCACCATCATTTCAGGTGCAGTTGCTGAACGTATCAAACTCGGTTCTTACCTTCTGCTTACCGTAGTTATGACAGGTTTCATCTACCCCGTAGTCGGTCACTGGGTCTGGGGTGGAGGTTGGTTATCCGAGCTTGGTTTTGTCGACTTTGCAGGTTCAACCGTCGTTCACTTGACAGGAGCTCTCGGTGCTATCGTTGCTGTCATGTTCTTAGGACCGCGCCTTGGTAAATATAGCGGAAAAACAGTGAACGTCATCCCGGGACATAATATCCCACTTGGTGCATTAGGTGTATTCATTCTTTGGTTCGGCTGGTTCGGTTTCAATGGAGGAAGTACATTAGCTGCTGACCCATCTCTGGTCCCTTCCGTAATCGCAACTACACTACTTTCAGCATCAGCTGGAATCATCGGTTCTGGCTTTTACTCTTATGCCAAATTCAAAAGGATTGACGCTTCTCTGACATTAAACGGTGCACTAGCTGGTCTGGTAGGTATTACAGCCGGAACTGCAAATGTTTCATTGATCGGAGCGATCATCATCGGTTTAATCGCTGGTGTCATCCTTGTCGAAGCAGTACAATTCCTTGATCGTATCGCTCGTATCGATGACCCTGTAGGTGCCATCGCCGTTCACGGTGTTTGCGGAATCTGGGGAACCTTAGCTGTCGGATTCTTTTCAGTTGAAGGTGGACTCTTCTATGGGGACGGCCTTAGCCTGCTAGGAATCCAAGCGGTAGGGATTTTAGCAGTCATCGCGTGGACAATGCTAACAACAGGCATCGTGGTTTTCATCATTAAAAGTACAGTCGGCATCCGCGTGTCCAGACAAGAAGAAGTTTCCGGACTCGATTTTTCCGAGCATGGATCTACCGCATACGAATCCAGCAGAGGAATCTTCAATGAAAACTACAACCCTCGTGTGGATGCAGATTTCGGTGTTGGATTATTGCATCGCTTAGACAGCTTGAACAACGACCAAAAACCAAAAAAAGAACGAACCGCCCAATAAAAAAACCACCTCAGGTCATCCATAAAATGGATGACCTGAGGTTTTTCTATTAGTTCGTATTGTCTATTTCACGAACATACGTTCTTATTTTTAACGAAATATGGTATCCTTGTATATAGATACCGTTCTCTACCTCTATTTGAGGAACGTGATAGAAAGGGAGTGATGCCATCTATGAGCACATATGAAGCTCTGATGATCATGTTGGCGTTTGGAACATTCATTATTACACTCCTTGCGCTCATCATCAAAATGAACAATAAAAATTAGACCCTCACTCAACGAGAGGGTCTAAAGCTTAAAACCATATCGAACGGTATCTTACGGCGACAGATGCAGCTGTCGCCGTATTTATCTTTATTATAGCACAAATAAAAGAGAACAAAAGGAAGAAAGGGACTCTCTTCATCCATTACCCTACACGATGATTATCCGGCTAATCGACAATACTTTACTTTTTTCATCAAGTTTCACGTGAAACATTTTTACAATCCTTCATTAATTAATATTGATGTCTCTCCAGGAATATACAGCAAATATTAAAAAGTTTCAGCACGCAATTGAAGTGATTAAATCAGTAGTTCCAACTATTCCATAATAAAGACCTGTAACTGCCAGCCCCCCCTGATTTTGCCCCTTCCCCCTCCATCACTATGAGTTTCAAACAAGGAAAATCACAAGGATGTCCCGAATGGTATGTAAAGATGAAATGTTTTTCACCGCTTTTAAAACCTGATGCTAAGGAGTGTCGTCTATATTGATGAGGTGGGGAAAATTGATACGAAAACAACGATCACAACCTTCTACATATGAACCCGAAGTTCAAGCGGAAAAAAGATTAGAAATGTGGATCCAGGAGTATGGGCATGATTTGAAATGGCTCGCGTACTCTTACGTTAAAGATTATTCCACCGCAGAGGATATCACCCAGGAAACGTTTATTAAAGCATATCAGAAATATTCGACCTTCAAACAAGAATCATTGATTAAAACTTGGTTATATAAAATCACTATCAATTTATGTAAGGATCATTTGAAAAGCTCCTACATGAAGAGAGTTGTAAGAAAAGGGGCAGAACTGTTCCGATCCATCCCCTCTTCAAAAGAAACACCGGAAGAGTTCCTTTTACAAAAGGATGAAGATGAGGCTTTATTGGGACAAGTCCTGAAATTAGAAGATAAGTATAGAGAAATCATCATTTTATACTACTTTGAAGAATTCGACATCAAAGATTTGGCGCAAGTATTGAACACAAGCCCTAACACAGTCAAGACCAGACTCCGCCGGGCACGCCAACTTCTCCAAGAACGATTGACAGCGGAAGGGAGTTCCCAAAGTGAGTGATATAATGGATCGCAAATTAAAAAAAATGAACCAAGATGTAAAGTACTGTCAAGTTCCATTCGACCGCAGGCACATGCAGAGGTCTGTCCTTCATTCTTTAAAAAGGAAACGTATCAGAAAGGTCAGTCGGCTGAAAAAAATTGCACCACTTCCTATATTCATGACCCTTTTGTTTACTGGGCTGCACTTATTTTCACCCGCTTCTCCCCCAGCATCCGAGCAGGCATCCTTATTGCCTGAAAAAAGCACGGCTGCTGAATTGAAGTCAGTCACTCATGCCTCAAAGGCTTCACATACTAATGGTCAATCAGCAGTTCCTCCATCGAACAACACTTCAATGATGGTGCGGGAGACGTACGTTATCCATGAAGATGAACAGTTTGTCCAAACAGGCAACCGAATCCCTAAGGAACAATTAGGAGAGGTCGTGGGCACAATCGAACATAAGCCCCCTACCGAAAATCAGAACAAGCTGGAATCTGTAACTGCATTTCTACCAAAGACCAAAATCTATAAAATCAAAGGTTCCGAAGGTGAAAACAGCATCGCAATCCAGAGTTGGAGAAGTACAGGTGTGGGTTCTACTTCCATTAGTAAACAGGGATATTTCATCTTTGAAAAGTCACGCCCCATGAAGAACGCCCAATAATCACCCTCTATCAAACCTTTATATAAATTGAAAGCCGCTGGCCAAACTATGCCCTGCGGCTTTCTTCTTTTTTCTCCAAATAATTTTTAAAATGATCTAAAGATTCATAGATGTCTTCTTTTATCTTGGGGTTGTAAAAGACAGCCGCCGGATGGTATAAGGGGATGATTGTAAACGATTCCTCAGTCTTTTCCCATCCCTGGCTGGTTGAACTTTTCATGACAGGGGTCTGGATAACTTTACCGAGCACTTCACTGATTTTGCCTTTACTCCCCGTCAATCGTTCATAAGCAACTCCTCCTAATGCGATAATGACTTCAGGCTTCATCTGCTGAATCTGATAATCCAAAAGCGGAGCATGGGCCATAATTTCTTTCTGGTTGGGTTTTCGGTTGCCTTTCCTCTTTCCACCACTTCCTTTTTTATTCGTTTCCACCCATTTATAAGGCCTGCTTCTGACTACACTCGTAATATAGACATCTTCTCTATCCAAACCGACGTAAGACAACTGCTTATCCAATTCGTCTCCGGCTCTGCCTATAAAGGGCACACCTTTTACTGCCTCGTTTTCACCAGGAGCTTCTCCCACGATCATAATATCTCCTTCTTCATTTCCTTTTCCAAGCACAAAACCTTCTACATTGTAAGGCTCCATTCTTTTCTTGGCATCGTTGATCAATTCTTCCGGCCACTCCATCCTTCACCAACCTCTCTATCGTTTCTTTCACCTTTCTTTTCCACTGACCCTTCCCTTTTACACCTCAGCGTTTTTTAGTTTTCAAGATTTATAAAAAGGAGTATCATTTGAAGAGAATGTAAAAAATGACAAATAAATCATGTTAAAGGAGTTCTGTCTTATGGGGAGTATTTCCTCTTTTATTGTTCGATCCCATAAATGGTTGTTAATTATATGGTTGATCTTAATCATTGGCATGGGATACTTCGCCATCCAGCTGCCCTCTTTGCTTGAAGGAGATGGCTTCAGGACAGATGGAGAATTTGAACAGGTTGAAGACGTATTGAATGAAACGTTCGACTTTCCTGAATCAACGCTGCTTCTTTCCTTTGAGAATCAGACGAATCATGAAATCAAAAGTACTTTAGATAAAGTTAATGATCTTGGTTTAGCATCAAGCATCGATTCTCCATTGGAAGATGAGTCAATGATTGAAGGGGAACAGGCTTATGCAGCCATACATTTCAGAGAGCAAACATCGGATATGTCCTCTATCATTAAGGCGATCGAAAAAATCACCGCATCCAATGAAGGGACAGTACTTACAGGAGCACCTGTCATATCAGAGGATATCAATAAAGCTAGTCAGGAAGATTTGAAGCGCGCTGAATTAATTGGTTTGCCTGTAGCATTGATTATTTTATTACTCGCCTTCGGTACTGTGATCGCTTCGCTGCTACCGTTGATTATCGGAGCCGTGACGATCATCACTGGTTTCGGTATCCTGGCAATCGTAGGAGAAGACACTCAATTATCAATTTTTATACTTAATATCGCACCCATGATCGGTTTGGCTTTAAGTATTGATTTTGCACTTCTCTTCATAAATAGATACCGGGAGGAATTAGCCAAACAGGAAAAAGCGAACGCCCTGATGACGACCATCGAAACTGCTGGAAAATCAATCATTTTTTCAGCTCTCTGTGTTTTCATCGGGCTTGCCGCAATGGTCGTTATTGAAGTGGACATTTTCACAAACATCGCTATAGGGGGAACAGTGGTTATTGTGGCTGCCGTCCTTGCCTCATTGACCCTCCTCCCTTCCTTATTATATATTCTGGGGCCAAAAGTGAATAAATGGCGCATAATCCCGACAAATAAAGATACAACACCACGTTGGAGAAAATTCGCTCAAAGTATCATGAAGCGCCCGGTTACCATTACGTTCGTCGCGCTCATCCTATTGATTATCGGTATAATTCCGATTACCAATATGAACCTATCGATACCAACAATCGACGCGCTCCCGGAAAGTTACGATTCTCGCTCAGCATATGAAACAATAGACAAGACTTTTATGGATAACCAGGAAAGTACCGCATATATCATCGCTACCAATGAAGGGGATTGGTTGGAAAAAGAAGGCCTTCAGCAAATGAAAGAATTACAAGATGAACTCACAGATCCAGAAATCGTTGCTTCCGTACAAACTCTCTACACAGCAAGTGAGTTGGAAACAGCGGATGAATTGGCGGCTACTCTTGAGCAGCCTCCTCGCAAAGAGCAGCTTGAACCCGTTATAAATCAATTCATTTCAGGAAATAAGTTAATGATCCCTGTCAATTTGACGGTCCCTGCAAATTCATCTGAAGCCCAGGACTTAATGACAGACTGGTCTTCACAAGAGTGGGAGGTTTCCATGATGTTTGGAGGGCAACCTAAATTCAATCAGGAAATTTACACAGAGATTTCTGAAAAAATCGGACTGACTTTAGCTATCATCCTCATTTCTACCTTCATCATCTTGATGATAGCTTTCCGTTCAATCATTATTCCACTGAAGGCCATTTTAATGAATATCATTGGGCTTACCTCAACTTTCGGTGTACTCGTATGGATTTTCCAGGGTGGCCAATTCGGGTTGAATGAAGCAGATATCGCTTTGATTTTACCTGTGATCGTCTTCAGCCTTGTATTCGGCCTGAGTATGGACTATGAAGTCTTTCTGATTTCAAGAATCCACGAATTCTATTTAGAAAATGGAGATAATACGAAAGCCACTGTCGAGGGGCTGGCCAGTACAAGTAAGATTATTACATCTGCAGCCTTGATTATGATTGTGATAACTGGGGCATTCGCTTTTACAGGAGTCGTGCCGGTCAAGCAAATCGGAATCGGAATCGCCATTGCTATATTCATTGATGCAACCATCATCCGGCTTCTTCTCGTTCCGAGTTTAATGAAGCTTTTAGGCGATTGGAACTGGTGGTTACCTTTTCGCAGTAAAAAACAGAAACAACGAGATATAGCTAAGTAAAAAAAGCGGCCAAATGGGTGGCCACTGAAAACTTTTCTCTATCTAGAGTAACTATTAATGTTTGTTGCTGCTTCTCACGAATCGCTTGTCGGTGGATGCTTGCCGGCGGGCACGGCCTCAGCTAACTTGGTCAAGAAGATCACTTAACCAAGTTAGCTGAGGCTCGCGCTGTTCCCGCAGGCGTCACCACCGAACGCTCATCGTGGAATCAACAGTGTTCAATCTGAAAAGAGGGATTTTCTTTTATTTAGGCTCTGTTAAATGTCAGTGTAGATTTTTTGAAACTCCCTATTGTGTATGACTCAGTTTCGAGACTTCAGTGAGAGTTTAGGGGCTGCGGGAAAAGGTTCCCGTTCCATGGTGCAGGCGCTGAGCCTACTCGGATTTCAACTCGGCTTCTTATTTGGTGCATAACTCCCAAAAGTTTCAGTTCTTCAGCAGCCTCCCAAAAGGCTGCTTTTCACTTGATTTGAAAGACAAGGTAGGTAGTAACAAAATAACTCACAATGATCACTACTGAAGGAAGCAGATAATTCCAGGCACTCACTTTTTTCCTGGTAATGCTATAAATGATCAACAGGATGAAGATGATAGATGCAACCCCAGTAATTATATTCGCAGGCGACGACTCTTCCAACAAGTTGCCTCGGAAGTAAATAAGATCTGTAAGCGCTAATATCATCAAGTTGAAAGCATTACTTCCAAGCAGAGAACTGATGCCCAAATTGAAGTTCCTTAATTTCAAGGCGGTCCCTACACTTACGGCATCAGGCAGGGACGTACTGATTGCGACAAGAAAAGCACCAATGAACGAGGCTCCTATCCCCGTAATTACGGAAATTCTTTCAGCTGTCACCGTTAGGACACTGCCAATCAGCATGATAGCAACAGCTGCTAATATAAATCGTATTAACACTTGTTTATACGTATATTCATTATATCTTCCACTTTTATTTTTAACTTTTCTCCCTTTGTATTCTGTGCGGTCATTAATAAATTTTGAACCGATGAAATAAAGAAGAATCACAGCTATAGAGGTGTAACTGATATGAAAGATATGCGTAGGGAGAGTCAGACTTAATCCAGCAATGACAATCAATGTCATCAGAATAACCAGCCAACCATACAATTTACTCTCAACAGTAGCATGGGTCAGGATTTGATAGCGACGATAAACGATATCAAAAATGGCGAGTCCCATTATATTAAATAAATTACTCCCTATGAGATTACCAACTGCTAAATCAGGGCTATCAATAATGATCGCCGTCACACTTGACGTCAACTCCGGAAGAGAAATGGCTATCCCTATGACAGCCCCCATAAATGTAGAGGAAACTCTACTTTTTTCCTTCACTGCATCCCCGAAAATCGAAAGCCTTGATGCAATAAAAAATGTACTGATTCCTGATATGAAAAATAGAGCAAAAACAACCCAATCGCTCATCCGACTACTCCTTCACTATGACTTCACGTTTCGCACATTTTTCAACCATTCCCCCCAAACATATTAGGTAAACAGGAACAAATATACAACCTCTGGCAAAATTAAACCCCTTAGAAATAGGCTATCTCCTAAGAAAAGGGACCGTGAAGGGCAACTAAAATGAACCGACCTATTCTAAATCTTATAAGGCTAATGTAATCCGCGAGACTCACGAGTCGGCATTTTATAATCTTCTGAACCATAGAAAAGACCAGCTTCAGTCTGCTGGTCTTTTGACAATTACTGATGTACAGGTCCACTTTCTTTTTCTTTAATCAAATCTGCTGTCAACTGACCAGACAAGGTGACCATCGGAACTCCCCCACCAGGGTGAGTCGATCCACCGACAAAGTATAGACCTTCAAACACTTGGCTCTTAGATGGGATTTTAAAGCCACCATTAGATTTACGATCAGCTGCTATTCCATATATGGACCCCCCATTAGGACCATAGAGCGTTTCCAGGTCTTCAGGAGTAAAGCGGTATTCGAATTCAATCGAATCTCTCAATCCTTTCATTCCATTACGTTCAAGTTTATCTAATACGATTTCGCGATATTGATCCCAATCGGTTGGTTTCTGGTTTTTATTCCCAAGTGGTGGCACATGAGTCAACACAAACAAGTTGTCTTTGCCTTCCGGCGCTTGCGTCTCATCAGAACGGGCGGAAATGCCAATATAAATCGTCGGATCATCTGCCGGTTTTCCTTGTTCAAAAATTTGCTTGAATTCCTTTTCAGGGTCTTCGGAGAAGAAGAAGTTATGATGCTTCAGATCCTCATATTGGCGATCGGTCCCTAACAATAGAACAAGTCCAGAGACCGTCGGGTTAAATTTCTTCGCTAAAGACTTCACCTCTTTTTTAACTTTTGAAGTTTGAGGGGCCAGTCTGCGATAAGCGGGTATGGCTTCTAAGTTAGAAACGACAATGTCCGCTTCATGAACCGTCCCTTCTTCTGTTTCCACACCAATCACTCGATCGCCTTCGACGGCAAGTTGCTGGATAGGTGTATTTAATTGGACTTCTACACGCAGTTCTTTCATCAAACGTCCCATTGCTTCTGCAATCTTATACATGCCGCCTTTGACGTAATGGACACCAAGACCGAGCTGAACGTATGCTAACTGATTTAATATTGCCGGGGCTGCATATGGATTGGAGCCGACATACATGACCATATAATTGAATAGTTGCTCTAAATACTTGTTATTCAAATGTTTATCGGTAGATTCAGCTACAGTATTCATCGGGTCCATCTGGAACAATTCCCTCAATTTATGATGGCTCTTCAAATCTTTCAAGTCTTCGATGCTATACTTATAGAAGCTCTTCATACACAACTCATACATGTCTTGACTGTAAGATAGAAAGTCTGTCAAACTTCGGTTCGGGCGCTCTGTGACCTTTGCCATTTCATCGAGCATATCAGGCAAATCACTGGTCACGTCCAAAGAAGTGCCATCCTCGAAGAACGTCCGCCACTGCGGTTCTACGCGTTCCACTGTTATGTAATCCTCAAGGCGACGGTGGACACTGGCAAACAACTGTTCCAAAACCCATGGCATTGTCAAAATGGAGGGGCCTGTATCAAAGGTGAATCCTTCCCCTTCACGACGATTCAACTTACCGCCTATGTTGCTGTTTTTCTCTATGACCTTCACTTCATAACCATCGGCCGTCAACCGAATCGCTGCTGACATTCCACCCAATCCTGCACCTACAACAATCGCCGTTTTCTTTTTCAACCCATCCACCTCCGGATTTAATAAATAAAAGGAATCAACCGGTATCGTGTTCGACACCAATCCTTATATTTCTCTCCATGCTCTTCCACTAACATCGCTTCTTCCAAGTTGATTCTATGTAGTAAAGCATAAGTAACCAACCACCCACAAAGGAATGCTGTGATAAGGTTTCCTACCCCTAAACAAAACCCGATGATAATAAAAAACAACCCTGTATACAATGGATGTCTCAATAGACGATATGGACCTGAACTTATCAGACGATCGCCTTCCTTCACCGATACATCCCGTGTGAACTGATCTTTCAGATGAAGGATACCCCAATATCGCAGGGAAACTCCACCTGCATATAAAAATAAACCAACCCACCATATCCAAGTTACCGTGAGAATCCCAAAATCCAATTCCCGCATAATCAAAGAAGAAGTTATGGCCGAAACTACGGCCGCAAGAATGAGGGGAAAGGAACGGCGCTCCAAGGAATCGTCCCCCTCTGCCGAGCGGCGATTGCGAAATACAATGAACTCGGCTAACCAAAAGAAGGTAATAACAAGGAACAAAACGTCAAACAAACTCATGTATAAAAGTCCCTGTCTGTGACCATTCCAATCATCCTTTCCCCTGCCTTCTTCCATAGCTGCTACACATAACTCTTCCCTTCCGCCACGTGGGATAAACCGTGACCAGATGTTTCGAAACTTGCGTGTGTTCAATGAGGTATTTATGATGAAGAAGGAGGCGATCACAGATGGACACACTTTATTGGTTTTTCATCATCTCAGTAGTCATAGCCACCTTCTTCGTCATATTCAAGAAAATGACAAGGTTTACCTATTGGACGATGGCTGTCATTGCCATCCTATATATAGGAATATTGATGCTCAGTTTTCTCGATAATTTTTGAAGTTAAATCAAAGCCCTTTTCGCTGCTTATTAATCGCTTCTCTGATATGGTACAGCTCAGCATACATAGCTGTCGCATATACGCTGATGATACTTAAAAACATGGCCAGGACGAACACCGCTCCATCGAGTCCGAAACCGAGTACGGAAGTAAAGCCAACTATTGCACCTATAATGATTCCTATTCCTGTTAACAACATGATTTTTTGCAACGTCACTGAATAAAACATCCAATCACCTCTTCCAAGTAATCTATCTTCTACTATACCCATCAGTGCTTATGGTTACACGTTGAAGCAAGAGGTTCCGGTGCAGAGACACCATATATATTTGATACTTCTATTCTCTTTTTCAAACATAAAACCCTTTTCCGGGGAAAAATTAATGACAAAACGCCCTCCTTATACAAGTAAGGCGTTTTGTCATTTTTCATCTCCGTATGAATCGTCAGGGACATTTTCACCTGGATCAAAAGTGGAAGCGCATTGGTCAGCTCGACATGCTTAAGCACATCTGCAGGCGCTGAATTTGATTGCGGCTTATGTAGAAAGCGACATCCACAGGCAGGAATTTTCAATTTCCTTGATTATAAAAAAAGTGCAACCATTAAAGTGGTTGCACTTTTTCCTATGATATAAAAACATTTAAGCTTCAGCAGTGCGTGAGTCTTCTTCTAGCCCATGTTTTTTCTCTGTTTCAGCCACCACGACGGCACAGGCTGCATCACCCGTGATATTAAGCGCAGTACGCGTCATATCAAGAAGACGGTCGATACCGATGATTAATGCAATTCCTTCCACCGGTAGAGAAACTTGGTTCAATACCATTGCAAGCATGATCAAACCTACACCCGGAACACCCGCTGTTCCGATACTTGCTAATACAGCCGTCAGAACGACCATAATCAATTGAGCAAAGCCTAAGTCTGAACCATACACTTGCGCAATGAAAATTGTCGCAACACCCTGCATGATTGCTGTACCATCCATGTTAATGGTTGCACCCAGGGGTTGTACGAAACTGCTCACTGGTTTCGGCACGTTCAAATTCTCTTGTGCCGTTTTCATGGAGATCGGCAGTGTCGAGCTGCTGCTTGATGTACTGAATCCGACGGTCATAGCCGGGAAGAAACCTTTGAAGAACTTAACAGGACTCATCTTACCAAAGAATTTAACCGCTGATCCATAAGTCACTATCGCATGTATGAATAACCCGAGTATAACGACGACCATATACATGAGCATTCCCTTCATACCATCTATACCCATGGTCCCGATGGCTGAAGCCAATAGACCGAAGGCGCCGTATGGAGCGAAACGCATGATTAAGTTCACAAGGAACATCATGATTTCGTTACCTTGATCAATGATTTTGTAAATCCCTTCGGTTTTCTTACCGAGCATTGCCAATGCAAAACCGATGAAAATGGAGAAAGCAATTATTTGAAGCATATTCCCTTCCACCATAGATTGAATAGGGTTCGTCGGAATGATATTCGTAAACGTTTCAACGACTCCTGGAGCTTCTTCAGCTTCATACTCTGCACCGGCAGGATCGATATCGATGTTACCGGGCTGGAAAAGGTAGGCCAGGGAAATGGCAATAGAAATGGCGATCGTTGTAGTAGCAAGGAAAAAGGCGATCGTTTTTCCACCGATTCTTCCAAGTTTTTTTGGATCACCTAAAGAAGCAGTACCTAAAGTAATGGAAAAGAATACGATTGGTACGACCAGCATTTTAATAAGATTCAAGAATACGGTCCCTAACGGACTGAACACATAGGCATCAAGTGTTGTAAATAAATCCGGGGCGGCAAGGTGTAAAACAATACCGACAACCGCACCAAGTATCAGGCCAATAAAAATCTTGGTTGTTAACTTCATGACGTTACCTCCTACAAAACATTATGAAAACGCTTTCTTGTTATTTTGTTTTAAAAGACTAAAGCAGAAAAATAATAGAAGATGGCATGAAATAGGACACGCCAAAAAAGCACTAAAAGGCTTACAACTTTGGGTTTGATATCAGTGAGTCTATTGGATGGGATCTTGCTCGACTCTCAGATAATGGTTGCAGCCTACGCGGGATGAAAACGTGCTTTTTAAATTATAGCACACACTTTTTAAATGGTGAATAGAATTTAATGCCAGTTAACCATACAACTAGTATACAAGAGGTGAAAATTATTTTTGTGTGGCCAATGAATCCGTGTGTTTAATAGTCCTCTGTAAATTACGGGAATATTTAGAATTAACGACAAATTCATACCTTCTGGTTTTGAGATAGGATGTTCATAGGCTGGGGGTCTCTTCATCTATTTATCACAAAGGTCCAGGGAAACGATATGGCTCAGAGTAATTTGTTTCCCCGCCCCTTCACCTCCCCAAAAATCACTTCACAGTGGTTGAACCAAGACTTTTTTGGAAGAAAATCCATACTGAAGTTTTAAAAGCTATTCCTTCATGCCTCGATGGCTAGTGTCAATTGATTGATGATATCTTCACTATCCTCAATTCCGATAGATAATCTGATGACATAATCATTAATACCGATATTCTCTTTTTCTTTCTCCGATAGAGCTCGATGGGAAGTCCTTACAGGATAAGATATTGTAGTCTCTACCCCTGCCAGTGTCGGTGCTATCTTAATCCACCCCAGTGATTGAAAAAAGGTTTCCACATTTACTTTTTCATCTAATTCAATCGTAACAATAGCCCCATGGCCGCGATCAGATACATATTCCGGGTAATACACCGTACGCACACCCGCATGTTTTTTCAAAGCTTTCGCTACTTGCTCTGCATTAGTGGACTGTTGTTTCATCCGCAGGCCTAAGGTTTTGGCTCCTCGTTGAGTCAACCACGCCTCGAACGGGCTTAAATTTGCACCCAACGTAACCACTTTACTTGTCGCTTCCTGAACAAGCATTTGATCACCTACGAGCACACCGCATGTAACATCACTATGCCCGCCAATATACTTTGTCCCGCTATGAACGACGAGATCGATTCCTGATGTGTACGGTTGAAGAAGATAAGGGGTGGCGAACGTATTGTCGACCATTGTCTTCAAACCTTTTTCCTTAGCTAACTTCACCAACCCTGCTAAATCCTCCACCCGTAAAAAAGGATTAGAAATGGACTCAGTATAGAGGAGCCTTGTATTCTCCTGTACCGCTTCTTCCACCTCTTCCAACTCTGCAAACGATACCATCGTTACATCAATACCGAATGTAGAAAGCTCTTTAGTGATCAGCTTGTGAGTACCTCCATACAAGTCTTCTGCAGCAATAATATGATCACCTGGTTTAGCCACAGAAAGGATACCAGCTAGAATTGCTGACATTCCAGATGAAGTGGCTACTCCTGCTGGTGCTTCTTCTAATTGAGCCACAGTCCCTGACAGTTCATCTGTGTTCGGGTTTCTCTCCCTCGTATATAGATATGGACTATCCCCTTCGTAGTAGCTTTCGAGATGATCCAAATCTTTGAATGTGAAAGCTGATGTTTGATAAATCGGGGTGCTCTTACTATTTGGGACCTGCTGCTGATCCAGTTTATGGTGGACAACTTTTGTATCGAATGATGATTCTGACATGATTCGTCTCCTTTCACTTTCCTATCGCTTAATGAAAAATTATATCGATATACATAGATTAATGTCAAAGTTTTTCGACATATTCACAGATGGATTGAATAATAAAACGTTCATAACCAACTTCATGTGGAACAAAATCTTTCTTGACCAAATCGATCGAGTGCTCTGAGAGCAGTGATACGCCAGATATCCTCCTACACTCTCCTGTAACTAAATAAGAAAATTGTTCTAGAGGTACCCTTACAATATCCTGGACCTCATTACCAATGTCGAAGTCCAAAGCTGATGTGTATCGGTGGAAATGAACATGGCAAATCTCTTTGTCAATAAATGTCCCTTCTTTTAACACTTCTTTAAAGACTCCGCCCTTTTTGACTTGCTCTGCCTTCAATTCGAGACCCAGTTCTTCTTTAATTTCTCGCAAACCTGCTTTCATAAGATTTTCTTGCGCTTCAATATGCCCTGCTGCAGTAATATCAAACAAATCAGGGAAATCCTTTTTCTCACTAGAGCGCTGTTGGAACAAGAGATATATCTTCTTATCTTTCTGTTCAAAAAACCAACAATGGAAGGTTTCATGCCACTCACCATCTCTATGCACCTCATCACGGTCTTTTATCCCTGTGGGTTCCCCCTCGTTATTGAAAACCGTAAGCATTTCTTTCATAGCTATTCCCCTCCCCTTCCATGCTGGCTATCATCATACCATGTCAATCGTTTTATAATTTCTCACTTAAGCTCCCCATGCACAAAAAAAGCGTAAACCTTAAAGGCTTACGCACTGGGCTGGAACAGGCTTACTGAAAAAATAACCCTGGTATTCATAACACCCTTTTTGCTTCAAATAAGTAATATGTTCCTGTTGCTCTACGCCTTCAGCGATTACTTGGAGGCCAAGACTTTTAGCCATACTAATAATAGCATTGACGATGGCCACTTCAGTGGTGTCCTTGTTAATTTGGTTGATGAAAGAGCGGTCAATTTTGATGGCATCAACAGGAAGGCGGTTCAAATAACTAAGCGAAGAGAATCCTACACCAAAATCATCTAAATGGACTTTAATTCCTTCGGCTCTCAACTGGTTCAATGTGTCGATACTGCGATCGAAGTCCTGGAGTACCATTGTCTCCGTTATTTCGATAATTAAACTTTCTGAATTGATACCCGAGTCTTCCAATGCTTTGAATACTTTTTGCGGGAGGAGGGCATCAGCGAATTGTTGTGCTGACAAGTTAACAGCTATTTTCAACCCTGGTCGTTGATCCTTCATTTGCCACTGCTTTGTTTGAGTGCAAGCTTCCTGCAGTACCCACTCACCAATATCAATGATCATCCCTGTCTCCTCAGCCAGTCGGATGAAATGATAAGGAGATAAAAGACCAAATTCTGGATGGTTCCACCTGATTAATGCTTCATATCCTATCACTTCAAAAGTTTTCCCACAGACTTGAGGCTGATAATGCAGGATGAACTCTCCATTATCCAGGGCGTGATGAAGCGATTGTTTCAAGTCCAGTTCTTCACGTATTTGTTCACTCATACGCGCGTCATAGATTTCATAACGATTTTTACCATTTATTTTCGCCTTATGCATCGCTGCATCCGCATATCTCAAGATGTCTTCCCCGCTTTCCTCACCGTGAGAAGAGAATGTAATTCCAATACTCGCTGTACTGTAAAACTCTTTTTGATTAATGATAAACGGCTGCCTCATCGAATGAATAATGTGGTCACTTACTTCACATACTTCATCGATAGTAGAAACATTGCGTAACCACACGACAAATTCGTCACTGCTGATTCGTGAAATGACACAATCCTTTTGCGCAAAGGTCCGCCGCAAGTACCGAGCAAACTGACGCAGCAAATCATCCCCTCTAGCATGCCCCCATGAATCGTTGATCATCTTGAAATTATCGATATCAATTAATAGTAACGCCACGTATTGTCTCACGTTACTGGGGGATAGAAGTTCTTCTTTAAGTAGTTTGGAGAAATATGTCCTTGTAACAAGGCCTGTGAGTGGATCATATCTGGATAACATTCGCAGTTTATTTTCTGCCTGCATACGAGATAGTTCATTAGCAATCCGGTCCGCAAAAACTTGGAACATAGCCTTGCTCAGTGGTCCACTTGTTTGTGTTTTGTGATCCATGATGGCAAAAATACCGATGACTTCTCCTTCTGAATTTAAAAGAGCTTTGCCTAAATAACTTTCCACATGATACTCGCGAATCAACTGGTCACCCGGAAACCGAGTTTTTACATCACGGGGGAAATAGCAGTCATAGGACGCTACCACCTGCTCACACGGTGTTCCCTCTAATGTGTAGGTCAATCCCGAGGTCACCTCTCCTTTGTGAAACAAGGAGATCGCCGTGACTTCTTCTTTATCCACACCAGTCAATTCACCAATCAAAACGGTATCCACATCTAAAATATCAGCTAAATATTTTACAAGAAAATCGAAAAAGGCCTGGCCATTGTAAGATAAAAAGGCATCCCCGATCTCTATAATTCCTTTTTTGATTTTGACCAGCTCAGACTGATATATGCCATCAGGGGCTGCTACTCCTGTATACCCGGCCACTACCCCTTGATTGTTATAAAAAGGTGTAACAATATCCTTCACCCAACGGTACCCTTTTCCTACCCTTAACCGGTAATCCAGGTGGATGGAACTCCGTGCTTCCTCAATCTCTTTCGTCCGATACAAATAGTGCACGTCATCCTTATGAAGCATCGTTTTTATCTCTTCCATATCTAATACTTCTCTCTCTAAACGGAGGTCCTTTCTCAACAGTGAACTTACATACATCTTTTGTTCATTCAAATCAAAAAACCAGATAGGTATGGAAAGCTGTTTGAGCGTACCCCAAGGATGTTCCATTGTCTGAGCCATTCCGTTCACCTACTCCAAAAATTATTAATTCCATCTATCCTAAATATCGGAAAATTTATATCAAAGTTTAATTCAGTACTGATAAGGAATACTACCCATGAAGGAGGGAACTATTATGGAGGAGAGAAAAACACGACGCGGAAAAGTAGAACAAACAAATGAAGCTGCTGAAATTTTCAATAAATCAATGCGCTTCAATAGGGCATTCATCCCCGACCAGGAAGATGAACAAACGGAAGATCATTCTGAAAGTGACGCCCTATATCATCATTATTCAGATAAACCTGAATGATCCGTGGTTTCCCATCAAGGGGCCACTTTTTTTATGAATTTTTTACGATAGACCCTATTAATCCGAAAATTCTGTTATCATTGAACCAATAATGATACATTTTTTTACATAGTTTTATTACGATAGCAGAAAGGGTATTTACATATGAACAAATGGAAAACAATATTGATTGTATCTTCTCTCCTCATTTTTGGAATCGGGACTTATTTATATACAGGAGATAGTGAAGGTAAATTGACACATGGTAGAGATTCGCAGCCTATGAGACAAGCGAAAGCTGTAGATATGGACGACTTGCCATTAGAATGGACGGAAGTGGAAAGTTTTGAAGAAGTTCAATCTTTTTATGAAGAACGAGTGCCCGGTCTGGCTCTTGCACGTGAGGAAGGATTGACAACTCTCCCAGGAGAGTCCACTCCAATTAAAGATCGCGATGGCCGGATGCAAATCAATGAAGTATGGCATAACGGCCATACCGTTCAAATCTTCTATAGTATCGACCTATCCACCTTTATCGGGGATGATAAGGAAAAGAATAAGTTTCTTAATCGTCCTCCTTCTTTAGAAGGGATTCATATTGAAGAGTCAGGGGATTTTGAGGAACAAACTTTTTCGACCCATTCAAGAGAATTGCACCCAAGAGATACCGTGGTTTTTGAAAACAGACTGTATAGTATGGTCCAGGCACCTCCAATCACCAACTCCGAATGGGGTTACGAGTATATCCCCGAAGAAATCAAAAATTTCAATCAGGAAATTGCCACATCGTTTGATCTCAGAATGGACGGAGAAACGATTCGTACAGAGCCGCTGCCTGTCCTATATGTACATGACAAAGAAAAACATATCATCGGTCAATATACGACTGACGAAACCTACTCAGAGAACGGAATTACCATTGAACCGATTGAAATCAAGTTAGGAATCGCCTCAAGCCAAGTGAAAATGAGAATTGAGCATGACCAGGCTGACTTCAATCAGTCAGTCCAGGCATTTATAAGGACAGAAACTGGAGAAAAAGTGCCGCTTTCGCATTTTAGTGAACAGGAAGATGGTCTGTATGTAAGTAGTTTTCAACCTTTTCAGGAAATTCCTGAAAAAGTATCCTTGGAATTTGAAGCTATCCACTTAAAAGAAGATAAGCCTTACTCATTCGATGTAGATATGACCCAATTCCAAGGCTTCGATTCAGAAACGAAGATGATTGATGAAAAAGTGGGGGAAGCCTACGGGACTGACATCATTCTCAAACGGGTCAACACCCATGGGGGTCACCATATGGACATGGAACTGAATTTCAAACCTCATTCCAATGACCAAAAAAAGCACTTGGTCGGCGCAGCTCTTGATTATTATCAACAACCACAAGAAACAATGGAAAGGCATGTACAGGTTGAAAGTAACGATGGAGAAACGGTGGAAGGGGATTTTTATGGCCATGACCAACAAGGGAATATCAACTTCGAAGCTGGCAAATTCAGAAATTCCTCGACGTTGTCTATCACGGTAGACCAGATTGTCTATGCTCAATCGATTGATGAATCCTTCGAGTTAGTATCAAAAAATTGACAAAGCAGAGGCTGAAATGGCCTCTGCTTTTCATATGTTCTGAACTTTTTCGTGAATGAAATCTCTGACTGCTTCATTGAAACGATCATAGTGTGTTGCTGGTGTCTGATGAAATGCGTCTTCAATGACCGTCATCTTTGCCTCAGGACAATTTCGATAGTATTTTGCATGCTCATTGATCCAGAATTCTTTACTTCCGTATACGAGTAAAAGGGGTCCTTTTAATTGATTCAATCTACGGCTGCAGTCATAATGGAGCGCGCGGTTGTAATAGGCGTACCAGGCTTCCGGATCCGACTTTGCCATATGCTCATTTAACTCGCGTTTGATGGATGCATCCCTGAAATGGGAATGGCTCAATAGCTTTGCAAGCGACTCTGGACTTTGCTCAATCCATTGCATGCCTCCTAAGAATTCAAAGCGTAATCCACCAGTACCGACCTTTGGAAACCCTCCTGCCAAAATGAGCGCCTTGGTGCGCTCAGGAAAAGTGAGCGCAAATTCCTGGGCTACCATACCTCCACACGAATAGCCGACAATCACGGCTTCATCCAAATGAAGGTGATCGAGCAGCTGAAGGATTTCCATGGCATAAGTACTGATATCCGGGTCTTGTATTACAACCTCTGAATCCCCGTTTCCGCTCAAGTCTGGAAAAATCACACGAAAATCGCGACCTAAATCATGTTGTAATTTGAACACTTTACGCCCCATCCCAGGAGGGTGGATGAATACAAGTGCTTCTCCGTTTCCTTTATCATCATAATATAATTGTTTCCCCGACTTCTCAATATAATAAGGCATGCTCGTCATCCCCTACTCAAAATTTCATGGAGTCTTAGCCTCCCCTTCTTATGGAAATGTATGTATTAAAAACGATTCAAATTATGTCTATTTATTTAACAAGCGCAGGTGCAATTGACACTTGGATTTAAGCAAGCGTACACTAGACATGGTACTTCGATTCTGGAAGGGGAAAATTATGAAATGAAACGATTATTTTTACTCAGCTTATTTGGAACTTTGTCGATTATTCTAGCCGCGTGTGGTTCGAATGAACTTGAAAATACACTGGGGTGGGAAGTTCAACCGTTTGAAGCCACTACCCAGGATGGTGAAAGCTTCTCCACAAAAGACTTGGAAGGAAAAGTGTGGTTGGCGAACTTCATTTTTACAAGCTGTGAAACGATTTGTCCCCCAATGACAAGGAACATGGCAAAAATCCAAGACCAGCTGAAAGAGGAAGGGATCGAAGCTGAAATCGTCTCCTTCAGTGTGGACCCGACCGTAGATACCCCGGATGTACTTAAGAAATTCGGGAAAGAGCACGGAGCTGATTTCAGTAACTGGACATTTGTGACAGAATATACACAGGAAGAAATAAGGGTTTTTGCTGAAGAAAGTTTTAAAACAATGGCCGTGAAAACCGAAGGAAACGACCAAGTGACACACGGTTCTTCTTTTTACCTTGTCGGGACCGAAGGCCAGGTTCTGAAGAAGTATAAAGGCGACGTAGATGTTCCTTACGATCAGATTGTAGAAGATACGAAAATAGCTAATCAATAGCCACTTCCACCCTCCCTCCATAATGGACGGAGGGTTTCGTGTATGAACATGGAAATAAATAACACCTCAAGTCATCCAAATATTGGATGACTTGAGGTGTTAAAATATAGAAATTAAAAATCAGTTGAACAGTGACTTAACGAAATTGCTGAGGGATGTGAAGAAATTCTGCACAGCTGTCTGCAGGCTCTTCCAAAAGCCGTCATCGTTTATCAAATCCTGAAGGTTTCCCGTCAGATCCTCCAACTGAGTCTTGACCTGGTCAAAGTCGATATTCAAACTTCTCATCTGGTCAAATAGATCAGTCAACCTTTGGCGATCTTCCGGACTCAACTCAATATTCAATGATTGCAACTGGTCCTGGACAATTTGCTCTACTTCTTCTTTTGTGGCAGGATCCTGCTCTGCGATTGCCTTTTTAATTTCTGTCAGGAGCTCGCTGATTTTTGCCTGGTCAATCCCTTCTTCTTCAGCAATGTCTGTTGCAATATCAAGTTCTTCACTAGCCACTTGCATACGATCTTCATCGAGCTTGACGCCCTTCGCATCATAGGCTTTATATATTCCAGTCAATGCAGAATGACCACTTACTTTTACAGAAGAAGCAACTAGGACATCTGCATTCTCCACTCCTGCTGTCAACAGAGCATTTGTATACATTTCTTTGCTCACCTGTGTTATGTTATCAGGTGTTACAATTTCAATATTCAACCCTGCATCATTATCCTTATGAATAATCTTAACTGAAGAGTACATATTCGAATTCGGATTTCCTCCGATATAGTTAGCAAGGTCTTGACCATTTACAGTGAATTCATCCACTTGATCGTGTTGATTCACCTCAAGAAGTTCCGCTACATCCGTTTTCTGTGACTGAGACAATGCTTCTCCATAGACGACAATCGGTAAACCAAGCTTCTCATTGATCCCCTGGTCTCCTGTTGAAGCAAAACCTGTGGATGGGACAACAAATGCTGTGAATAGAACTGTGATGAACACCCATATACTCATACATTTTTTCATTCTTCTCGACCCCTTGTAAACATGGTAGATTCCTCCTTAAGCTATGCGGAACCTTCCATCTATTATAACCTACTCCCCATCATGGACATCTGCCCTCAGACCTATATCTGAAAAAAGTAGGCTGCTTAAGTAGACGAACTCGTTATGAGAAAAGTTTCACCTATTGATTAAATTTCCTAAAGGAGGCAAACGTCATGCACGTATTACGCCAAATCGGGCTTTATCTTTTCGCTGCAGCATTTTTTTACGCAGGGGTCACCCATTTCATATATGACCATGGGTTCGCCCAGATGCTCCCTTCTTGGGTGCCTCTGAAATTAGAACTCGTTTATGTAACAGGGATAACGGAATGGCTCTTAGCCTTGCTTCTTATCTTTCCACAAACAAGGAGGGCGGCGGGGTTTGCGACAGCTATCTTCTTGGTCCTTGTGTTACCAGCCAATATTTATGCTGCCATCTATGGCATACCAGCACCCTGGAGTGAAGAAACGAGCCTGGCTGCTTTATGGGTCCGCCCTCTCTTCCAACCTCTTCTCATATGGTGGGTCATCACAGTGTCCAAAGATTCGAAACACAGATGAACCTTTGGTAAAATAGAGATAGATTCCAAGGATAAGGAGGTAGTTTATGCGTTTAGAAAATAAAAAAGTCATAGCCTTAGTAAGCAAGGATTTTGAAGACCTGGAATTATGGTACCCTTTACTCCGGCTGCAAGAAGAAGGAGCTGTTGTACACCTTGTTGGTGAAGAAGCAGGCGTGGAGTATCCTGGCAAGTACGGGGTCCCAGCCACTTCCGATTATGCTTTTAACGATGTCGATCCCGCGGATTACGATGGGGTGCTCGTGCCTGGTGGTTGGTCGCCGGATAAACTTCGCCGTTATGACAAAGTCATCGAAATCATCCGCCACATGGACGAAAACCGCAAACCGATCGGACAAATTTGTCATGCTGGCTGGGTACTCATTTCTGCCGGTATTCTCAAAGGACGGAAAGTAACCAGTACCCCAGGCATCAAAGACGATATGACCAATGCAGGAGCTACTTGGTACGACGAAGCTGTCGTTCAGGATGAACACCTCGTATCCGCACGTCGTCCACCTGATTTACCTCCATATGCAAAAGCTTTTGCTGATTTACTAGCAGAGAAATAATTTGATGTAAAAAAGCTCGCAGCATGAGATGGCTGCGAGCTTTTTTTATGGGTTGTTTTAATTTGAGGCGCACCCCACCCCCGCTCCTGAGGTTGATCACTTAAGTCGTTACTCTTTTTCAGCGATAGCCCGTTTCGCTAACATCGTAACGACAGCATCATCCATAGGAGGATTGTGGAGCCCTGCACGGACATCACGATAATATTTTTCAAATGGATATTTCTTTGAGAGCCCGCGCCCTCCCGCAATTCGTAGTGACAGGTCCACCACTTCAGCAGCTGTGTTGGTTACAGCCATTTTGACAGCTGCTAACTCTGGATTCATGTGCTTCCTTTTTTCAGGTTCTTCGTCCCATTTTCTCGCAGTCGTGTACATAAAGGAATGTGCCTGAAGCAGCTTCCATTCCATTTCACCGATTTTATCCTGAATATGGGCAACTTCTGAAATCGGTTTGTCCAAACTATTGGGTTGGAAGTTCCTTGCAAAATCAATTGCATCATTCCGTGCTGCTACAGCAATCCCCAAATAGCAGGCAGGAATGTGCAGGAGCCACCCTTTAGGGGTCGACTTCTCCCCAGAATTGACTTCCACTAAATCCTCGAGACCCAACTCCACATCTGTCATCACTAAATCATCACTTTCCGTGCCCCGCATACCAAGGGTATCCCAGGTCTTTTCAACTGAAACACCAGGTTGATGACGGTCGATAATAAACCAGCCAACCTTGTCTATATCTTTAATATAAGCTGAGACGATATAATAATTCAAATGCTCCGCCATTGATGTAAATGATTTCCTGCCATTCAGCACATATTGGCCATCTGCTCTGACAGCCGTCGTCTCTGGAACGCCCCCACGAGTAGGGCTTCCTGTTGCCGGTTCAGTCGCTGCGCGGTTGACCACTTTTTGATTTCGGACCACTTCTTTTGCCAATTTTTCGAATTGGTCTCTTTTCCACAACTGTTCATCAGCCAGTTCCATCATGATCCCCATATGCCAGCCGATGGATAGCGCAACCGCTCCGTCACCTTCAGCGATCTTTTCTTGTAACAGCAACAGTTCATATAAGGAAAGATCCTCTCCCCCGAACGTTGTCGGTAATGTTAAAGAAGGGTATTCTTCTTGCTTGATCACATTTAAGGTGTGGTGGGAAAATACTGCATCCCGATCCGTCTCTGTCACATGGGAACGAGCTTCTTCTGCGATACGTACAGCCTTTTCAAATAAACGCTCATGTCTGACATTCTTTATCCATGGTTGAAACACATCTCCCATTCTATCCACTCCTGCTTCCTTTATTATATTTAAATCATACCTTACAAGTCAGGTTTAATCCAACGACCAGATTATGAAGTCTATGATATTTAAACTGACTTTTATAAATTCTAAAATAAAAAAATCCCATGCCGTACACTAAGCTAGATGTTCAGCTTTGTGCATGGCATGGCTTTCGCAGACCAGAACCTTTAATCAGTTATTTATTATATGTTTTCCTTTTGTATAAATTGCAGTGCTTGTTTCACTGAGGCATACGTCTGTAAAGATAATTCACTGAAATCTGCATAAGGGGCACTCTGGATTGCAAATGTCGGGTTAATCCCCGTAATGACAAGAGTTGTGCCCATCAAGTCAAGTAATTGGTTCATTTGATAAATCCCCATATGTACCGCTTCATTATAAGAATGAACAGCAGACATATCCATAATCAAATAATCTTCTTTCGTTTCCTTCACATGATGGCTCACGGCATCCAGCATTTGCTGCAAACGTTCATCATCGATCGTCCCCACGAGAGGAAGCACGGAAATGTTGTCTTCGACAGGGACAATCGGTGTGGAGAGACGCTTCACTTCAGACAAATAATGCCCGATCAATTCCTCTTGCTGCCGTCGTTGAGACACATCTTTTTGCACACCGACAAAGTATGTTTGTTCCATCTGTTCAATGAATACGGGGAAAATTTGCAGTTCATTCCAAAACATCGACCCATCTTTACGATAATTTTTAATTTCAATTTGGACAGATTGGAAATTTTTAAGTCCGTCACGAATTCTTTCTACTTGGCTCTGACTCGTATCATCTCCTTGTAGAAAACGACAGTTCTGTCCCAAAATTTCGTCCGATTCGTATCCAGTTAACTCCTGAAAGCCTTTATTGCAATATATCATCGGATTATCTTCTTGTTCAGGGTCTGTAATAACAACTCCCGCCCCTACACGATCGATAGCCGCTTTAATGAATTCATTTTGATGTATTTCTTCTAATCTAACAAACGATTGTCCACTCACTGTTAACAATCCCCTTTGTAATGGAATGAATACTATCATAATAAAATGAATCGTACTCGAAGTGCAAGCGGCACCCGAATATACATCTTTCTGGTTTTACCATGGTGAAATTTTTAACATAGGCCATCGGGACTTCCATTTGTGGGCTTTCTTATAATAGATATCTTCGGTGATCAATTTTTTATTCGGCCTCACAGTCATTCGGAACAAATCTTCTAATCCATACGGAGCGTATACTTGATAACTTCCTTCTACCAGGCGCTTCACCCCTATGGCTGAGGCAGTGGTCGGCCATGTGTCAATCGCCGCTTCACTTGATGTATAAGGTTCAATGACCTGGTCGAATTTATCTTCATACCACTGATGCACAAGTGCCTCATTCGTTATGTCAATCTCAAACGGATAATCATCCATTCTCTTTTTTAAACTTGCTTCCAGCTTTCTCTCCTCTGTTAATGTACCTTTTTCATCATGAAAAATAATATCTGCATCTCCAATCCCATAGCCGGGGTCATAACCATGGAGATCGTTCCACACAGTCTGCACAACTACTCCAGCCCCGATGTAATATGAACTGAGGTAACGGTCTGCAGTGTCAAATAACGGCTGGATATACGGTGTTTTTTCTTTAAGAATATAAACCAGCTTTTTTTCTAAATCATCCATTTGCTATCACCTCTACTTTTATAAGCTTTCAACTTCTATATGCTTCATAAACGCCTCGACTTGCGGAAGGTCGCGTAAGCCAGGCTTTATACATGCCCAGGTCTCTCTGACAATTGACTCCCCCTCCATCGTCAAAGGTATATATTCAAAATGATCTTTTTCATTACTACATATACTTTCCGGCAACACCGTCATACCTAAACCTCTACTCATCATTTGCTTGGCTGTTTCAAAATGATCGACTTTAATCGAACGATTGAACAATAGACCATCCTGAGCGTACATCCACCTCTCAATCAACTTCTGAAATTCAGGATCACTTTTAAATTCAATGAATGGCCGCGTAAGTTTTGAGCGTAACGGATAACGATCGAACAGATACAGGGGGTCATCCAACAGATGAAATTTTTCATAATCCTTCAGAGGCTCTCCTCTGACAATACAAATGTGAAATGAATGTGAATTTTGTCGGATCTCTTCACTCACCCCAGTCACTAGATCAATGGTCACCTCAGGATGCTGTGTGGTGAACTTTTCGAGAATATCAGGGAGAAAGTACTGACTGAACAAAGAAGAAGCACCGATAGAAAGTGTCCCCGCTACTTTTCCTTTCGCTTTTGATAAGCGAGTCCACAGTTGTTCTTCTCGCTTCATGACAGTTGCTGCATGATCCAGAACCAATTCCCCGAAGGGCGTAGGAAGAAGTTTCTTAGAGGTACGGAGGAAAATAAGCCCTCCCAAGTATTCTTCTATGTATTTCAAACGTTGTGTAAGAGCCGGCTGTGATATCAAGATTTTCTTCGCAGTCGCTCTGATTGTCCCATACTCCTTTAAATAAAGGATCAATTGATAATCTTCTAGTTTCATCTCGACTCCCCCCATAAGCAATGCTTATCACTTTTCATTATAAAGCAATATTATCCAAATCTCTATGGATGGGATAGGATGGAAGTAGTTCCAAAAGGGGTGATTTGATGAATCGATTGAATACAAAGCGGTTACTTAGTGGATATTTCTTCTATGAATGTGGGCGGGCTATGTATTTTGTATTGATCACTTGGTTTTTGTACCAGTGGACCGGAGATGCACTATATACAGGACTGTTTGTCAGCTTCGGTTTTATTCCAGGACTGTTTTCCAACCTGATTTTCGGCGTGCTTGTCGATCGTAAAAATAGGAAACGCCTTGCCAGCATTGCCGGTTTGTGCAGCATCATATGTTTAGTTTTTTTATGGGGGGCTTTCTTTATAGATTGGATCCATCCTTTAGTGATGATCGTGTCACATATGGTTCTTCAAACCTTAGGGTCTCTTTTTCGCCCTTCCCTTCAAGCCTTGGTGGCTGAGGTCTTCCCGAAGGAGGATTTGCCACGGATTTTCACCTGGTCTGCCTCCTCCACTGTTGCTGGAAGTTTATGCGGTGCATCACTGGGGGGATTTTGGCTGGCTGGTTAACTGTTACGTCTTCACTTGTTGTTGTCGTTTGTCTGTACTTGGGAGCCTGGGTGACCGTAGAACTTATTTCTTACACACCTATCCCTAAACAGGAATTAACCGAGCCGACTTCTTTCATAAAGGAAATGAAGGATGGCTTCACATATGTGCATACACACCAAATGCTTTATGGTTTATTCATCATGATGATGCTCGGCCAATTGACCTTTCATACAACCCTGGGGTTTTTAAGTGTTTATACAAGTGCACACTTACAACAGTCTTCCATTATATATGGTTTTCTTGATAGTACATTTTCAATCGGAGGAATTGTCGCCGGTCTAATTGGCACCTGGTGGTGGATGAAGTGCAAAGACCGGCTGGCGGTTTGGTCGCTCCTCATTATGGCAGCCGGCTTAGCTTTGGTTGGACTGACCTCCCATGTTTGGGTTGCCTTCCTTGGATTTGCGATGATCGGCCTTGGAACTTCATTTGTACGTGCTCTTTTGCAGTCCATTCAACAAATGGCGACTGACCCTCACTTTCACGGACGTATGTCTAGTTTACGAATGTTAGGCAACCAGACTTCTGTTGTCATTACTGGTCCGATTTTCGGTATAGTCGCCACCTCCCAAGGAGCTTATATGGTTTTCCTTCTCTTGCTCTTCCCTGTCCTGTTAGGTGTCTTATGGGCAATCAAGCAATCAAAACACCCTGCATTCATAGAAATCACTTCACAACAGAGCGCGTGATCAAACAGTAAAAAGGTATGCTCTATATTTTGAGCATACCTTGATTTATAAGTATAATCTCCGCTTATCTCGTCTCTTCCTTCGGTGTACGATAAACCTTCTCAACCTCAACTCCCAGCGTCTTCAAATAGTCGACAATCTGGTCTAGTCTCTTCATTTTTTCACCTCAGTATTAGAAATAAGATTTGGTATTGAAACACTGTTATTATGCTATCTTCCTTATTTACGAATCCACAAGCGAAAACGTTTCATTTTTTCTATAATGCACAGTACCCTCGATCTCTTTAATTTATTCAGGTTTTTTACACATTCGGACATTTTTTCAAATTGCTGAATCCTGCGTGCAAAGGATTGTAAGCTTCCCTGGCCGATTTCGCGATCCTCATTTTATTATAGAGTCTTCACTTCAACCCAAACCTTCTTTCCCTTCATCATAACAGAGGTTAGTTCGAAAAAAATCAATGATTTTTTGACAATTGATACATTTCCATAACCAGTTTAATGAAAACATCGACATGAGTGGTTATTTCTTCTTCATGGACAGGAGTTACGATGGAAAAATAACGTGTCGTCGACTTTATATAAGGAAGACGCATGATTAAATTCATGGCTCCTGTATGTTTTACGACCGTTTCAGATATGAATGAAAGACCTATACCTGCTTTCACTCCCTGAATTACTCCATGATTACTTCCAATCGTAATCATTTTCTTAGGACGGATGTTGAATGATTCCAGCATCGAATCCATCATTGCCCTGGTCCCTGATCCTTTTTCTCTAGAGATCCACGTCTGATCCTGCAGGTCTTCAAAGGTTATAGAGGATTTTCTTCGAATAGGATGGTCCTCCGGAACAACGACAACCATTTCATCCTCCATAAATGGAAAGGAAGCGAGCCCCTGATCGGCTACCTTCCCTTCGACTAACCCTATATCCAATTGGTGGAGTTGAACTTCCCGATTGATTCTCTGTGAATTTGCAATCGTGACTCCTACTTCAATTGCAGGGTAGTTTTGATCAAATGATTTTAAAATCGTGGGAATGATATATTCACCGACTGTATAACTCGCTCCGATACGGATGCTTCCCCGAAGTTGTTGGTGAAACTCTAACACTTCGCTTTTCGTTTTTTCCATAATACCTAACACTTGGCGGGCCCGCTGGTAAACAATATCACCTGTTTGAGTCACTATGAATCTTTTTGGAGATCGATCAATTAACGTTGTACCAAAAAAATGTTCCAAATTCTTAATATGTGAACTGACTGTTGGTTGTGAGAGGTTCAGTATTTCTGATGCTCTTGTAAAGCTTTTCTGATCAATGGCCGTCACGAATGTTTTTAATGCTTCTAAATCCATAGGATCACCCAATCATTTAATTTTATAATCATTGACATTATAAAGTTTTATTTTACTAATAATTAAACGAGGCGTATAGTGTATGAGGGGAAAAAGGAGGAAAAAGCATGAAGCCATATTTCAGCTTGACTTCTGATCGAACACTCCTTACAGGGATAGGTTTTACTGCCCTTATTGCTGCCATCGGTTTTTTATTAGCCACACTACCTTTGGTCAATCAAGCAGGACCTTTAGCATCTGCTATTTTACTTGCAGTCATTTATAGACATTTTTTCGGGTACCCTGAATTCATACGGTCAGGAATTCAATTTTCCGCAAAGAAACTATTACGTCTCGCTATTATATTGTTCGGTTTGAAATTAAATATTAATGTCATTATAAATGAAGGACTTCCCTTGCTCTTCAAAGGCGTCCTTGTCATCATCTTTGCTATCGGATTTATGTACTTGCTAGCCGTATTGTTTAAGGCTGACGTTTCATTGACAATGCTCCTTGGGATAGGTACTGGAATATGCGGGGCTTCAGCAATTGCGGCAGTCTCTCCTATCTTAAAAGCGAAAGAAGAAGACACAGCAATCAGCGCTGGTGTGATATCCATTGTTGGAACGTTATTCGCAATTGCTTATACCATTATACGTCCGATTCTTCCTATCAACGCAGAAGAATACGGCATTTGGGCAGGATTGAGTCTCCATGAAATTGCTCACGTCGCTCTTGCAGGTGAACCTGCCGGCGAGGAGGGCCTGGGCATGGCACTCCTTGCCAAATTAGGCCGTGTTTTCTTGCTGGTGCCTGTTAGCTTGATCCTTGTATGGTTCATGCAGAAGAAAGGTAAAAAAGATAACGAGCACACTATCGCATTCCCTTACTTCTTAATAGGATTTATTCTAATGAGTCTCTTCGGAAGTTATATTGATGGGGCTCTCTTTACAATCCCTGCCTCACTGATGAGTGGAATTTCTACATTTACCTCATTCATTCTCACGATGGCTATGGTCGGCCTTGGGCTCAGTGTAAGTCTGACAGACGTAAGAGAAAAAGCATTAAAGCCAATGATTTTACTCGTTTTAACTTCTATTATATTATCACTGCTTTCTTATTGGATCCTATAAAAAAGATGCTGTCCTTTACAGTTCAGCATCTTTTTTATGGACAATTAACATCCTGTCTCCTTAATACCCTGAAGATAACAGGAGGAGAAAAGAAGTTTCACTATAAGTAGAAAAAAGGAAGGACACCCTTTCCTTTTTTATTTACTATTGTCGATTGAATATTGATGTTCTTCCTCTACGAACCTGTTGTAACGACGTTGAAACCATAAAAACATATGGGTGACGAAAACTTTCAGAATTGCATAACCCGGTATAGCCAAGATGATTCCCACCACCCCGAACAAGTGACCTGCTGTCAGCAGTACAAAAATAATGGTTACCGGATGAATATGCAAACTTTTCCCCATGATTTGGGGAGATATAAACTTTCCTTCTAAGAGTTGAACAACCGTCCACACGAATAACAGTTTCAAAACCATGAAAGGAGAAGTAACGATAGATATAATCAGTGCTGGTGTGATAGCAATAACCGGTCCCAAGTAAGGAACGACACTCGTCACACTAGCAATCGCAGCAAGCAACAATGCATATTCCAACCCTATAATCAAGAATCCAATGTACATCATGATTCCTATACAAAAACTTACAATGATCTGACCCTGAATATAGGCACTAAGCTGGTGATCGATTCCTTTGAACACACTTGTTACTTCCGAGCGGGTTTTAGGAGGGAAGAGCTTGATAATCGTTTCTGGCAAATGATGGCCATCCTTCAAAAGATAAAACAGGATGAAAGGCAGTGTAACAATTGCTACGACTACATTTGTCACCGTAGTAATGATACTCGTGATTCCCTCAACAGTCTGCGATGCATAAGAAGATATATAATCAGGAAGCTGATTTAAGACCCCATCCGCATCCTCAAAAAGATTTGTATAATACCCGGAAAACATGGAGTTTCGCAACCACTGATCGGTCGTATTGATTAAATCTCTTAAATATCTTGGCAATTCTTCTGCCAAACTGATCAGTTGCTTCTCTAGAAAAGGGATGATTAAGACCACCATGAGAGTAATCAACCCTACTAAAGCAAGGAGCGTAATTAAAATACCCCAGATCCGCTTAACCCTCCACGACTCAAGTAAATTAATGATAGGCCGTAACAAGTAATAAACAACCACAGATAGAATTAACGGAAGAGCTACCGTCTGAACAAATATGAGAAAGGGATCGAAGATGAACCCGACGTTTGAATAAACAAGGATATTCAACCCGACAACCAATAGCACACCTAATATGTATAATAGTTTACGGCCACCGAAGAAACGGATGACCGGTGTAGAATCCCAACGATTCATTTGCAATTCTCCTTCACCACCAAGAATGACAAGCCTGCTTTTCTACAGTTTACCATAAGAGGCAATTAAAGATAAAAAAACGGCGCACCCTTTTCCCATATTTTCTTTATAAGCAAAACCCCTTCAGGAAATTCCTGAAGGGGTTGATAATGACGTGGCGGCGTCCTACTCTCACGGGGATCGACCCGACTACCATCGGCGCTGAAGAGCTTAACTGCTGTGTTCGGCATGGGAACAGGTGTGACCTCTTCGCCTTCACCACCACATCAATATAAAGCTTGAGGTGAACCCTCAAAACTGGATAAGGAAACATCATCGTCGAATGCACATCGACTTTTCACGAACGAAATCTCTATAGATAAGTCATCGATCCATTAGTATCCGTCAGCTCCACGTGTCACCACGCTTCCACCTCGGACCTATCAACCTCATCGTCTCTGAGGGATCTTATTTGCTTAAAGCAAAGGGAAATCTCATCTCAAGGTGGGCTTCATGCTTAGATGCTTTCAGCACTTATCCCGACCACACGTAGCTACCCAGCGATGCTCCTGGCGGAACAACTGGTACACCAGCGGTGTGTCCATCCCGGTCCTCTCGTACTAAGGACAGCTCCTTTCAAATTTCCAACGCCCACGACGGATAGGGACCGAACTGTCTCACGACGTTCTGAACCCAGCTCGCGTACCGCTTTAATGGGCGAACAGCCCAACCCTTGGGACCGACTACAGCCCCAGGATGCGATGAGCCGACATCGAGGTGCCAAACCTCCCCGTCGATGTGGACTCTTGGGGGAGATAAGCCTGTTATCCCCGGGGTAGCTTTTATCCGTTGAGCGACGGCCCTTCCATGCGGTACCGCCGGATCACTAAGCCCGACTTTCGTCCCTGCTCGACTTGTAGGTCTCGCAGTCAAGCTCCCTTGTGCCTTTACACTCTGCGAATGATTTCCAACCATTCTGAGGGAACCTTTGGGCGCCTCCGTTACTCTTTGGGAGGCGACCGCCCCAGTCAAACTGCCCACCTGACACTGTCTCCGGACCGGATCACGGTCCTGGGTTAGAATGTCCGTACAGCCAGGGTAGTATCCCACCAGCGCCTCCACCGAAGCTAGCGCTCCGGCTTCCAAGGCTCCTACCTATCCTGTACAAGCTGTACCAACATTCAATATCAGGCTACAGTAAAGCTCCACGGGGTCTTTCCGTCCTGTCGCGGGTAATGTGCATCTTCACACATAGTATAATTTCACCGGGTCTCTCGTTGAGACAGTGCCCAAGTCGTTGCACCTTTCGTGCGGGTCGGAACTTACCCGACAAGGAATTTCGCTACCTTAGGACCGTTATAGTTACGGCCGCCGTTTACTGGGGCTTCGGTTCAACGCTTCGCATACGCTAACGCATCCCCTTAACCTTCCAGCACCGGGCAGGTGTCAGCCCCTATACTTCGCCTTACGGCTTCGCAGAGACCTGTGTTTTTGGTAAACAGTCGCTTGGGCCTTTTCACTGCGGCTCCTCGGCAGAGGAGCACCCCTTCTCCCGAAGTTACGGGGTCATTTTGCCGAGTTCCTTAACGAGAGTTCTCCCGCTCACCTTAGGATCCTCTCCTCGCCTACCTGTGTCGGTTTGCGGTACGGGCACCTCTTTCCTCACTAGAGGATTTTCTTGGCAGTGTGAACTCAGGAGCTTCGGTACTAAATTTCCCTCCCCATCACAGCTTGACGTTGCCGGACGGATTTGCCTATCCGACCGTCTCACTGCTTGGACGCGCTCATCCAATGGCGCGCTCTCCTTATCCTCCTGCGTCCCCCCGTCGTTCAAACGGAAAGGAGGTGGTACAGGAATATCAACCTGTTGTCCATCGCCTACGCCTTTCGGCCTCGGCTTAGGTCCCGACTAACCCTGAGAGGACGAGCCTTCCTCAGGAAACCTTAGGCATTCGGTGAAAGAGATTCTCACTCTTTTTTCGCTACTCATACCGGCATTCTCACTTCTAAGCGCTCCACCAGTCCTTACGGTCTGACTTCACGGCCCTTAGAACGCTCTCCTACCACTGATCGTAAGATCAATCCGCAGCTTCGGTGGTGTGTTTAGCCCCGGTACATTTTCGGCGCAGAGTCACTCGACCAGTGAGCTATTACGCACTCTTTCAATGATGGCTGCTTCTAAGCCAACATCCTGGTTGTCTAAGCAACTCCACATCCTTTTCCACTTAACACACACTTTGGGACCTTAGCTGGCGGTCTGGGCTGTTTCCCTCTCGACCATGAACCTTATCACCCACGGTCTGACTCCCAGAACAAAGTCGTTGGCATTCGGAGTTTGACTGAATTCGGTAACCCGATAGGGGCCCCTCGTCCAATCAGTGCTCTACCTCCAAGACTTTCTATTCTGAGGCTAGCCCTAAAGCTATTTCGGAGAGAACCAGCTATCTCCGTGTTCGATTGGCATTTCACCCCTACCCACACCTCATCCCCGTAATTTTCAACTTACGTGGGTTCGGGCCTCCAGTCAGTGTTACCTGACCTTCACCCTGGACATGGGTAGATCACACGGTTTCGGGTCTACGACCGCATACTCACTCGCCCTATTCAGACTCGCTTTCGCTGCGGCTCCGCTTCTGCTGCTTAACCTCGCATACGGTCGTAACTCGCCGGTTCATTCTACAAAAGGCACGCCGTCACCCATTAACGGGCTCCGACTACTTGTAGGCACACGGTTTCAGGTTCTCTTTCACTCCCCTTCCGGGGTGCTTTTCACCTTTCCCTCACGGTACTGGTTCACTATCGGTTACTAGGAAGTATTTAGCCTTGGGAGATGGTCCTCCCGGATTCCGACGGAATTTCTCGTGTTCCGCCGTACTCAGGATCCACTCCGGAGGGAGAAAGATTTCGACTACAGGGCTGTTACCTGCTCTGGCTGGCCTTTCCAGGCCGATTCGTCTATCTTCCTCCTTGGTAACTCCGATGGAGTGTCCTACAACCCCAGAAAGCAAGCTTTCTGGTTTGGGCTGATTCCGTTTCGCTCGCCGCTACTCGGGAAATCGCATTTGCTTTCTCTTCCTCCGGGTACTTAGATGTTTCAGTTCCCCGGGTGTGCCTTCCTATACCTATGTATTCAGTATAGGATACTGTTCCATTACGAACAGTGGGTTTCCCCATTCGGAAATCTCCGGGTCAAAGCCTACTTACGGCTCGCCGGAGCATATCGGTGTTAGTCCCGTCCTTCATCGACTCCTAGTACCAAGGCATCCACCGTGCGCCCTTATTCACTTAACTATCTTCGTGAAAAGACGTTGATTACAATTTCGATGTTTGATGTCTTGTCATCACTAGCGTCATCGTTAGATGACCACTATTGATTCCTTATCCAGTTTTCAAGGTTCACAGATTGAAAGATCGTTTGATCTCTCAAAACTGAACAACCAACCAAGTACGTTTCCGTTCTAAATCCTTAGAAAGGAGGTGATCCAGCCGCACCTTCCGATACGGCTACCTTGTTACGACTTCACCCCAATCATTGGCCCCACCTTCGGCGGCTGGCTCCAAAAAGGTTACCTCACCGACTTCGGGTGTTGCCAACTCTCGTGGTGTGACGGGCGGTGTGTACAAGGCCCGGGAACGTATTCACCGCGGCATGCTGATCCGCGATTACTAGCGATTCCGGCTTCATGTAGGCGAGTTGCAGCCTACAATCCGAACTGAGAATGGTTTTATGGGATTTGCTACACCTCGCGGCTTCGCTGCCCTTTGTACCATCCATTGTAGCACGTGTGTAGCCCAGGTCATAAGGGGCATGATGATTTGACGTCATCCCCGCCTTCCTCCGGTTTGTCACCGGCAGTCACCTTAGAGTGCCCAACTGAATGCTGGCAACTAAGATTAGGGGTTGCGCTCGTTGCGGGACTTAACCCAACATCTCACGACACGAGCTGACGACAACCATGCACCACCTGTCACTTGGTCCCCGAAGGGAAAACCCTATCTCTAGGGTGGTCCAAGGATGTCAAGACCTGGTAAGGTTCTTCGCGTTGCTTCGAATTAAACCACATGCTCCACCGCTTGTGCGGGCCCCCGTCAATTCCTTTGAGTTTCAGCCTTGCGGCCGTACTCCCCAGGCGGAGTGCTTAATGCGTTAACTTCAGCACTAAGGGGTGGAAGCCCCCTAACACCTAGCACTCATCGTTTACGGCGTGGACTACCAGGGTATCTAATCCTGTTTGCTACCCACGCTTTCGCACCTCAGCGTCAGAAACAGACCAGAGAGTCGCCTTCGCCACTGGTGTTCCTCCACATATCTACGCATTTCACCGCTACACGTGGAATTCCACTCTCCTCTTCTGTCCTCAAGTTCCCCAGTTTCCAATGACCCTCCACGGTTGAGCCGTGGGCTTTCACATCAGACTTAAGGAACCGCCTGCGCGCGCTTTACGCCCAATAATTCCGGACAACGCTTGCCCCCTACGTATTACCGCGGCTGCTGGCACGTAGTTAGCCGGGGCTTCCTCGTTAGGTACCGTCAAGGTGCCGCTCTATTCGCACGGCACTTGTTCTTCCCTAACAACAGAACTTTACGATCCGAAGACCTTCATCGTTCACGCGGCGTTGCTCCGTCAGACTTTCGTCCATTGCGGAAGATTCCCTACTGCTGCCTCCCGTAGGAGTCTGGGCCGTGTCTCAGTCCCAGTGTGGCCGATCACCCTCTCAGGTCGGCTACGCATCGTTGCCTTGGTGAGCCGTTACCTCACCAACTAGCTAATGCGCCGCGGGCCCATCTGTAAGTGATAGCCAGAGGCCATCTTTCAACTTTCCTTCATGCGAAGAAAAGTATTACCCGGCATTAGCCCCGGTTTCCCGGGGTTATTCCGATCTTACAGGTAGGTTGCCCACGTGTTACTCACCCGTCCGCCGCTCGTTCCACGAGCTTCACCCCCGAAGGGGATCCGCTCGCTTCCCGCGCTCGACTTGCATGTATTAGGCACGCCGCCAGCGTTCGTCCTGAGCCAGGATCAAACTCTCCATAAAAGTTAGTTTGACTTGCTCATTTGCACACCGAATGTGCTTGTTTCAAATCTCTTCTTTATAAGAAGAAATATCTTGACGTACTGGTTGGTTCGTTCAGTTTTCAAAGATCAAAATGTTATGTGCCGCTTCAAAACAGCGACTTAATTAATATACCATGGCTAGTCGTTATCGTCAACAACTTTTCATGAATTATTTTGTCAGCCGTTTGCGGCTCGCCGCCTCTCTTAATGCGACAAGTAATAATATATCACGGCTATATCATTCATGCAATAGTTTTAAAGATACTTTTTTCATTCTTTGTAATTTCTTCTAAGCCAAAATGAACATTCACAAGTTTCTTCCTTATTATAAGAAAACAAGGAAGAATCCTAAGGGGAAAACGCGCTTCCTTTAAGCACGTTTTTAGTATCTGCCTCTACGCTTTCGCATGAATTTTTTGATGATCGGATAAATAATCGGTCCAAACTTGAATAATCGTCTCAGTAGTCTACCCATGATGAATTCTCCTTACTAAAATGTAATTATACTTATTCATACCCGAATGCATTTCAGTACAAACAACAATTCACTTTTTATATCAACTGCCTAAGATTTTATGATAAAGATTTCTAGCTTCTGCGACATCCTTTGTTCCATGGATAAGCACTCTTCCATCTTTAAAGAAAACCATGCGATGACGCTCATCTTCATAGGTTAATAAAAATGGATTTTCCTTTACTTTGCTTTGGGGTAGTCTTTGCTTCAAATCATTTAAATTTCGCTCTTTCTTATCCGGGGGACGAATTTGGACGGTGTCACGGCCACAAAGAACAGCGACTTTCGTTTTTGTATCATTTGAAAGATATGGGTATGTCGGATGATCACCACAAGATGGACAATCATGTTTTTTTGCATGGGATGTTTTTATATTCGTATAGTGATGGTTCCATAAATCGAATGTAATCAACCCTTTATTAATCGCTTTTTCATCTTCCACTAATACCTTTAATGCTTCTGCCACTTGATGAGCGGTGACCATTTGTACAGCTGGACTTATGACCCCGGCTGTATCGCAAGTTGCTCCACTCAGAGGGACCGCCTCCATCAAACAATTCAAACACGGTGTAACACCAGGGAGAATGACGCAGCTCAAGCCATGGCTTCCTACACACCCTCCATAAATCCAAGGGATCTGGTTTTTTTGTGACATATCATTAATCAACATCCGTGTTTCGAAATTATCGGTACCATCCAAGATGAGGTCCACTCCAGTCACGAACTTTTCCAACTCTTCTCTTTGTACATCTGCGACATGGGTGGTGATCTTCACTTCTGAATTTAATTGTTGCAGCCGATTTTTGGCTGCGACTGCTTTCGGCAAGCGATTCTTTGCGTCTATTTCTGTGTAAAGTTGTTGTCTTTGCAAATTGCTCATCTCAACATAATCCCGATCAATAATGGTAATGTTTCCGATACCGGCACGCACCAGCTGTTCTGCACTGCTTGTACCTAATGCACCTGCACCAACCACCAAAACATGCTTTTCTTGCAACAGTTGTTGACCCTTCTCTCCGATGGGGGCGAATAAATGTTGCTTGGCATACCTCTCTTCATTCAATAGTGAACATCTCCTTGAAAAAGTTTCATCGCATGACACTACCACCGGAAATTTTCAAAGACTCTCCGATGATATTATAGGAAGCATCTGATAGAAGGTAGACAATGGAACGTGCTACTTCTTCTGGTTCACTGAGTTTCCCGGACGGTATTCCTTGTTCAGCAAGCTTCCTTTGTTCTTCATAACTTCTGCCTTCCCGTTCTCCTTTAGAGTTTATAGCTGCTTGTCCCATAGCTGTATCTACGTAGCCTGGACAAACGGCATTCACACGAATGCCATTCTCGATTGCTTCTAAAGCAAACGATTGAGTAAAACCAATAATTGCAAATTTTGAAGCGCTGTATGCTGTGTTACTATGTGTACCGCGGAGCCCGGATAAGGATGAAAGGTTCACAATAGCTCCGGCCCCTTGCTTTTTCATCTCTACATATACTTTCTGGGTGAATAGGACTGTCGAAAAGTAGTTCAATTCCATTACCTTACGCAAATCCTCTTCCTTTATGCTCTCCAACGGTCCTCCCCCGATGACCCCAGCTGAATTGACCAAACCAGTAATAGGGCCAATTGAATCCATTGCCTCTTTTACCACTTTGTCACGGTCGAATTCTTCGTTCAAGTTTGCTTTACATAGGAAAATTTCCACCCCACCATTTATAGTAGCACACTCTTTTTTCGCCTGTTTCAACTTTTCTTCATTACGTCCTGTAAGGGTCACATGACCGCCAGCACGGACGATCTCTTTCGCGGCTTCACGACCAATCCCACCTGTAGCTCCAGTAACAAGAACATGTTCATCTTTTAATGCATTTTCAGAAAAAATCCTCATTCTCAAACGCCTCCTTAGCGAATAACATATCCCCAACTGTTCGAACTTAAACTTTACGGAAAGGTTATTAAAATAAAAAATCAGCGCTCTATGACTGATTCAGTCACTTAGCGCTGAGCCATGGGACACCTTTTTTTAAAAAGTCTGCCATGTTTATTCTCTTTTTATTTCTTCTCATAGCTGCCTTCACCACTTCAAATGTTATTTACGCTTATTGTTCTGCTTACGGAAAGAGAATAGGACCTTTCCACTCCGCGTGCGCTTAACACCTTTTGTTTTAGCTTGCGCTTGGCCTTCAGGAGTATTTTTGTAATCCTGATCGAATAGCTCGCGGGCTTTTGAATACAGCAGAGTCATAGTGGTGACCTCCTTTTCTTTATAGGATATGAAACGATTCCCCTTGATATTATTAGTAAAACGTCGTAAACGCAAGAAAAAAATATATTTTATCGGTTTTTTTCTTAATAAGGACTCTATACAAGAGGTCATAACCTCTTATCCATCCCTGAAGTGTTTGATTTCTAAACATATTTCCTTTATAGAAGTCTGAAGATTTTCCAAACCTCAGACAGGTTGAGCATAACATTAGGATGTTCCCGCTGCCCTTTTTATAATAGTAATGGGAAGAATTATAAAGAGGAGGATTTATGATGAAGGTAGCTGCCCTGGTGGGAAGCATTCGAAAAGATTCCTATAATATGAAGTTGACAACGTTTATGAAAGACCGTTATAAAGATCATTTAGATATAAAAATCGTCCAGATTCGTGACTTAGCGCATTACGACCAAGACATTGAATCCGAAGCCCCGGCTTCTGTCCAGAATTTTAAAGCACAGCTTTCCGATGTTGACGCGTTCCTTGTGGTGACCCCTGAGTTCAATCACTCTATTCCTGGTGTATTGAAAAATGCTTTAGATTGGTTGTCGCGCGGAGAAAAAGAAATGGAAGGAAAACCTACTTTCATTGCTGGGGCTACAATGGGGATACTCGGAACTGTCCGAGCGCAAATGCATTTGCGTCAGATTTTAAATGCCCCGGGTATGGGAGCCCAAGTTCTACCAGGTAATGAAATTTTAGTGGGGCAGGTCCAGAATAAGATGGATGAATATGGCCAATTGACAGATCAAAAGACTATTGATTTCATCGATGGTGTAGTGGATACATTCGTTAGCTATGCGGGAGAAAAGTTCTCGCAGGCCACCGTATGACTAAGATAAGAAGACTCCTGAGCTTGTGCGCTCAGGAGTCTTTTATGTTTGGTCTCATTTAACCACGGGAATGTTCCCCTATAATCCAAAGGAGGTTTTTTAATGAATGAAAATAAAGAGTTAAATAAAATGGAATCGAAAGCAGCAAATATCAGTGAAGAAAAGAAAGAGGACATTCTTGAGAACTTCAATCAATTTGCAAGTTTCTTAGGAAGTAAGGTCAGTAAAGCGGAAAAAGTAGGGATGAGTGAAGAAGCCTTGGCCCAAAGCGCGGAGAAAGTAGCGAATTACTTGGCCGAACATGAGGAACCTAAAAACCGCGAAGAACAATTATTACGTGAAATTTGGAAAAATGGAGAAAAAGAAGAACAGCATGCATTAGCCCATATGTTAGTACGCATGGTTCAAGATTATAAGTAATAAAACCTTTAACGCATACGGTTATTTCACAAAAGAGGCGATCCTACAACGGATCGCCTCTTTTCATTTATAATATTATTCATATACTTTAACTTCTACAGTTTTACGACCGAAGTCTAGGGCATCGGATTGTTCTGGAATGAATACATCGATACGGTTGCCATTGATCGCACCACCGACGTCGCCGGCTACTGCTTTACCATAGCCTTCTACATATACTTCAGATCCGAGTGGGATGACATCTGGATCTACTGCAACCACTTTCTGATCAGGGTTCGCATTAAGATCGATACCTGTATACGTTGTACCAGAGCAACCTTCACAGGAAGCGGTATAAGCTGTCGCTTCCATTGTCAGCGTTTTAGCTACTCCATCATCAGCTGGTTGGCTGGATGTCTGTTTTGCCTCTGCTTCTTCTTCAGCAGGTGCAGGGTTTTGATCTACTTTTTTGTTAGGACCATTCAGAGAGAGCTCTTGTTGTGGAACGATTAGATTATCCTGAAGACCGTTCCAATCTTTCAATTGATCCACACTTACACCGTTTGCTTGACCGATGCTGTATAGTGTATCACCAGATTTTACTACATGTACATTATTATCGGAAGATGTCGGTTGCCCATCCGCTTGTCCATTTATAGAAAGGGTTTGGTTTGGAAAAATCAAGTTAGAATTAAGACCGTTTTCGCTTTTTATATCTTGAACAGATACTCCATAATCTTGTGCTATTCCCCACAGAGTATCACCTTTTTCTACTTTAAGTTCATCTGCACTTACTGTTGTTGCTGTTACTGCCGAAACCGACGCTACCGCTGCCAAAGAAACTATTGTTTTTTTCATAATTTATTTCCTCCTCGGTAAACAGTCATTCTTTGTTCACCGCTTCATGGATGAACTCTGTTTAAAATCACAATCCCTACTCTAACACGTGTAGAGAAAATGCCAATAACAGGACAGTCACAATTATTTTTCAAACATTACATTGTTCTTACTTCACTGTAATATAGCGGTCTCAAAGGCACTTATTTCCTATTCAATATCTCTCTCACTTTTGCAAGCGCTTTCATTTTCGGTTATAGTAGATAAAAATAAGAATGGGGTGTTTTCGAAGGTGTTGAAAGAACATATGTTTAACTCTCTTCAGCAAAAACCTTACTCAAAAGAACACGTGGGCATTACGCATTTAAACCCACAATACCGTGTTGACCTAAGGAGTTTATCAGAAAAGGAGTACAATAAGTTCGTCAGTATAAACACCGTTCCAGACTGGTCACAGCTTTCGTGGAAAAAGGTCGGGAAACCATATGAAGTTACAACCTATTCAAAGGAGCGTAAAGACTGGGAAGAACACAATGAAAGAACAATGGATCCACACACTTCCTGGACCTATTTTAATAAAGCCTTCCATGAATGGTTCATCAAAGACGTACCAGAAGAAAAAAATAAAGCAAAGAAACACTTCGTCAAAAGCCTCCGCTCTTTCCGACCAAGGGAAATAAAACATGCTCTTAGTGGTATCGCTCAATTGCAGTTATGGAACTACGTCCACCGCATCCAGGATGGAATTTGGGACCCCCGGGGTAAAAGAGCCTTATTCGAAGGCCTTCGTTTGCAAAAGCCACGCATTCTTTTTCTAGGGGCTGCAGAGGGCTATGAAGCGATGCAACTTGGTGCTATGTACCCGGGAGCAGAAATTGTCATGGTTGATTATGATGAATATTGCAAAACGACTCGATTTGCAGAATTTCCAGAAACCTACCCATTCCTGGGGGAAAACCCTAGAACAGGAAGTTGGCAGGTCATTTATAAAGATGAGTTGAATATCGAGTACATTGTTGACGATGTTCGCAACCTCGATTTTGGTAAAGAGTTCGATATAGTCCTTTCTGTAGGATTGCTTGAGCATTTTCCTGATGAGTATAAACCAGAAGTTGCAGACTGGCACCGCCGCTTTCTGAAGGATGGTGGTTATGCCATTTTGACAACTCCTCGTAACCAAATACGTTCAAAGCTTTACTATCGGGTAATGGCAGATGTCATGAACCATACGTACCGTGAACTCATGACCGTCGAACAGATGGGGCTCTATATGTATGAAAGTGGATTCAATATTCTACGACATGGATATATCAAGGTTCACAACGGATTGGTTTGTCAAACACGTTAATAAAGGGGGCATGCATGGCCCCTTTATCACCTGTTTGTACAGCATACATTTTTCATTTATATACAGCTTTGAAAGTTTTGTGTTGCAACAGTAGACATCAGCAGCTCACTCAGCCATCCAGTCTGTCACAGTAGATATGCATGGCATCACGTAAAAATTCGGCGTATCCTTCTGCCCACTTGTCGATGTTTTTTGTAAACCGTGGATCGTTCACATACATATCGGCAAGCCCACAGAAGATTTCCGTATTACATTCATAGAAATAATCAGTGATATGCTGCCGCTTTTCCCCGATGAGACGTTGAACCTCTTCATCCTCCGGTCCTTGACTCATCCGGTCCACGATTTGGCGGTCGATCTCGTTGCTCTCTTCCTGTATTCTCTTCCAGTCTTCATCGGTATAGGAAGATGTTTTCCTTTTTGACTCTTTATAGGCATCGGTCTGCCCCCATCTTTCCTTCACTTCTTTTTCATATTTTTTCTGATGTTCTTCAATGTGCCTTCTATCAAATGGCTTGAAGCGATCCTCATTAGCCATATTCTCTCCTCCTTGTACAGACTCCAGCGTTTGATCCACAGAGTGGATGATCCGCTCAAGCCGTATCTTTTTCTCCATTAATATTTCCTTGTGATTAGACAGAGCTTGCTTCTCATCAAAATGCGGATCGTCAAGGATCTTCTTGATTTTTTGCAATGAGAAATCCATCTCTTTGAAAAAAAGAATCTGCTGCAACCGAGCCATCCCTTCTTCTCCATATAAACGGTAACCTTTATCGGTAACATGCTGAGGGGACAGCAGGCCGATATGATCGTAATGGTGCAGTGTGCGCACACTGACACCGGCAATCTCTGCAACTTCCTTCACTTTATACATGGGTGATCACCTCACTTAAAAGCATAATCTATAACGTTACGTTAGAGTCAACGAATCACCGGAAAAAATTTTTGCGCATTTTTCGTCGTTTGTTGTTGCTTTTTGCTAAGAAAAGGAATTTAGTCAAACCTCGGAGAAATAGATTACCTATACCACATTTTAAATAAGGTTGTGTTCTTATGAATATGTATTGTCAGAGCGCTTTTCATCAATTAGAAATCGTCATTGCTTCCATATCGGAAATGGTTGGGCAGCTTTCAGAAGAAGACCTCAAGTTGCGCCCCACCCCAGGGAAGTATTCCATCGGAGAATTGCTCGAACATATCGCCTCGATTCCAGCGGCCGATGGACACATTGCCGAAGGAGCTTCGAAAGAGGAAATGGAACGCTTCTATGAAACGATATCCATGAGCTCTAAAGAAGAAATCCTCGACAAATTATTCGAACATTTTTCCCAATTAAAGGCACAATTCGAGAATTATACCGAAGAGCACCTTTACACTGAATCCACCTCCTGGTGGGGCGTAACAAATAAACGTTATGAATGGCTGCTGCAAATTGTCGCACATATGTATCATCACCGTGGTCAATTGCACGCCATGCTTGTTCACACCTATAAAAAAGACCCTGAAATTCTACTGTTTGAGTGATCACTCTATCTCTAACTATTCTTACCGATTTCTACACCTCAGGTCATCCATTTTTTGGTAATTACAATAGAAGATCCCGTGCCATGCAGACACGGGACCTTTCTATTTATTCATAGCCAAGATATTCAATTTCCAAAGGTTTTTCTTCTTTTTGAGTTACAAAAAACCCCTTAGATGCTTCTCTGGAACTTACGACTTTCATGGGCTTTCCATCAACGAAATGAACCGCTACCCCGTCATAAAGTCCATACCCCGGAAGAATCGCTCCTTCTTCTACATACCCTGTGTATGATGGGCGGCGTTCCTTTTCACCATCATAATGAGGGCAGCAACTCCCAGAGAGAAACCCTAAACCCGCAAGCGGCTCCAGGTGATCGCCGTAGGAATCCGTCAGACCTTCTTCAAACCAGCAGATTGCCCCTGCACTAAGCCCGGCTAATAAAACCCCTTTATCCAAGGCTTCTTTCAATATTTCATCAATACCCCATGCTCTCCATAAAATAAGCATATTTTTCGTCGATCCACCACCGACATAAATAATGTCCTGTGATAACAGAAGTTTGCGTAAATCCTCAGAAGGGGGCGAGAATAAAGAAAGATGTGTCGGCTCACAGCTCTTTTTTCCAAAGAAGCTATAGAACCTTTCAATATAGCCTTGCGCATCTCCACTGGCAGTCGGAAGAAAACAAATTTTGGGGTTCGTCTTCCCCACCTGGGCAAGAACATATTCATCTAACAATAGGTTTTCAGGTTCCATAGAAAAACCACCGCCCCCCATAGCTATGATTTGTTTCATAATGTCCTCCTTTCTTATTGTTTCTTTTTCCCTAATGACGTTTGGATATCTTCTTTATACGCGTAGGAGAATAACAACGAGACGAGTATCCCTCCACCGATCAAGTTCCCGATACTTGCTGGAACGAGATTAAATAGAATATATTCATACCAAGTATATTTGTCGGACGCTAGAAAGCCCATACTGAAGTAGCCCATATTCGCAGCACTGTGCTGGAAGTTACCAGCGACGAACAATACTACAGGAAGCATCGTTCCTAATATTTTTCCTGTAATATCACGAGCGGCTGTAGTTAAGAAAGCAGCCATTCCTATCAGCCAGTTCGCCAATATTCCTGAAACTAAAACTTCAAACCAGCCTTTGATTCCATAGTCCATGAATTTCATCTTATGATCCAGGTACTTGGATAACTCAGGATAAAATGTATCGGATAAAGAACCTGACATTTGAATCAGGCCAGCAACGATAAACGCCCCTAAAATATTTCCGATATAGGCTGAAGCCCAAAACTTATATATATTCGATTTCATTAAACCTGATTTGTTGAACAAATAAGATGGTAACAGGACGTTGATTTCCGTGAATAAAACGGAACCGGAAATGAATACCATCGAGTAACCTGCTGCAAAACCGAGGCCTGACAGCAAATGATAAATTCCCTTCGCTTCCACTCCTACCGCAAGAAGTATAGAGAATACCGCTCCAAAGGTCATAAAAGAACCCGCTGTCAGAGCCAATAATAATTGAGCACGGAAAGGTTTATTTAAATGGTCTCTGCCTTTTTCCCCGAATTCATCCACAATTTGCGATGGAATATAAAACTGGCGACCTGGTTGATCTATTTTCACATCACTGCGCTGTTCTGTTTCAATGTTTTCATTTCTCTCTTTCATTTTTGCTTCTTCATCACTCGCCATTTCTAATCCCTCCAATGATACCCCCATTCCCCTTTGTTAAAAATCATAATCTAGCTTGTATAACATTTAACAACTGAAGCAGATTAAGACCAATGATAAAAATACAAACGGAGGGAGACAGTTCAGGATGCCAAGAGATCAAGTATGCCTCGCATGTGGTGGAGAAGGACTTCTGATGGATGATGAAGAATGGAAATACAAGTGTAAAATATGTGGCGGCAGTGGATACCAATCTCAAGATGGACGTGTCTATAACCGTCAAGTTGCCGATGTAGATGAAATGAACAGAATTTTGGACTGAATGAAGACAAATCTGATCCCATAGTCAGTGAATGTTTCAAATAGAGCAGATTTCAGCCATCAGAGTTGCTTAGATCGCAACACAAACCTTTACTTACAACATAACCCGACCCTGATGCCTGGGAGTACAAAGATAGAGCGCCTGGAAAACTCCTTGCGCTCTTTTTCTACTTTCTTATCTTACAAGCTGACCTTCAGCCATTTCTTCTAAAAAAAAGACACAGCCCCTTTTTCAAGGACTATGTCTCGCGGCAATGATTAATAATTGATGGTTGCCCCTTCTTCCACTGGTGTTTTCGGCTTACGAGCAAGAGCTACAATACCAGCTATCAAGTATGCAACACCACCGAATAATCCCATGCCGAATGTGGCAAATGTCATAATGATCGCTGTGATGATTAAAATGATTCCTGCTGCTTTCGGTTTTTTGTTCCCTTTAAGAAAGACAGCGGAGAGAATACCTAATCCAATGGCAATGATTGCTGCAATCATTGCGAACAGTGCAAAAGAACCCAACATGTTAATCATTTCTCCGATATTGATACCGCCCGCTCCACCTTCCGCTTGCATTTCAGGGGAGTTCATGAAGCTTTCCATCTCTTGCTTAAATTGTTCGTTATCCTTCATGTTCAACATGAGTCCGCTCAGAAGCACGGGTAGACCAAAAAGAACCATCCCGATGACTGATATGACGATTTCGACTGTACGTTTCATTTTTTACCTCCTTTTGTTATGCACCTGCTACATCTCGTTTAGTGAAGAAGAGCCAGGATAAAAACATGAATATTATATAATATACCGCTAACACAGCGACGGAAAACCATAAAGTGGTATCAAAGAAGGGTGACCCTTCCACATACTGTGTCAAATCTGTATTGGCGAACAAAATATATTTCGCCCATTCTTTATTCATAAGAAATACGACAATGGAACTTCCAGCCATCATGAGGAAGATCGCTACCCCGATCGCTAAAGAAGTATTTCTGAAGACTGCTGAAATCATAAACGCGAACGTAGCCATCATCAATAATTCTACAGAGCTGAGCAGGTATTGGGAAACCGTATGTGAAAAGATCCCTGCCTGTGTGATTTCACCTGCCTGTTCGAACACATAAATTTGTGAAAATCCGTCTATACCGAATAAAAGCAATCCGACGAGAAAAGATAATGCATACAAAAATACCAACATCGCCAGAGCGTAAATCAGGACAGCGACATATTTGGAGAAGAGGATCTTTGTCCTGGAAATTGGCCGGATCAATAAAAGCTTGATCGTCCCCCAGCGAAATTCATTAGCCGTTATCCCTGCCGCTACAATAATTGTAAATAAACTGACCATTGCAACGAGTCCGCGATTATCCCGGATGAAATTCCATGCGTCATACTCTGTCGGTTTAATATCGTTAGCGATACGATATTCGTTCTCCTCTATGTTCATGTATCCAGGGTATTTAATTTCTTGTGAGCCCCCTGCTTCTTCTGGAGGACTACTCAACGCTTCATTTTGTTCTTGCAGTTCCTGTTTCCAATCATCCCCTGTCGGAACGGCACCGCCAAGCATAGTAGCATCTACCTTCATGAATGTACCAAAGGCAATGATAAGAAGTCCTAAAATAATCATCATGATCCATGTACTCTTCTGTGAATAAAGTTTCATATTTTCATTTTTGACAAGCTGGACAAAATTACTCAATCGATCCCTCTCCAATCAAATCTAAGAATTTCTCTTCGAGTGTTGAACGATTGACATTCACACCGTAAATATCAATGCTATTTTCGACAAGACCAGAAATGAGACGAGGAATTTCTTCTTTTTCTACAGTGAACACCAGTGCCTCATGATTAATCCTCACGTCTGAATCCGTTAAATTTTCTAACACCACTTTCGCTTCCTCCAGCGGAGCAGCCTCAATCGATACTTCTTTCTGAGTCGTTTCCTGCAAGGCATCTTCGACCGTTTGAATCGAAATCAATTCACCATTCTTAATGATGCCGATCCGATCACACATCATCTCCATCTCAGATAAGATGTGACTTGAAACGATGACGGCTACCCCCTCTTCAGCTGCTAATCTTCTTATATACGCACGAATCTCCCTGATTCCTGAAGGATCCAATCCGTTTGTGGGTTCATCCAGAATCAATACAGATGGATTATGTAAAAGCGCCTGGGCGATTCCAAGTCTTTGACGCATCCCTAATGAGTATTTCCCGACTTTATCATTGATTCTTTTCTCCAAACCGACTAATTCGACGACTTGGTGGATTCTGTCTTTTGAAATGCCGGGCATCATACGTGCATAGTGCAATAAATTCTTCCACCCGCTCATGAACGGGTACATTTCCGGATTTTCAACGATCCCCCCGACATGTCGTACCGCTTTTTTGAAATCATCATTCACACTATGCCCTTTGATGATCACATCCCCGTCGGTCATCTTCATCAGACCGACCATCATGCGGATGGTAGTCGTTTTACCAGCCCCGTTAGGACCGAGAAATCCAAATACTTCACCACTATAAATGTTAAAATCCAATCCCTTGATGATCGGATTTTTGCCGATAGTCTTCTTTACCTGTTTCAACTGCATTACGGGTTCAGACAACACAAGCCCTCCTTTTTTTCAACACACCTAGTTTACGGTATAAAAAGCCATCGGTTTCAACATTTAATAATTTTTTTACAAAGTTAGTAAACATTTGTTCAACACCCCTCCGTGGATGCCTCCCCTAATCTTTGTTAGAATGGGAAGGAAAAGAGAGTTTAGGGGGAATGATAAATGAAGATCGTATCAATCGAACCGACGCCTAGCCCGAACTCAATGAAAATCAACTTGAATGAGACCCTCCCTGATGGTGAAACTCATAATTATAAAAAAGGAGACCAGCTTGAAGATGCTCCTGATTTTATTCAGCAATTGTTTGAGGTTGAGGGGGTCAAAGGGCTCTACCATGTCACAGATTTCATCGCTTTAGAAAGGAATGCCCGTATCTCATGGGAGGTCATCCTTCCAGAAGTGCGAAGTGTTTTCGGATCTGCTGTTGATGACCAATCTTCTTCAGCAGCAGTGGAAGAACCTGGAGATCCTTTTGGAGAAGTGCGAGTATTTGTACAAATGTTTCGGGGGCTGCCCATGCAGGTCAAGCTTGAAGAAGGCGAAGAAGAAACCCGCGTCGCCCTACCTGAACGATTTATGGAAGCTGCTATGGAGGCATCACCAGCGTCCCCAAACATGATCATGGAACGCAAATGGGTGGAACAAAGTCCTCGTTATGGAGAGGTAAAGGAAATCGGTGAACAAGTAAAAGAAGAAATTGCAGCAAGCTATGACAAAGAACGACTAGAAAACCTTGTTAAACAAGCGTTTGACCAAGAATCGGAAACTGTCGAAGCGGGCGAAGAAAAGTCGAGGATCACATTAGAAACATTAGATCATGAAGACTGGAAAGTACGTTATGCAGCTCTTGATCGAATGGACCCGACTGCTGATGATTACCGTTTGCTGGATAAAGCTTTAGATGATGAGAAAGCGTCCATTCGCCGACTTGCAACAGCATATTTAGGCATGATCGAAGAAATTGAAACTTTACCATATCTCTATAAAGCATTAAATGACAAATCAGTCACAGTCCGCCGGACAGCCGGAGACTGCCTTTCAGACTTAGGCTTTAATGAGGCTTTACCAAAAATGATTGATTCGCTCTCGGATTCGAACAAGCTCGTCCGTTGGCGTGCCGCTATGTTTCTATATGAGCTTGGTGACGAATCGGCACTCCCAGCGTTGAAAGAAGCTGTCGATGACCCTGAGTTTGAAGTCCGCATGCAAATCAACATGGCAATCGAACGAATTGAAGGTGGCGAAGAGGCCAAAGGCTCTGTATGGCACCAAATGACCCAAGCTACAAAGAAGAAACAACAATAGGAGGCTTTTACGATGAATCCATATGAAGCGTATATGAAAGAGATTTCCCAACCCATGAGAGATGAACTGACAAATTCAGGTTTTGCTGAACTGACGACACCTGAAGAAGTGGATACATTCATTAGTGAAACAAAAGGTACTTCTTTAGTCGTCATCAACTCCGTGTGTGGATGTGCAGCAGGGCTTGCTCGCCCTGCCGCAAGAGAATCATTGAACAATGAAAAACGTCCTCAACACCTCGTCACTGTATTTGCCGGGCAGGACCGCGAAGCAACTGCACGCATGAGAGATTACCTAGAAGGATACGAACCCTCCTCACCTTCTATGGCCTTACTGAGAGACGGCCAAGTCCTGCACTTCATTCCAAGAGAAGAAATCGAGGACTATGAAGTAGAAGAAATCGTAGAAAACCTGACAAAAGCTTATAATCAATATTGTTAAAGCAAAACCCCACGCGCCTTGAAAAGCCTCAACATGCTTAAGCATACCTCTGAAGTGGCTGTTTTTTGCCACAGCAAAAGGAAAAATGAAGTTCGGCTGAAATCGCAACGTCTGTTGCAACGCCGAACGCCCCACCTCGTGCGGGGCTAAGACCGCGAGAGGCTAGGCGCTGGATCTGTTTCTCTATACGATAACAAAGGGGTTGGAACAAAACTCTAAAAAAGGCCGGGCAAGACGATTTTATCGTTCAACTCGGCTTCTTTACTTCGATGAGACATATATATGTGCCCGCGGCAAGCACCCACCGACAAGCGATTCGTGAGAAGCAACAACAAACGTTAACAGTTCCTCTAGATTGAAAAGTGTTTTTCAGTGGCCTCAAGTATGTTGCCGGAGCGGCGTATGCATTTATGGCTTCATTAAGAAAACCCGAACGAAATTTCGTTCGGGTTTTCTAGCGGAAACATTCTTTTGTCCCAGCCCCTATGTTATTCCGTTTGCATCTTTTGACCGCTTTTTTCTGTTTTGATGAGTTTAAGCACAAGCAATAGAAGAATGACACCGAACACTCCACCTACAATGTAACTGATGTTCAGGTGGTCTTTCATGAGTAAAGACATTAAAGGAGGCCCTGCTGCTACTCCTATAAAGCGCGAAGAGCTGTAGAAGGATGTGATCGTTCCTCGCTCCTCTTTTTCAATCCCCTCTGTAATGAGAGCATCGAGCGTAGGCAGCATTGCCCCAATCGCTGTTCCAAGAATACTCGTAACGATCAGTAACATTATTAACTTTTCACTTACATAACCCACAAAAACCACACTACCAGCTATCATTATTAAAGCGGTGGTAATCACTTTTTTCATGACAGCTGTTTCTCCTTTGATCTTCTTCCCTGTGATGAAAGAGGCGACGCACAGGGTGAACAAAGGAATCGCCAACACAAAGCCTTTTTTCACCCCATCAATACCGTGTCCTTTCTCCAGCACATCAGACATAAAGAATAGGACTGCAAACAAAATCAACATGGCATATACACCGAGAAGAAATACAGGATACAACCATTGTCCTTCTTTGTGAAAAATTTCCTTCGTTTTCTTTACGAATTGTTTCAAAGGTTGAGGTTTCTCCTGTTTCCCTTTAGGTACTTTTATGAAGAAGAAAACCAAGACAATTGAAATCAAACTGAAAAAAGAAATAGAGAAAAACGGTAAAAACCATAAAAAGGCCGCAAATAAAGAACCTAAAATCGGACTTAGCACTTTTCCGAATGTATTGGAAGTTTCGATAATGCCAAGACAGGAACTTGTCTTTTCATCATCGTCCTTATAAAGATCTCCGACCAACGGTAATATGATTGGTGTAGCACCGGCGGCTCCGACTCCCTGTAAAACACGCCCGATAATAATCCAAAAGAAAGGGTCATCCACCTTCCAAGAGGCAAACCCAGCGATGATTCCACCTATTAAGGCCAATACCAAACTTGGTAAGATAACAACCTTGCGTCCGTACCGGTCCGAAAGATACCCGGCAACAGGAATTAAGAATATGGCGGCCAAAGAATAACTCGTAATGATCGTGCTTGACTGGAATGATGAGATACCTACTTTCTTTTCAAAAATAGGTAAAACCGGAATCAACATAGAATTCCCAAGCGTCATGACGAGAGGGATGGAAGCCATGCTGACTAAACACCAACGACTGACTTTGTTTTCCATACTTACACCTCATTTGCATTCATATAGGTAGAATGTCCAAATCAGGTGGTTTCAACTACATTCATTAATAAAAATGGATTTGAATTAATTGGAAGCTGGGAAATCACTGTTTACCAAAGTTTTTTGATACGAAATACGCGACACTTGCTGAGATAACCATTAAAACGATAGGCACGACCTCTTGAGCGAATAAAGAGGGGTCTGTTGGATAAGTGGAGGAACCAGCAGTATAGGAAAGTGTCAAAAGCAGCCCGCTCACAAGTTCCAGCACTCCATAAGCCACTAAGAAAGTAAGTATGAAAGTGATATATCCCTTCAACAAAATCACCTCCTCACTCCTATACGATGTATAAAGCCTCAAGTTTCAACACCAGAAGATGTAATTAGCGGAAAATGGATGCTCCCTTTTCAGAATGCGATAGTTTTCACTTTTGCTGGTTGTGATGGAGATAGAGGTGAGGAAGAAAATAATACGGAGGAACAGAAATCAGCGAACACTGGGGTAGAATCTTAAGGTTTCTACACAGACAATGGTCAATAATAACCTTTATGTAAGGCAACAATAGTAGTCAAAGAAAACAAATATATTTCAAATCCCGATCAGAGTGAATTCTCGGAGCTTTGTCATGGTTTTATTTGTGACTTAAAAAACATTCTTCACTTGATTCGCCACTTTGGACCAGAGACGGTTCGTGGTTCTTTATCCATCCTAAGTGAAGATGAACAATTCGGACAAATGACCGCTTGAGTTGGAATCGGCATGCAGCAATAAGGGCATTCTTTTTTTGTCATTGATTGTAAAGGATGCTGGTGCGGCTTTTTCCACCTGTTAATTTGACGCACGACGATAAACACAGCGAAAAGAATAATCATGAACCTGACGGAGGCGGTAACAAACAACCCATAATTGATCGTAGCTGCTCCAGCCTCTTTCGCAGCGGACAAAGACGGGTAGACTGTCCCGTCCAAACTGAAAAACATATTTTCGAAATTCATTTTCATGTACAGCACACCTACGGGAGGTAAGAGAATATCTGTGACAAGAGAATCAATGAACCCACTGAATGCAGCCCCTAACACCATCCCCACTCCCATATCGACAGCATTACCACGGACAGTGAATTGTTTGAACTCATTTAATAACCCCATTGCCCTCCCCCTTCTCATCCACCATTCTATGAGACGATCGGACAAACTATTCGCGGGTACACCCGGCATGCTTAGGTAAACCTTTAAAGTTGCTTATTTCTCCAAAACTCTTTTTTTATAATTCCCTGAACATGAAAAAAACCTGGTCCTAGTCCCAGGTTTAACATTATAATATAGCTTTTTGACAAACTTCAGGAACCGCACCGAGTAAATCATATGTTAAGCAGACAGGCCGTTTCGTCCTTGGATCCTGTACAACTTCAGCGTCAATTTGGAACACTTCTTTCAAAACCTCTGCTTGTATGACTTGATCAGGAGACCCTTCCTTGATGACGTTTCCATCTTTCAACGCAATAATATAATCAGCAAACCGTGCTGCATGATTTAAATCATGAATGACCATGACAATCGTACGTCCTTCTTGCCGGTTTAACTGTTCTAATAATTTCAGAACTTCTAATTGGTGTGCCAGATCAAGGTAAGTTGTCGGCTCATCGAGGATTAATAATTCTGTTTCCTGCGCTAGAGCCATCGCAATCCAAACCCGCTGTCTCTGCCCACCTGATAAGGAGTCAATCGAGCGATCAGCAAACTCCTCGATTCCTGTAATCTCCATGGCCCATTGAATCGTATCACAATCGTGATCGTTCAGTTTTCCAAAACCTTTTTGATGTGGGAAACGTCCGTAAGAAACAAGTTCAGAAACCGTTAAGCCGCTTGGAGCTTTTGGTGTTTGGGGTAGTACCCCCATTTTCTTAGCGATTTCTTTAGTTGATTCTTTTTTTATTGCCTTCCCGTCTAAGTAGACGCTTCCTGTTTGTACGGAATGAATTCTCGCTAAAGCTTTCAAGATCGTGGACTTCCCACACCCGTTCGGACCAATGATTGTTGTGATTTGGTTTTCGGGAATGTCTAAATCCAAACCTTGAACGACATGGTGGTCACCATATGAAATACCTACCTGCTCCGTCATTAGCTTAGCCATGCAAGAATCCTCCTAATAAAAATAAAATTACAAACTCTTCAAAATCCGATAATGAAAATCATTATCATTATATCTGTCTCAACGCAATTTGGCAAGGTGTAGCATACTAGAATTCAGGTGCTTTTTTCGGCTATCATATTAGACAACCAACCTGAAAATTTCAATATATCAGCTTCTTGTTGATCATGACGGAAGGAAATACGAATAAACGTACGAGCTTGCTCTTTTGTTATCCCCATTGCATGCAGAGTCGTAGATGTCCCTTCACTACGGGATTGACAAGCACTTCCTGTAGAAAAACCATACCCTTTCCGATTGCCTTCAAGCATGAGCCACTGCCCTTCAAAGTCATGAACACACAAGCCGATGATGGGTATAGTGTTTACTTTGGAATCACCGACAAGTGACCAACCATTCCTACTCAACTCGATCCTCCGGAAAAATTTTTCTTTTAATAGGAGAATCCGCTGTTGATTTTCCTGCAATCTATGGACCATTTTCCCTGCTGCCACAATAAAAGCAGCTATGCCCGGTACATTGACAGTACCGGCACGGACTCCTCCCTCGTGTGTCCCTCCTGGAATTCTTGGAGCAAAGGGTAAATCAGGACGTATGTATACAGCGCCCACTCCTTTTGGTCCATACACCTTGTGACTGGAAATAGAGAGACTATCCACAAACGGACTCACTTCTTTAATATCCAACTTTCCGAAAGATTGGACACAATCACTATGAAACAAGACATTTTCCTTTCGGCAAAGCTGGGAAATTTCCCTAAGCGGTTGAATGGTACCGATATCGGAGTTCACATGCTGAACAGAGACAAGCACGGTATCCTTTCTGATCTCCTCCTGCAGTCTCGCCATATCCACCTCACCTTTCGACGACACAGGCACCCAGCTCACATCATAACCCTCAGATTGAAGTTTAGATGCCACATTATAAACCGAAGAATGTTCGGCTTCAGAAATAACCAGATGGCGTCCCTCTCCAGCTTCTACTAAAGCGTGAAGGGCAATTTCATTGCTTTCCGTGCCCCCGCTCGTAAAATAGACCCCTTTCATTTCCACTCCCAGGACCGTTGCCAATTCTGTCCTGCAATGCTCTAATAAGTTCCCCGCTTTAGTGCCTTCATCATGGAGACTGTGCGAATTTGCATAGTATTCTTTAGATGCTTGTACATAGGCTTCCAACGCTTCATCATCAATCGGACAAGTCGCCGCATAATCAAAATACATCACTAAGACATCCTCTCTAGTTTTTCACAAAAAACGCTTGTCATAATCTTAATAGTATGTAAATATAGGTGTCAATACACATGTATATAACGGAGGTCTGACATGAACAATTCAGATGTCATCATTGTAGGAAGTGGTGTGGCCGCCTTACAACTTGCCCGAAAATTAAGCAGGGATTTAAATGTGATCATTCTCACAAAATCCTTCATGAACCATGGCAATTCAGTTTTGGCTCAAGGGGGCATCGCTGCAGCATGGAAAGATCGTGACCACCCGATTTTCCATTTTATCGATACGATGGAAGCTGGCAGGAAAATGAACCACAGTACAGCAACTTTCCAGCTTACCCAAGAAGCGCCCCAAACCATCCTCGATTTAATGAAAAGCGGTTGTGAATTTGATCTTGATGCTGACGGAAACCTTGCACTCGGTATAGAAGGAGCCCACTCCCAGCACAGAATCGTTCATGGAGGTGGAGACCAGACAGGAAAAATAGTGATGGACTGCTTAAGTAAGAGCCTCCCGCCCAATGTAAAAGTTTTGGAGTACCAATTTGTCTGTAAAATTCTTACATCTGAAAATGGTTGCTGTTTTGGAGTGGAAAGTAGATCGGGTGATGGGGAAATGAACCGTTTTCTTGCCCCGCATATCATTTTATCTACGGGGGGTTGCGGCAACCTTTATTCACATACGTCGAACGCTGATACAGCCACAGGTGATGGAATCACACTCGCCTACTATGCTGGCGCAGAGGTTGCAGACATGGAATTCATTCAATTTCATCCTACCCTTGCTTATATCAATCAAGAATGTAAAGGATTAATATCGGAAGCTGTTCGTGGAGAAGGATCTGCACTTGTTGATGAACTAGAAAAACCGATTATGGAAGGGGTCCATCCATTTAAAGACTTAGCTCCAAGACACATTGTCGCGCAAACGATTTTCCATCATCGACAAAAAGGACATGAAATCTATTTAAATATAAGGGGGATTGAAAACTTCTCAGGTAAGTTCCCTTCAATTACGAAAATGTGTGAATGGAACAGGATTGATTTAACACAGGGGATGATTCCGGTAACTCCCGGCTGTCATTTTTCAATGGGAGGAGTAAAAACAGACTCTCTCGGCAGAACCACACTGAAAGGGCTATATGCAATTGGAGAAGTCGCTTGCACCGGTGTTCACGGTGCCAATCGCCTAGCAAGTAATTCTTTGTTAGAAGGTCTTGTATTTGGAAGAAGATTAGCTGAACACTTGAATAGTCAATCAGGACTGCCCCGCCCCCCTTTCAAAGAAATCATGAAGAAAACATCTCCGTCAGCTGTCTGCCTCCCGCCTGTGGAAGAACTCCAAAAAAGGATGATGACTAACGTAGGGATCGCAAGGAAAAAAAGCGCACTTGAAAAACACTTGCAGTGGCTAGAATCCTATAATCTCATCAGGTGTAACCATCTTGACTTCACTTTGCTCACTAACGAACAAATCAAAGTTCTGTTTATGATGAAAACAGCCTGGTTAATTACAAAATCTGCTTTGGAGCGTGAAGAGAGCCGCGGTGGTCATTACCGCGAAGATTTTCCTGAAGAACTTCCTTTATGGCAAAGTAAACAAATCATTCAGAAAAAAACATATGAAATGAGGAAAACGAATGAACCGGTTGAAACTCAGACGTAGGATGGAAGCTTTTTTCATTGAAGACATTGGAGACTTAGACTTGAGTAGTGATTTTTTATTCTCAAGCACACAAATAGGGAGAGTCGTTTTCACTTGTAAAGCATCCGGGGTTTTTTGCGGGGAAAGCATTATTGAAGAAGGTTACTCGATGATCGATCCAAGTATCCGGATTCATCTGCATAAAGAGGATGGCACTCCCCTCATACCCGGTGATCCGATAGCAACAATAGAGGGGCCAGTGGCTGCACTTCTTAAAGGGGAAAGAGTTATATTGAATTTAATCCAACGATTAAGCGGGATCGCCACCCTGACCCAGGAGGCTGTGACTTGTTTAAATAGTCATCGTACCCGGATTTGTGACACTAGAAAAACAACACCCGGTCTTCGCTTGTTCGAAAAATATGCCGTTAGAACCGGCGGCGGTTTCAATCACCGGAACGGCCTTTCCGATGCAGTCATGTTGAAGGATAACCACATTGAATTTTTTGGATCGATTCAAGATGCCGTCGCTCAAGTGAAAGACCATGTAGGTCATATGGTGAAAATAGAAGTTGAAACAGAAAGGGAAATCCAGGTGGCTGAAGCAGTAGAAGCAGGTGTCGACTGCATTATGTTCGATAATTGCACCCCGGAACAGATTAAAAACTATTTAAGGATTGTCCCGCCTTTCATCACAACAGAGGCATCTGGAGGAATCACCCTCGAGACTCTGCAGCAGTATCAAGGACTGGACCTTGATTACATCTCCCTTGGTTTCTTGACTCACTCCGCCCCATCTCTTGATATCAGTGCAAATGTGAAACTTTTAAAGGAGGAAATACAATGAACCTTTTTGAAACATTAGAAAAGAAGCATCCAACCTTACCTGCACGTTACCATAAGATGAATGCAGACGAACTGGAAGAACGTATTAACAAAGTCAAAAGATCTATGGGGCGAAAGCTTTTCCTTCCTGGTCATCACTATCAAAAAGACGAGGTGATCCAATTCGCCGATGCGCGCGGAGATTCTTTAAAACTCGCACAACTTTCAGCTTCCCAGCATGAAGCGGAAGCGATTGTTTTCTGCGGAGTCCATTTCATGGCGGAAACCGCTGATATTTTATCGACAGAGGATCAGCACGTTTACTTGCCTGATATGCGAGCTGGTTGTTCCATGGCGGATATGGCGAACATCACTCAGACAGAAAAGGCATGGCAACAGCTATTCGACATTTTTGATGACACCATCCTCCCCCTTACATACGTCAACTCGACTGCAGCAATCAAAGCATTTGTCGGCAAAAACGGCGGTGCCACTGTAACGTCCTCCAATGCCGCCAAAATGATTCAGTGGGCATTTTCTCAAAAGCAGAGAATCCTCTTTTTACCAGACCAGCACCTGGGAAGGAACACAGCTTATGATTTAGGCATTCCATTAGACCAAATGGCAGTATGGGACCCGATTATGGAAGAATTGATTCACGAGGGGTCTATTGAGGATGTGAAGGTGATTCTATGGAAAGGACATTGCTCTGTCCATGAAAATTTCACTGTCAGAAATGTACAACAAGTACGTGCGGACTACCCTGATATGAAAATAATCGTCCACCCAGAATGCAGCCGGGAAGTCGTGGAGCTTTCGGATGTGGCCGGGTCGACGAACGCTATCATTTCTGCTATAGATCAAGCCCCCGCTGGCAGCTCTTGGGCAGTAGGTACAGAAATGAATCTCGTCAACCGGATCATCCACGAAAACCCGGACCAACACATCATTTCCCTGAATCCAAGTATGTGCCCATGCTTGACCATGAACAGGATCGATCTGCAACACTTAGCATGGTCATTGGAGTCATTGGCTGCAGGTGAACCCACAAATTTAATCAAGGTGGATGCCGGCATAGCTCATGATGCTAAACAAGCGCTGACACGGATGTTGTATCGAGCATAACCCCTTTTCAAGAGATTCAAAAGTGAGTACACTCATAAATGAGTGTACTCACTTTTAATAGGAGCTGATTGAAATGGATCGGATAAAGAAAAAGCAAAAAACAAGAGAAACAATAATTGCCGTAGCCAAAAATATTTTTAATCAAAAAGGATTCGAACAAACCACAACCTCCGAAATTGCAGAGCAGGCGAACATCGGACATGGTACCCTGTTCAATTATTTTGATTCAAAAGCAGACTTGTTAATCGATGTTTTCACAGAGGAGTTCATCGATCGAATCGACAACTTGGATTACCACCTGACAGAAGAGGACCAAACTCGCTGTGCTGATGAAATCGTGTACTTATTTTTATATAGAAGAATTAATAAGTACCTCCATTTAAGAAAAAGCATGTTCCGTGACATGATGGGGATTGCTCTCACATCTTTCCAATCCGACCAAGAACGTATGAAACATTTCATAGGTCTTGATTTTATGCTTGTTGACGAGCTGATCGAATTACTGAATCATTTAAAAGAAGAAAAGAAATTAGCGCATGATTTTGATTCTAATGAAGCGGCCGAAATCATCTACAGCTCACTTGCTTTTGAATTCATCATGTTCCTTTACCAGCATGAAATGACCAAAGAGCATTTTTTAACTGGTATCAGAAACAAGTTGAAGTTCATTATCCACTAGAAAAGCAGTCAGATGTCATCAGTCTTCTCCTGGACACCTTACATGAATACAAATCACCATTTTTGAGAAAATTATATTCATAAAACAAAGGAGGTCTTGAAGAGATGAACAAAGAACGCGCCACAGAAATTTTCAACTCTCCAGAAATGATCAACGTCATGCATCAGGATAGGGAAGTTTATATTGAAGAGGTCATCGAAAGAAATGAAATGGCCCGCATTCACCCGGTGGATCAACCGAATATCGTACAAAAAGTGCCCCTTTACGAGTTAAAAGAGAATGTACACTGATAAAAAAAAGACTGGTATAAAAGAATTTTCCCACTAGAAAACCCGAACGAAAAATTCGTTCGGGTTTTCTTTATGAAGCAATAAAGCATAAGCGCTCCGACCACATTCTTCTCTTTCCGCGGGAGCCTTCCCCCTCCCCCTACAACCCTTGCGATATGAGTTCCCTGAAATCGCTTCTATGTGCCTCTCCTTATGGGGGTGGAGGAAGACCACTCTCCAGCCCTGTTCTCCCTCACTAACGCAAGAAGGTCCATCCTTAGTAACGGAAACCTTTATCAGTTATGAATATACTTTTCGAAAATATCCTGAAAATCTTTTCTTACATGCTCTCTGTGCTTCTTCGCAAACCAATCGTAAGCAAAGTTGACGACTTCATCGAACTCCTGGGAAATATCGTTATCATGGAAGCGGTTTTCGCGAATTAGTTCTCGTGCTGTACCTATACTATCTTTTGCATACTCCGAGTGCTGGAGGTTTTCCTCTTGAATTTGGGAAATAGCTACAAGTGATTTGTACAAATCCGCAATGGCTTCTCCTTCATCCTTCGCTATATCAATATTCATACTTTTATTGCCCAAATTAAAATTAATCTCTAGATCCAAATCAATTGTTCCTGCTGTTTCAACAGAGACGTCACCAATCGGATGTTTGTAATAATCATAACGATAGATGTTGCGCTTACTACTAGAAGCCTTATCCCCATCAATATGAACGAGAGCTCTGTTCGTGAAGCAATATTCATCACTTTTAGATTTGATCAGGAAATGGATTTCCTCACCATCTTCAGTTAACACGAAATCATCGGACTGAGTCTTATCAAAGTCTTCTTTATTTATAATTTTCCCAATATCACTCAGCCCCAAAGCATCACTAGCTAATTTCTTGAACATAAAAAATACCTCCTCACAAATTTACTTTGTTAATGAATTCGACGAAATTAATGCATCCCCTCCTCTGGACATCATCCAAAATTTAGGTTTTATTAAAAGGGAAAGAACATTTTAGGGAGGTGCAAGAGGAGTACCATCACGGAAAAGTACTTTTGATTGATAGTTAGGAGGATGGGATGAAAAAATTCATTTATCTGGCTTCTTTTATTGTCCTGGCCCTCTCGGCATGCACAGAAGCTGAATCTGAAAAGCCGTACACAGTGGAAGATGCTAAAGAAAATGGTGATGTCATAGTGCAGCACCAAAGTGAAAACTTCGATCAAATCGCCAAGGGCGCATTGGATGTTGAAAATATCCAACAAATCAACTCTTTAGTAGAAAAAGTAGAGCAGGGAAAAGAAGCTTCCGTCGATATTTCGATTTTCACCCCTAATGGGGATCATTACAAAAATAACATTAGTTTCGATGGCGAGGAAGTCACTTTTGAAAATAACTATGGGGGTTACAAGCAGTCTCCAGAAGGTACTTTTACGTGCAGGTATCTAATAAAAAGAGAACCGATGGTTTACGTAAGCGGCTGCCAGGGAGAGGATGGCACAGAATACACTACTTTACTTGGTTTTGTAGGAACGTTAACTGCCTTTAAGGAAGCAAAATCAGAGGATTCCTGAAGTCAAAAAAATCGGGTGCAGCCTTTCAGTCTTGATAAGATTGAGCAAACATTTAATGCGGCTTTATTTTGCTACAATAAAGGGCAGTTGTAAGCTATTCATCCATCACAAGATAACCACAGACGTTCATGTTATAAACTCCGAAACTACAAAAAAGGCCTGAGCATCTTCTGCTCAGGCCTCTTTCTTTATTTCTTAAGAGCAAGCTTCAGTTGGTTTTCACCGACCGTGTACTCTTTCATTGCTTCTTTTTCACCGACCGTAAGCTCTTTCACAAGAACATTTTCTCGGATCAGTCCTTCATTTTGTTTGATTGCTTCTTTAATGTCTGTATCTCCACCAAGAGCGATATCGACACGAAGATCAATCGGAAGGTCTTGTTTTTTACGTTCATCCTGGATGACGCGGATCACTTCACGTGCCAGCCCTTCCAGTCGCAGTTCTTCTGTAATTGTCGTATCAAGGATGACATGGAAGTCCTGATTCGACCCCATTGATAATCCCGAATCAGCTACACGTTCAACATTTAAGAGGTCCATCGTCACTTCGACCTCTCCATCCCCTGTAGGCACGACGACTTTTTCATCTTGAACGACTTGAGCCGCTTCTTCATCAGACAGCTTCTCAAGATAGCCTTTTACCGTCCCTACGTTCTTACCAAGCACAGGGCCAGCCGCTCGGAAGTTCAGTTTCACTTCGTAACGAACAAGATCATCGGAAGATTGCTTAACGACCACTTCCTTCACGTTGATTTCATCACGAATGATACTGCTGTACTCTTCTAACGCTTTTCCTTGTTCTGGGTTTACCGGGATGACCACGAGCTCAGAAAGCGGTTGTTTCGTCTTGATGGCTTCTGTGTTACGGACGCCACGTGCAAGTTCAACCACTTGCAGGACAGCATCCATATCTTTTTCAAGCTGAGCATTGACTACACCCTCATCAACTTTCGGGAAGTAAGCCAAGTGGACACTTTCACCTGTCAGATTCTGATAGATGTCTTCAGCCAGGAACGGCGTGTATGGCGCCATCAACTGACTAAGCTGTACCAATACTTCATGAAGGGTATGGTAGGCTGCTTTCTTAGACTCTGTCATGCCCTCTTCCCAGAAGCGGTCACGTGAGCGGCGGATATACCAGTTACTTACTTCATCGACATATTTCTCTAAAGCTTTTGCTGCTTTGGTGAAGTCGTAGTCATCCAAGGCTTCACCAACGACTATGGTTACACTGTTGAGGCGGGAAAGGACCCAGCGATCAAGCAGCGTCTTTTCACCTGTCTCATTCTTATCAAACTTATAACCATCGATGTTGGCATAAAGGGTATAGAAGCCATGTGTGTTGACAAGTGTATCGATTACTTTGGATTTAGCTTCCACAACCACTCGTTCAGAGAAGCGTTTGTTGTTCCAAGGGGCACTGTCAGCGAGTAATGCCCAACGGAAAGCATCTGCACCGAATTTACTTACGAGATCTGTCGGGTTCAGGGCGTTCCCTTTACTCTTGGACATCTTGCGGCCTTCCTCATCAAGGATGTGGCCGGTTGATAGGACACGTTTATAAGGAGCTTTTCCAGTAAACAGCGTAGACACAGCAAGCAGGCTGTAGAACCAACCGCGTGTCTGGTCGATTCCTTCACAAATTACATCTGCCGGGAATTGTTTTTCAAACTGATCTTTGTTTTCAAAAGGATAGTGCTGTTGTGCGAAAGGCATGGAACCACTATCGAACCAGACGTCGATGACTTCTGGCACACGGTCCATTGTGCCTTCACACTTCTCACACTGCAGCTGTACACGGTCCACATATGGCTTGTGCAATTCGACATCCCCGACATCCCCAATCGCTTTTTCTTGAAGGTCTGCCTGACTATGAGGCGCATATTGGTGATCACAAGAATTACAGATCCAAATTGGGAGCGGTGTGCCCCAGAAACGGTTACGTCCAATATTCCAATCCACCATGTTTTCAAGGAAGTTACCGAAGCGACCGTCCTTGATGTGGCTTGGATGCCAATCAACTTGCTGATTGTTCTCAAGGAACTGATCCTTCAGTTGAGTGGTCTTGATGAACCAGCTCTCGATTGCGTAGTAAAGCAATGGTGAGTCACAACGCCAGCAGTGCGGGTAGCTGTGCTCATACTTCTCTTTATGGAAAAGAAGGCCTTCATTAGCCAAATATTTCACGATGTCCACGTCACAATCTTTGACGAAACGTCCTTCAAATGGCGGGATGTCCTCTGTGTATCGACCTTGACCATCAACGACATTGAAGAAGGACAGATTGTACTCTTTCACTAAGTTATAGTCATCTTCACCATAAGCAGGTGCAATGTGGACGACACCCGTACCACTATCGGCATTGACGAAATCTGCTTCGACAACGAAGTGACCGCGCTCAGGCTTCACGAATGGGAACGGTGCGACGTACTCTACATCTTTGAATTCGCTCCCTTTATGTTTGGAAATGACTTCATATTCTTCACCAAGGTTCTTCTCAGCCAATGCTTCAGCGACAATAAACACTTCGCCGTCTTTCTTCGCCTTGATGTAATCAAGATCAGCGTGCACCGCTAATGTGACATTTGCCGGCAAAGTCCAGGGAGTTGTCGTCCAGCCAAGGAAAAATTCGTTCTCAGTCCCTTTCACTTTGAACTTCGCCGTTGCAGATAGATCCTTCACGTCCTCATATCCCTGAGCCACTTCGTGGGAACTCAATGTCGTCTGACAGCTCGGGCAGTATGGAGTGACGCGATGTCCCTTAGACAAAAGATCCCGCTTATGCAGGTCGCTTAAGATGTACCAAACACTTTCGATGTAACGATTTTGCAACGTGACATATGGATCATCCATGTCGAGCCAATAACCGATGGATTCTGTGAATTCTCGCCACTCTTTTTCGTAATTAAAGACACTTTCCTTACACTTTTCGATGAACTTTTCTACACCATACTCTTCAATTTGCTGCTTTCCGGAGATGCCAAGCTGCTTCTCTACTTCAAGCTCTACAGGCAGACCATGGGTATCCCAGCCACCTTTTCGCAGAACCTGGTAACCTTGCATCGTCTTGTAACGTCCAACAAAGTCCTTGATTACACGCCCGAGGACATGACCTGCGTGCGGGAGGCCGTTGGCTGTGGGAGGACCTTCATAAAAGACAAAAGTCTCTTTCCCTTCGCGCTCATCCATCGAGCGCTTGAATACGTCTTCTGAATTCCAGTAATCTTTGACACGGTTTTCGCGGTCTAAAGCCGCTTCTTTAGTATTCACACTACGCATTACTTCCACCTCTTACCCTTTTATATTTTTATATTGGCTTTGTAAAACCGTTGGGACATATGCATTCCAGGAAGAAAACACATTTCCATTATGCTTTTAAGCTTGTCGAATCAAGCAAGGACATTTCAATGCCACATAAATAAAAAAATCCGCCCCTGAAAAATTCAGGGACGGATGTCATTCCGCGGTACCACCCATATTCCGTGCGATAAATGCACGACACTTGGTTCATAAAACGGATAACGGCCGCCAACCGGTTCTCCCTACTCTAATCATTTCAGCAGAACTTCTCAGAGATGATCTTCAGCAATAAGCTGTCATCGCTTTTCACCAACCAGCGACTCTCTATAGACAGAATTAAAGCATACTCTTCTCGTCAACGAAACTATACGTATCTTCTCCATATCGTACAATGTAATTTGTTGTATGTCAAAGCATTACTGCCTTCATCCTCGCCCATTTTCTGTCGTCCTATACATGATAAATATCCAATTCACTCTTCGAATCACTTTTGATTTAAATATGGTATTATCCCTTATCGCCTTTTATGCTTACAATGATAGTAATTCAATATATAGAAAGCAGGCGATCATATGTCAGAAGATATAAAGCGTGTCGTGAAAGAAGCTTTTTCTAAAAGCAAGGAATCTTATGTACAAAGCTCAACACATAAGAGTCAATCAGACCTCGACTTGATCACTGAATGGCTTGAACCAGAAAACAAATGGCAAGCTCTTGATATCGCAACTGGCGGCGGGCATGTAGCCAAAACTCTAAGTCGATCTGTCGGGACTGTATTTGCCACAGATCTCACTAAAGACATGCTGCAAAACACCGCCCGTCACCTGAAAGAGCAGCATAACATCTATTATATCGTCGCAGATGCGGAAGAGTTGCCGTTCCTTGATGAAAGTTTTGATGTAATTACATGTCGGATTGCTCCACACCACTTCCCTTCTCCCTCCAAATTCATAGAAGAAACGCATCGTGTTCTTAAACCAGATGGACGGTTTTTGATGATTGATAATGTAGCACCAGAAGACGAACAACTCGATAATTTTTACAATACGTTTGAGAAAAAACGTGACCCCAGTCATGTGAGAGCTTTGAAAATTTCAGAATGGCAAAATTATTTAGAGAAACATAACCTTACGATAAATAAACAACTTTCTAGAAAAAAACGGCTCCCTTTCAGAGAATGGGTGACGCGGATCCTTTCTGCCACAGAGGAGCATCAGGCAGTGGAAATCCTTATGCGCCAAGCACCAAATACGTTCAAGACATACTTCTCTATAACCGAAAAGGAAGACTGTATTGAAAGTTTCTCGATTGATGAATGGATGGTCCTCGCCCAAAAAGATTCCTGATCAAGTATAATCCCACTTCACATAGGAAAAATAAGCTAGGTATTGAATTTGCTAGTGAGGTGGAAATCCATGGATATCGTCGTTATGGCCCGCGCCCTGTTTGGAACGTCTCTCGGCTTCCATATCATTTATGCTACTATCGGTGTCGGATTACCTGTCATGATCATCATCGCAGAAGTCATGCACATGATTAAAAAAGATTCAGATTACGCTTTGATGGCGAAACGATGGACGAAAGGTTTTGCTATTTTGCTAGCTGTGTCTATTGCATCAGGAACCATTGTCGGTGTTATGATCTCCCTACTATTTCCGGATTTCATGGAGATTGTCGGTCAAGTCATTGCCCTGCCTTTTCAAATGGAGATCTTTGCCTTCCTTATCGAAGCGGTCTTCATGTCCATCTATCTGTATGCTGCCGATCGCCTTCCACCCACCCTGCGCTTGATCAGTATCATTTCTGTAGCGCTGGGAGCGACCGCTTCGGCCATCCTTATCACAGACGTTCACGCCTGGATGAACACCCCTGCCGGCTTCTCAATCACTCCAGACGGGGAAGTGACGGACGTCAATACGTGGGCGGCTTTCTTCAACCCAAGCTTCGGGGTGACAGCTGTCCATGTGACTCTTTCCGCCTATATGACAGTAGCATTTTTGGTTGCTTCCATAGCGGCGCTAAGGCTAATGAAAAGAAGAATTTCCACAGCAGAGCGTAATTATCATAAAAAAGCACTCTCGATCGCTTTATATTTCGGTGCATTGATGTCTTTGGCGACAGCGATCAATGGTCATGAAACGGCCCAGATGCTGCACGAATATAACCCTCGTAAATTAGCGGCTGCTGAAGGACTGTTCGAAACGACCCGCTACGCCCCTCTTTCCATAGGCGGCTATACCTCCCTTGAGGATCAGCGGGTCAAATACGCTGTCGAGGTCCCCTCTGGATTGAGTTTTTTAGCGGGTGACCGGTTTGATACAGAAGTGATCGGTTTGAATGAATATCCAGAAGAACTATGGCCTCCCCTTTATATACACATCCTTTTCAATGTGATGGTCGGCATCGGTTCTGTACTGATTCTCGTGGCATTTACAGCCCTGTTTTGGAAGCTTATCTTAAAAAAAGAGCTGCCGAACTGGCTGCTCGCTACCCTTGTCGTCAGTGGTCCACTCGCAATGATCGCGATTGAAGCCGGCTGGTGTTTCAGCTGTATCGGACGACAGCCATGGACAATCAACGACGTACTGCGTACAGAAGATGCCGCCACTAAATCAAATAGTGTGGGCTTCCTCTTCTATTTGTTCATGACTCTTTATATTACGCTATTATTTGTCACCGGATTTGTCATGAAGTACTACTTCAAACGGAATCCCGTGAGCAATGATTTGAGTTCCCAGCCCCACTGAGAAAGGACAGACATCTATGGAAGCATCTACTTTAGCCATCACCATATTATGGAGTTTACTTTTCGTTTACGCGATCCTGGGCTCCCTGGATTTCGGGGCAGGGTTTTGGGGAATGATTTATGGCAAAAACAACGAGACAGGTGCTTCGCAAATCGCTAACCGATTTCTCTCCCCGACATGGGAAGTGACGAACGTTTTCCTTGTTATTTTCGTGGTATCCGTAGTCATGTTTTTCCCCTTTGCAACCACGTTGTTAGGGAGCATCCTCTTAGTGCCGGTCGCCCTTGTCCTGCTTTTACTGACGGTTCGGACAACATTCATGGTCTTCCAGCACCATGCTGATAAATATAAAGATACATTGAGGATCACTTCAGGATGCACTGGTTTGATCATCCCCGCCTTACTCGTCAGTATTTTACCTATTACCCTCGGCGGTTTTGTCAGCTTTGAAAACGAGTACCCGCGCTTACAATACGTGGAGCTCCTCACACATCCCACCCTGTATATGCACATCGCGTTCGGACTCTCAACAGAGCTGTTCATTTCAGCCGTTTTTTTGATGGATTATGCAAAAGAAGCAGATGATTGGAGCGCATCTCACACGTTTCGAAAACATGCCATTTGGCTGGGGCCAGTGAGTATAGCCGTGGCAATGTTGACAATTGGAACATTCCCTTCAGAAGCCTCATGGGTTGTTGAAAACATCCAAGAAAATTGGCTGTTGTTCGGTTTCTCGCTTTTGTTCTTTTTGGTCGGCTACGCTTTTCTGTTTATCAAAAAAAAGGACGGGCAGCGAGGACAGTCGCGGATGGCAGTCATCTTCATCATTCTTCAATATGCTGTCGCTATCTATGCTTACGGATCGGCTCACCTTCCATATTTAATCTATCCTGATTTGACGGTGGAAGACGGATTTACAAGCCCGGATATTTTCTATCAAATGTTGATCGTCTATGGAGCAGGATTTGGAATTTTGATTCCTGCATTCATCCTTTTCTGGCGACTCTTCCTGAAAGACCGCCGTTACTTGAAACAAGAATGATCCATATGTGGAAGCGCCTTAAGCTTGTCGAGGCTAGGCGCTGGAACAAGGTGTTGCTTCCTTAACACAAGATAACCACAGGCTGAAATGTCGTGATATCCCAAAACAAGGTTAGGACAAAACGATAACGGCCACTCAAGAACAGTAGAGTAGAATGGACAAAATGAAGCGTAGGCAACATACGTAGACTCCCTCCAGCGGGAGCAGCACGAGCGGAAGACCCCGGAAGAAAGCGGTCTTTGCTTTCTGAGGAGGCTGAGGTATGCATTTATGGCTTCCTAAAGAAAACCCGAACGAATATTCGTTCGGGTTTTCTAGCGGAAAAATTCTTTTGTCCCAGCTTCGCTTTTGTTATGAAAGTTACACGGACCTTCCAAAAGGGTACATACAACTACCTATTCATACATGACAATAAGCAAGTGGCTTGCCATTGCGAGGTATAAAAGCAAACCTTTAAAGTGATTTTACGCCACGATATTCCAGACCCAAATAAAGGAGAGAAACAATGCAGGAATTGACTAATGATTACCTGGAAGAAGCCATTGAAGACAGCAGGCCCTATGCCGCTAACGGGGACGTCAACATGAATATCCCCGAATACGATGAAACCATAAAAGATCATCTAGGCGTCTCTATCATTACGACAAATGGTGAATGCTATGCTGCTGGGGATACAACACAGTATGTCCCGATGCAGAGCACTTCGAAAATCATCGGGTTGATGGTCGCCTTGCAAGACTTTGGAAAAGACCGGGTGTTTCAAACAGTTGGAATGGAGCCGATGGGCGACTTTTTCAACTCCATCAGCCAACTCGAATCCTACGATACGAGCAAACCATTCAATCCGATGATCAATGCGGGAGCAATTGCAGTCGCGGCGCTCATCAAAGGAAAAGACGTTGAGACACGATTTGAGCGATATATGAACTTTCTTCGGAAAATCACGAATCACGATCAGTTGGAAATAAGTGAAGAAGTTTATAAATCGGAAAAAGCAAATGGTGCGCGAAACCGTTCCCTTGCCTATTTCATGCAAAGTACCGGAACGTTAGTTACTAATGTAGAAGAAGCTCTCGACCTTTACTACCGGATGAATTCCGTCATGATGCGCTGTGAGGATTTCGCCCGTGTCGGCCTATTCCTCGCTAAGGGGGATTACAATCCGGAAAGTGATGAACGGTTAATTCCCGCACACCATCTGCGTACAGTCAAAGCGATCATAATGTCTTCTGGCATGTACAACTCTTCCGGTCATTATGCGGTCGAAGCGGGTTTCCCTTGTAAAAGCGGGGTTTCTGGAAGCATCATCGGTACAATCCCAGGAAATATGGGTGTCGGCATCGTAGGACCGGCTATTGATGAAAAAGGCAATAGCACAGCAGGCGGTGCTTTGATCAAAAAACTTTCACAGGACTTGGAACTGAATATGTTCGGTCTTGAGAACACGGATGGAAGGTGAACGGGATGCCTTTTAATTACGATATCGATTTTGAAAATACTGACTTTCGGATAAAACCGGAAAAATACCGAGTCGGCAGAGGGGAACAATGTGTTTACTTGTGGAAACCTATAAAAGTGAGATCCTCCCCCATTGGAGATTCAAAACACCTGAAATCGCAAAGGAGTCCTCTGAGAAAATTCATCAAATGTTTCTAGGGTATAAAGAAGGAAATGATTTCGTCGGCATGGACATGGCGCGGAAATTTTTGCAAATGGGGTACACACGCGCGCGCAGGTATGCCAACTATAAAGGCGGAAAAAAATACGATGATCACGGTGAAATCAGGAAGCGGGACATCGATGAAGAAAAGGCTGAATCCGCGCGCATCTTTGAAGAGAAATGGATAAAAGCCCGTGAAGATGACGTGTATTTGAAAAAGAAAAAAGCACACCTGAAACAGTACGGATAAGATTGACATTTTCGGTTTTCAAACGTAGGATAACATTAACCCGAGTGAACTTATCGGGATAATGTTAAACGAGGAGAACACCTTATGAAATCCTTCCCCCTATTCCTAAGTCTTATTTTTATGATCGCCTCCTGGGCAATGGGCTCCTACTTCCTTTCTGTCATCTATACTCCTACTATCATCGTTCCGCTCTTCAATGAATTTATTTGGATGAGAGATTACCAGGGAATGCTCGGTTTGACTACCTTCTTATCTTTGCTTACAGTTCCTTTAATTACCTACATGTTCAAACAAAGGAACCGTATAACAAAAAGGAGAATGTGGTACAGTATCGTATTCACTACCCACATTTTCTGGCTTGGAACCATAGCTATCCAGTTGAAAACTGTCGCATTCAATTTAGGAATTTGTCATTGATTGGAAGGTATTCCCACTTCCTTATTGAATGTTAATTCAAATAAGGGGGATTCCACATATGACATTTGAAGTGTTCTTTAAAAAATTCAAAGAAAAAGCACGTCGGCAGGATTTGGACTTCTTAAAGGAGACAATCTCTAAAGAATTGAAAGCTAGGGAAATCCGTAGTGGTGAAATTGTTGATTACCATTATGATGATTCCATTGAGGGGTGGCGCCAGGCTTTTGATTATTTTGCCGACAAGGACATGGATTGGATCTATACCGATAACACGATCATCCCATTGAATCAAAATGAATGGCTTGCCTCATTCTGGGTATCGATAAGACTCGATGGGGAACTTTTGGAAACGTCCAACCTGTTCTTCAATACCTTTCAAAATCAAGATGGGAAATGGCAGCTCGTACGCACTTATATTGAGGCTGGTGTCAAAAACCCTGATTCAGCAAAAGTCTGCTCATAACGAGGAGGCTTTTTTACCATTTTCAAAATTATACAAAAAAATTCTTCTGACATATTGTCAAAACATTCTGAGTAGTGTAGAGTAGTCAGCAACATTTAATAAAAACACAATTGAATTTCTTATCAAGAGAGGCAGAGGGACTGGCCCTGTGAAGCCTCAGCAACCACTGGTATACCCAGAAAGGTGCTAACTCCAGCAAGTTGTCGATCAACTTGAAAGATAAGAAGAAGGACCGAAACCACAAAGTCTTCTTCTTAAAGAAGGCTTTTTTTATTTTATTTTTTGAACGATTAAATTTTAACAGCCTTAGCTGGAACCACCTTCCTTATTCAACAATCGGGAATTGGTAGAAGCTCAACACTCTGATTCAACTATAAACATGAAGCGAAAAGGAGCATCCAAATGTGTCCACATACTGATACGAAATTCGTCCAAACTGGCAATCAACGAGAGGAACCGACGGGGGCGATCAACCCGCCCGTCTATTTTTCCACTCCTTACCGTCACCCAGGGCTTGGTGAATCCACAGGGTTTGACTACACCAGAACAGGTAACCCGACAAGGAAAATACTAGAATCATCTATCGCCGATATTGAAAACGGAGAAGCGGGGTTCGCTTTCAGCTCTGGAATGGCCGCGATACAGACAGCTCTCTCCCTTTTCAAACAAGGCGATGAAATCCTTGTTTCTGAAGATTTATATGGAGGTACCTTCCGTCTTTTTGAACACGTACATGAGCGTTATGGAATTGTCTTTCACTACTGTGACAGCAATCAATTACAAAATCTCAAAAACTATATAAATAGTAGAACCAAGGCTGTTTATATTGAAACACCTACAAACCCATTGATGCACACAGCTGATATCCAGGAAATCTCATCATTTGCAAAAGCGCATGACTTACTCCTTCTTGTAGACAACACCCTCTACACTCCAATATTGCAAAAGCCTATTGAAGAAGGAGCGGATGTGGTGATCCATAGCGCTACAAAATATTTAGCCGGCCATAATGACGTACTGGCAGGATTACTGGTCAGTAAAGGCCAGGAAGTGAACGAAAAACTCGCTTTCCATCAAAATACGTCCGGGGCCGTCCTCTCCCCTTTCGATTCTTGGCTGGTAATGAGGGGGATGAAGACACTCCCGCTGAGGATGAGACAACATGAAAGCAATGCAAAAGCTGTCGTCCAGCACCTTGAAAAGCACCCTGCCATTACAGATATCTTTTATCCAGGTAAAGGTGGAATGGTTTCTTTCAGGCTTAAATCTGAAGCCTGGATCGACCCTTTTTTACGAAACTTAAACCTTATCAGCTTTGCAGAAAGTTTAGGAGGCGTGGAAAGTTTCATCACTTACCCGGCTTCTCAAACCCACGCGGATATTCCTGAAGAAATCCGGGTCAGTTACGGAGTATGCAACCGGCTGTTACGTTTTTCTGTAGGAATTGAGCATATCGATGACTTATTGCACGACCTCGATCAGACACTGAGTCAATTACCTAAGGAGGAGTTAGCCCAATGACCGATCATTCTTTGCAAACACGTTTGTTACACAGTGACTACAAGTTCGACCCCCACACAGGAGCCGTGAGTGTTCCGATTCAGCAAGCATCCACGTTCCACCAACAGGATTTTGATAATCCGGGGACTTATGATTACAGCCGGTCTGGCAATCCGACACGAAAAGCTTTGGAAGATACGATTGCCGGGCTTGAAAATGGCACCGAAGGGTTCGCTTTCGCTTCAGGAATGGCTGCCATTTCAACTTCTTTCATGCTGCTATCTCAAGGTGATCATGTGGTGATTTCAGAAGATGTGTATGGCGGGACATTCCGCATGATCAATGACGTCCTTCAAAGGTTTGGAATCGATCACACATTTGTAGATATGACCGACCTGCATGCTGTAGCGACTTCCATACAGCCGAATACAAAACTTGTCTACATTGAGACCCCATCCAATCCGACATTGAAAATCACAGATATCAGAGCTGTCTCTAAGCTGGCCAAAGCCAACGATTGTTGGACTTTTGTCGACAACACTTTCATGACGCCAGCTCTGCAGCGTCCTTTGGAACTGGGGGCAGATCTTGTCCTTCACAGTGCAACAAAGTTCATCGCCGGTCACAGCGATGTCGTCGCAGGTTTGGCTGCCACTCATCAACCCGACCTCGCTGAACGACTATCCTTTTTACAAAATTCATTCGGTTCGATTCTTGGTGCACACGATTGTTGGCTCGTGTTACGCGGATTGAAGACATTGCATTGCCGTCTTGCCCAATCCTCCGCCTCTGCAGCGAAAATCGCCGAAGAACTTACCAAACACCCATTGATTGAGGAAGTTTTTTATCCTGGCTTTTCATCACATCCAGGAAACTCGATTCATTCTTATCAATCCGAGGGTGCAGGAGCGATCCTCTCCTTCCGTTTACGGGATGAAGATGCTGTTAGACAGTTCACTAATGCGGTAGAACTTCCTGTTTATGCTGTAAGCTTAGGTGCCGTTGAATCGATTCTCTCTTACCCAGCCCGTATGTCTCATGCTTCTATGCCTAAAGAGGAAAGAGAAAAACGGGGCATTACAGATGGATTACTCCGTTTATCAGTTGGACTGGAAAAACCTGAAGACCTCATCGAAGATTTTCAGCAGGCATTGAAGCAAATCCAGCCTTACTCTTTTTTGACGAACAGGAGGGTGAATCATGAACTTACGTGATGCATTACAGCAAAAAACACTGATCGGCGATGGCGCAATGGGGACACTGCTCTATTCTTATGGGATCGATCGTTGTTTTGAAGATCTCAACCTTTCCCATTCTGAAGAAGTGTTGAATGTTCACCGCGCCTACGTAAATGCTGGAGCTGATGTCATCCAGACCAACACCTATGGCGCTAATTATATAAAGCTGACCCGCTACGGACTCCAAAACCAGGTCAAAGAAATCAACACCCAGGCCGTACGCTTAGCTAAACAGGCAGCGGGCCCTGAGCAATATGTGGTCGGCACGATGGGAGGAGTCCGCGGTATTCAAAAACAAGCGGTGCCCCTGGAAGAAATCAAGCGCAGCTTTCGAGAACAACTCTACTGTTTATTGTTCGAAGAAGTAGACGGGCTGCTGCTCGAAACCTTCTATGATTTAGAAGAAGTAACAACAGTTTTAGAGATTGTGAGAAAAGAAACCGATCTACCCGTCATCGCTCAAGTTTCGATGCATGAAGCAGGTGTGCTGCAAGATGGCACACCCCTCACAGAAGCTTTGGAGCTTTTAGAGAAAAAAGGAGCGGATGTCGTAGGTGTCAATTGTCGTCTTGGTCCCTATCATATGATCCAATCATTAGAGGAAGTGCCACTCCCCGATAAAGCGGTCTTGTCTGCGTATCCGAATGCAAGTCTGCCAGCTTTCCAGGATGGCAGACTTGTTTATCCGACAGACCCTTCCTATTTTCAAAAGAGCGCGCAATCGCTATATGAACAAGGGGTGCATCTGATAGGGGGATGCTGCGGCACCACGCCAGAACACATCGAAGCAATTGCTGCGAGAGTAAAAGGGAAAAAACCGATAAAAGAAAAAAAAGTCCCATTGAAAAAGAAAACGGATGTGAATGTTGCTAAAAAAGAAAAACAAACGCCCCACTTGCATGAATTAGCAAGAAAAGGGCGTTCAATTATCGTTGAGCTTGATCCACCAAAGAAATTGAACACCGAGCGTTTTCTAAAGGGCGCAAAAGCTTTGCAGGAAGCTGGCATCGATTCCATCACCTTAGCCGATAACTCCCTCGCCACCCCTAGAATAAGCAACTCGACGATGGCTTCCATCATCAAGTCAAAATATAACGTCGATCCTCTCGTCCATATCGCCTGCCGTGACCGTAATTTAATCGGCTTACAGTCACATCTGTTAGGATTGCATACGCTGGGCATCCACCAAGTCCTTGCCGTCACAGGTGACCCGACGAAAATCGGAGACTTTCCTGGAGCGACATCTGTGTATGACTTGTCATCATTCGACTTGATCCATTACATCAAACAGCTGAACAAGGGCATTTCCTTTTCCGGGAAACCTTTAGGTGAGAACACTTCTTTCTCAGTAGCCGCCGCTTTTAACCCGAATGTGCGTAACTTGAACAGGGCCGTGGGACGGATGGAGAAAAAAATCAGTTATGGAGCGGATTATTTTATCAGCCAGCCCGTCTTTAACGAAAAACAACTCGTTGAAGTCTATGAAGCTACGAAGCACGTGGATGCGCCAATCTACATCGGAATCATGCCCCTCACCAGCGTACGCAACGCAGAATTTTTACACAATGAAGTACCAGGCATGACACTTTCTGCTGATATACTCGAACGAATGGAACAAGCAGGAGACAATAAAGCACAGGCGCAAGCCGAAGGCATCAGCATTGCCAAATCATTGATTGATACAGCAATGGATTTATTCAACGGAATCTATTTGATCACACCTTTCTTACGTTACGAAATGACCGTTGAACTGACCAACTATATCCATGAGAAAAGTGCATCAAAAGAAAGGAAGTTATCTGATGGGATCCACATTGTTTGATCAACACCTGCAGAAAAGAATCTTGGTTTTGGATGGAGCGATGGGCACGATGCTCCAAGAAGCAGACCTCTCCCCTGCTGATTTCGGTGGAGAAGCTTATGATGGATGTAATGAATACTTGAATTTGACTTACCCCAGTCTGCTTGATTCCATCCATTCCAGTTACTTAGAAGCAGGGGCAGACATCATCGAAACGAATACCTTCGGGGCTACCGATCTCGTTCTTAATGATTACGAGCTTGGGCATTTAGCAGAAGAAATCAATATCGAAGCTGCCAAAATTGCGAAGCAAGCCGCAGCTCGCTATACCACCGAAAACCGGCCTCGTTTTGTAGCTGGTGCAATGGGACCGACCACTAAAACATTATCCGTCACAGGTGGAACTACTTTTGAAGCTTTAACTCGCGCTTACGAGGAACAAGCAAGGGGATTGATCAAAGGCGGAGTCGATTTGTTATTGTTGGAAACCTCTCAAGACATGCTGAATGTGAAAGCTGCATTTCTCGGTATAACACGTGCGAGTGAAGGTTTACAAAAAAAATTACCCCTTTTCATATCGGGAACTATTGAACCGATGGGGACAACGCTCGCCGGCCAAAGCATCGAAGCATTTTATCTGTCCCTGGAGCATATGGAACCGAGCGCTGTCGGGTTGAACTGCGCAACAGGACCAGAATTCATGCGTGATCACCTCCGTTCTCTCTCTGATTTGGCTACGACAGCAGTGAGCTGTTATCCAAATGCCGGCTTGCCAGATGAAGAGGGTAACTATCATGAAACACCAGAATCGTTAGCTGCCAAAGTCGCCGGCTTTGCTGAAAAAGGCTGGCTGAATGTGGTTGGGGGCTGTTGTGGCACGACTCCCGCTCACATTAAAGCGATCGCAGAAGCAGTGAAGGGATTCCCTCCAAGAAAAGCACCGAAATCACATGCCCATGCAGTAACCGGAATCGAACCATTAATTTACGATGATCCCGGTGACCGTCCGATTCTCATCGGCGAGCGCACAAATGTAATTGGGTCACGGAAGTTCAAACGACTTATTGCAGAAGGAAAATTTGAAGAAGCTTCCGAAATTGCTCGAGCACAAGTGAAGAAAGGTGCACAAGTCATCGATATTTGCCTCGCTGACCCTGACAGGGATGAAGTCACGGATATGGAAGCGTTCATGAAACAAGTCGTCAACAAAGTGAAGGTACCACTCGTCATCGATTCCACAGATATGAATGTTATTGAAAAAGCTCTCACTTTCTCTCAAGGGAAAGTGATTATCAACTCCATCAACTTGGAAGATGGAGTTGAGCGCTTCAAAGATGTCCTCCCGCTGGTAAAACAATACGGAGCAGCACTCGTCGTCGGTACAATCGATGAAGATGGTATGGCTGTTACAGCTGAGAGGAAGCTGGAGGTGGCTAAGCGGTCACATGACATTCTCGTCTTTGAATATGGTATGAACCCGCAAGATATCATATTCGATCCTCTCGTCTTTCCTGTCGGCACTGGTGATGAACAATATATCGGGTCAGCTGAGGCGACCATTGAAGGCATTCGACTGATTAAAGAACACCTCCCCCTATGTCAGACGGTTCTCGGTGTGAGCAACGTCTCGTTCGGTCTCCCTCCTGTGGGACGTGAAGTGTTGAACGCGGTTTACCTATATCACTGCACCAAAGCGGGACTTGACTACGCAATTGTCAATACGGAAAAGTTGGAGCGTTACGCCTCTATTGATGAAAAAGAAATCAAACAAGCGGACGAACTTTTGTTCAATACAAGTGATCAAACATTGGCTGCATTCACTGCTTTTTATCGTGGTAAGAAAAAAGAGAAAAAAGTACCCACATCGACCATGACTCTAGCTGAACGTCTTGCCCACTACGTTGTCGAGGGTACGAAAGAAGGACTTCTTCCTGATTTAGAAAAGGCCCTTGCTGAATATGACACGCCCCTGTTAATCATTAATGGCCCCTTGATGGACGGAATGGCAGAGGTAGGACGGCTATTCAATGACAATCAATTAATTGTAGCGGAGGTTTTACAAAGCGCCGAAGTTATGAAAGCTTCCGTCGCTTTTCTTGAACCCCATATGGAAAAAGGCGATACGTCTAACAAAAAAGGAAAAGTGCTGTTAGCTACCGTCAAAGGTGACGTCCATGATATAGGTAAAAATCTTGTTGAAATCATTTTAAGCAACAATGGATTTGAGGTGGTCGACCTTGGAATAAAGGTCACTCCTGCCGAACTGATAGCACAAATCAAACAGGAAAACCCGACAATCGTCGGCCTTTCCGGATTGCTCGTCAAATCTGCCCAACAAATGGTGTTGACCGCCCAAGACTTGGCACAGCAGAAAATATCGCTGCCGATTCTCGTCGGGGGTGCAGCTTTATCAAGAAAGTTCACCCATACAAAAATATCCCCGGAATATGATGGCCCTGTTTTATATGCAAAAGATGCGATGGATGGACTATCCATTTCCAACCAATTAAGCACAGAGGAACAACGCGGCAAGTTTCTAGAAGACCACGCTCAAAAACAAGCGATAGCTTTATCAAGAGCAGCTACTCCAACAGAAGGCGATGGTGCCACGGCGGTAGCGACAAGAGCGAAGTCGAGTGTTTCAACAAAGGTCCCTGTTTTCAAACCTCATGACTTTGAAAAACACGTCATCCGCCGCCACCCAGTCGCCCATATCGAGCCCTATATCAACATGCAAATGCTCATTGGTCATCATTTAGGCCTGAAAGGAAAGTTCACAAAACTCCTTGAGCAGAAAAATGAAAAAGCACTCCATTTGAAAGAAGTGGTGGATGGGCTTATAACTCGGGCAAAAGCAGAGCAATGGGTTCAACCATCATCGATGTACCGTTTCTTCCCTGCTCAATCGGACGGAGATGATATCATCATTTACGACCCAGGCGATCATTCGACCATCGTAGAACGGTTCGCTTTTCCAAGACAGAATAAAGAACCACACCTCTGTTTAGCTGATTATTTGCGCCCAGTTCATAGTGGAGAGATGGACTATGTGGGATTTTTCGCTGTCACTGCTGGAAAAGGCATACGAAAAAGAGCCGTTGAATTGAAAGAACAAGGTCATTACTTAGAAAGCCATGCCTTGCAAGCCTTAGCTTTAGAAACAGCTGAAGGTTTAGCAGAACAGATTCACCAACAAATACGTGATAAATGGGGGTTTCCTGACCCTACAGATTTCACAATGCAAGAACGCTTTTCAGCCAAATACCAGGGACAACGCTACTCTTTCGGTTATCCAGCATGTCCTGAATTAGACGACCAGAAGAAGTTGTTCCAATTGATTCAACCTGAAGAAATAGGGATTGAGCTTACAGAAGAATGTATGATGGAACCAGAAGCCTCCGTTACTGCCATGGTTTTCGCCCATCCGGAAGCCCGATACTTCAATGTAAGGTGAATGAGCGATGGACAGAACCCAGACCGTTGAACTTGATCATTTTTCATCCGAATCAATGAACACAAAAACCCGAACCCCGGTCAGAAGCCAGGGTTCGGGTTTCTTCTATCATTAATCAAGATGTTTATAAATTACTGTGCTGTACACTTGGCCTTTCGCTTTCGGATCAAGAAACACAGCTGCACTATTGACCGCTGCCATCGCCTCATTGAATCCCGAAGCGATCAACATCGTTTTACTAGGGTAAATGGCTGCATCCCCCGCGACAAACATTCCATCAATGTTCGAGCACATGTCTGTTGCAACGGGAATCCTGCCTTTTTCTGTCTCCAACCCCCACTGGTCATACAAGCTTTTCTCAATATTCAAGCCTTCATAAACAAGAATGTGATCAACTTCCAATTCCATTCCATCCTGTAAGACAACGCCGGTAAGTGTGACCCCATCTCCGACGAGTTCCTCAACCGCCTTGTTTTTATGAATATGGACAGAAGATGCTTCCAATTTATCCAAATCCTGTTCATATACAGCTTTGAACTCCTTCCCCCTGTTTATGACATGGACTTCTTCTGCGACTTTTTCCAAAGCTAGAGACCAGTCGATCCCAACACGGTTTTGTGAAATGACGGCAACTTTTTTTCCGGTGTACTGCTTCAAGTTCCGAATTGTGTAGTGAATCTGCTTCCCATCATAATGCTCACGCCCCAATACTTGTATTGGTTCCATTTCAAACGTTCCCAATCCCGAGGCAATGAGAACCGTCTTCGAAAAATGAGCTTCACCATCATCAGCAGTCAAAACAAACGAACCATCATCCAGTTTTTCTATGGACTTGATCTTTTTACCTGTCACCAATTTCGGCTGGACGCTCAATGCTTGTTCTTCAACATTAGCAACCAAGTCCTCCCCTGAGACCCCAGGGAACCCGCCGACATCATAAATCTTTTTCTCAGGGTAGAAAAAGGAGACCTTCCCACCAAAGTCCGGCTGATACTCGATGACCTTTGTTTTCAAATCTCTCATTCCACTATAAAAGGCAGAGTACAAACCTGTCGTTCCCCCACCAATGATGGTCACATCATACATATCCTTCATATTCGTCCTCCCCTTCTATTGGGTTTTCATTAGTAAGTAGATGAAATATGGCGTACTGACGATGGAGACAACAATTCCTACAGGGATCTCAGCAGGTGCAATGATATTCTTCCCGATCGTATCTGCTGCCAATAAAAACAAAGCGCCAGTCAAAGCTGCGACAGGGAGCATCTGCTCATGTCGCGGTCCAATCAACCTCCTCGCGATGTGAGGGGCGACCAGCCCAAGAAAAGCAATGCCGCCACCTGCAGCTACACATAAACCAGCCAAACCGACAGCTAATAGCAAGAGCGTTCGCCGCTCCTTTTCAACAGCAGCACCAAGTCCGATCGACATCTGATCGCCGAGATTCAAAATATTCAGTGTGGATGATTTATAAATGGTATAAAGAATCATCAGAATAATGATCGGGACCACGGCGAACACAAGATTCCAGTTACTCATCCAGATGTCCCCGGCCAGCCAAACGAGAGCTTGATTAAAATCCTGGGGGTTCATTTTGACCTGAAAGATAATCAAGGCAGCACTGAAACCTGCATTGATACCGATCCCCACTAAAATCAACCGAACGGGATTGACACCTTTTTTCCAAGCTAGCACATAAACGAGAATGGCAGCTACGAACGCGCCGAGCAGTGCGAAAACAGGGAGAATATAAAGTCCGAAGCCTGTGACCCTCGCCATCGACTCCTGGAAAAAGAAAATATACAAAATAACTGCAAACCCTGCACCAGTATTAATGCCCAGGATTCCAGGGTCAGCCAGATCATTTTGTGCTACACCTTGAAGGATGGCTCCGGAAACACCCAGACCTGCGCCGATCACTAGAGCGATGATCATTCCTGGGAGACGGAAATCAAACAGAACCAGATTTTGCTTTTCCGTGCCTTGACCAAAAAGTGTCCGCAGTACATCAAGCGGGGCAATCTTTACGACACCCATATTCAGACTCAAGATGAACACGGTAACAAGAAGGATGGTTAAAGCTCCGAGTACAATAGGCAATCTTTTTTGATTCATCATATCCCCCTCCCTTCACCACGAGCTAGATAAAGGAAAAAAGGAACCCCAATACATGCCGTGATCGCTCCTACCGGCGTTTCATAAGGCGCATTCACTAACCGTGCTCCTATATCAGAGATAACGAGCAACAAACTCCCGAACACTGCGGATACAGGGATGATCAAACGGTAATCCGTTCCAACGAAGAATCTGGTTACATGGGGAATGACCAGACCTATAAACCCTACCGTACCTGCCACAGAGACAGCTGCACCCGTCAAAACAAATACAACAATAATGCCCAGAGACTTAGCGACTAAGGTATTTTGCCCGAGCCCCTTAGAGACGTCCTCTCCTAAACTGAGAATCGTAACAGCACGCGAGATGATGAAAGCAAGGGTCAAACCAACAGCTCCTGCAATCAATAAGATTTTCACAGAAACCCAATCGGTCGCTGCCAACCCTCCTGCATACCAAAAGCTCATTTGTTTCGCCACTTGAAAGTGCAGGGATATGGCAGATGACAGAGAACTGAGCATCCCGCCTACCGCTACTCCGGCAAGCGCTAATTTCACGGGGGTCAAACCACCTTTAGAAAATGAACCGACCGCAAAAACAAGAATGACACCTAGCCCCGCACCGATAAATGCAGAAATTGTCATACCGGAATTGCTGATGGTCGGAAAGAAGACAATGGCCACAATCAAAGCGAAGGCCGCTCCATGTGTCACCCCCATGATTGAAGGGGAAGCAAGTGGATTACGGGTCAACCCTTGCATTACCGCTCCTGACACAGCAAGGAAAGCACCGACAAGAGCAGCCCCCAATGCTCGGGGCAGACGCAGTTCCCAAATCACCTGGTGGTTCGTCAGGCTGGAATCAAAAGCGAAAACCGCTTCCCAAACCGTTTGTAATTGAATATCCGTCACCCCTACAGAGATGGATACCCCTAATAAAAAGACCACTAAGAAACTGGCTATGATAAAAATGATCGTCGCTCGCAAATAACGGCTCGTTAAGCCTTCTAGTTGTTGTTTTTCGGAATGGTTTGCATGTTCACTCACAGTCAGCTACCCTCTCTTGATTCTTTTATCTATGTAATCATATAAAATGAGAATCATTATCACTACATCAGTATATCTATATATTCTTCATGATTCAAGATTTTAAATCTTGAAAGCTATTGACACTACTATTGAAAATGATTATCATTATCGTACAAACATCATTTTCTAGGGGGATACTTAAGTGTTAAAACAGCGTTTTTTTGTTATGATCAGCCTTATATTTATACTTACACTGGCCACCGCTTGTAATAGTAGTGGTTCTGAAAATAGTGAAGATAGCGAAGATAGCGCAGGTGAAAATACGGAAGGATCGAGCGAACGCACTTTAGAGCACGCCATGGGTGAAGTGACCATTCCTGCTGAACCTGATCGCATTTTAGCTCCATACTTAGAAGATTCGTTAATCGCCTTAGGAGAGCAGCCTGTCGCTCAATGGTCCATTGGCGATACAGTTCTTGACTATTTACAGCCCCAGCTTGAAGGTGTACCGAAAATCGGCTGGGATTTACCCATAGAACAAACGATAGAACAGAACCCCGAACTGATCATCTTCAGTGCCCCATCCTCTTTACAAAATGGAAGTTATGAAGATTATCAAAGCATTGCTCCTACTTATGTGTATGAAGAGGGGACAAGTGCAGATTGGCGTGAGCAATTGACGCAAATGGGTGAGATTTTGAACAAACAGGAGGAAGCCGAACAAGTTCTTTCTGATTTTGATGAAAAAGTAAAAACTGCTCAATCCAGTTTAAAAGAAAGCATTGGTGATGAATCGGTTGCTTTCATCTGGACAACTGGCGAACAATTCTACGTTTTTGACAATACGCGCTATGGAGCAGAAATCTTATATAATGAAATGGACGTCACCCAACCTGAATTCATTCATAATCTGCCAGAACCCGAAGAACAGTGGAACCCTATTGCCTTGGAGAAACTTGGACAAATGGATGCTGACCATGTTTTCTTAATCGGACTCGAAGGAGAACCCGGCCTTGAAATTTTGAAAAACAGTTCTGTATGGCAAAATACAAAAGCTGCTCAAAATGATCAAGTATATGTGATGAATGAACCGAGCCACTGGACAATCGATGGAGTCATCGCCCACGGAATGACCATCGATAAAGTAGTCGAAACACTAACAAAATAGTTGATTTGTAAAGAAACGCGCAGACTTTTGTAAAGTCTGCGCGTTTCTTATTGTATTTTTTTCATCGATATCGTATATTGATATCGAAGTTCGATAATGGAGGTGGACATTCATGTTAAGAGATTTCTTCTTAGGTTCTATCAAAATACACATCCTTTATCATGCAAGTGTAGAGCCTATTTATGGTGCCTATTTAATAGAGGAATTGGCTTCTCACGGCTATGATATCAGTCCCGGCACATTATATCCCACGTTAAGACAGCTGCACTCTACTGGACTCCTTGAGAAATTCGAAGAAAACGTTGATGGTAAAGTACGAAAATACTACACCATCACCCCCAAAGGAAAACAGGTACTAAAAGAAGGAAAACACCAAGTCCGTGAATTGGCAGAAGAAGTTCTCGGAAAAGATTGGAGGAATATCGATCATGAGCAAACCTGAAGGTTCTTTATTAGAAATTTTCAAAGCCTCTACTAAACTCGGATTCACCTCTTTCGGTGGCCCTGTTGCCCACCTGGCTTATTTCAAAGAAGAATACATCGATCGCAAGAAATGGCTCGACGACAAAATGTATGCAGACATCATCGCTCTATGCCAGTTTCTCCCCGGCCCTGCCAGCAGCCAAGTGGGAATCGCCATCGGTATGTTGCGTGGAGGTTTATTAGGGGGAATCGTTTCCTGGATCGGCTTTACGGTCCCATCCATCCTCGTTTTAGTGATATTCGCGTTGTTGTATCAGTCATACGATCTCGGTGATGCAACTTTCATCCATAGCTTGAAGGTTGTCGCAGCAGCTGTCGTCCTTCACGCATTGATTGGTTTAGGAAAGAAGTTGACTCCTGACAAACCGCGGATTGCCATCGCCATGGTCTCTGCATTGATATTATTACTTTACCCCTCTGCATGGATGCAAATCTTAATCATATTCGCGTGCGGGTTGTTTGGATGGAAGATGTTTTCCAGCCAAGCAGAATCGAAAATCCACCCCTTCCCGGTAACGTTTTCAAAAAAGTCCGGTCTCGCGTCACTCAGTATATTGGTTACGTTACTTATTGTGCTTCCGTTGATCGCAAAAAACACGGACAACATCCTTATTCAGTTATTTGACACCTTCTTCCGTGTTGGTTCCCTCGTATTCGGAGGTGGACATGTCGTTTTGCCAATGCTTGAACGTGAAGTCGTACCTACAGGGTGGCTGACGGCTAACGAATTTCTTGGTGGATACGGAATGGCCCAAGCGGTACCAGGACCTTTATTCACATTTTCCAGTTATCTAGGGACGATGATTGAAGGGTTTGCCGGTGCAGTGGTCGCCACCGCTGGAATTTTCCTACCCTCCTTTTTATTTTTGATAGCGGCTTTACCTTTCTTAAATGAACTGAGAAAGCGTCCGGCTTTTCAAGGTGTGCTTACAGGCGTAAATGCCAGTGTCGTCGGTATCCTGCTTGCTGCTTTCTACGACCCTGTCATAACGAGCTCGATTTTGGAACCAGCAGATTTCGCACTCGCTGCTGTCCTCTTCGCACTTTTACATTTTTTCAAAATCCCTGCATGGGCCACCGTATTGGTTGGTGTGGCAGCAGGTTCACTTCTTAATATCATGTAGAAATATGGAACAAAAGTGATTCTTTTGTTCCATATTTCATTTTTTATAATAAAAAATTCAGTTCTTTTGCAGGAAGTTCATAATAATAGTCGAACACTATCAAAATATGACATCTGTGGGGGTTTTACAATGGCTGAAGAACAAACCAGATATTCTCGTCTCGCGCAAATAACAAAGCTGATCAACACAAAGCTTGATTTACGCGAAGTATTAGAACACGTCGTAACAGCCATATCAGAAGAAATCGTGAGATGTGACTCCGTGGGCATTTATTTGCCCCGTGAAGATGGCACGTATCAAGGGTATGTTGGTAAACCCGCCCTCATTAATGGAATGTCCCTCGACATGCACATCGTCAATCCTCAATTCGATCTTTTAGCTAAAGAAGTCATCGAAACAGGAAAAGCGATTTACATTCCGGATACATCCAAAGATGACCGGCCTGACCAAAGAGCTGTTCAAGCATTCAAAATAAATTCCCTGCTGGTCGCACCTATTTCTTATGGGGACGAGCTATATGGGCTTGTATTTTTATTTGATTATGGGGCTCCCATGAATTTGACCACCTCTGAAATAGAGTCTGTCAAAGCTTATGTAAATATGGCTGCAGTGGCGATAAGAAACGCGAACAACCTTACGAGGAAGGAAAAGTTGATTTCCGAAAAGCAATTATTACTGAATGTCACACGTGATTTGTCTCTCTGCTCTTCTCTCCAGGAAGCCCTGGACAAATGTTTTTACTATTTAGGAAAAGTCCTCGACAATCCTGACATCGGCGCCCACTTCATCGACCCTGTTTTGACACACAACCTCACACCCGCCAGTCTCAGTAAGGAAAGCGGCTGGTCAGAAGAGGAATGGAAAGAGACACACCAGCGTGTAAAATTCAAATATGAAGAAGACCTTGTTTTCCAGGAAGTCATTGAAACGAAACAATCGATTATGATCCCTGATGTGTATAAGGATCCCCGACCGAATCACGAGATTTGTAAAGATTTTGGTATCCAGGGACTATACATGATCCCTCTCGTGTCTATCGGCAAGGTTCTTGGCGCTGTGGCGATCGTCAACCTGAATAATACCGATCATGTCTACCCCGATTCAAGTCGTCAGCTTGCTGAGTCCATCGTAGATACGACGGCCCCTGTCCTTTTCAACCTTCTTTATATGGAGAAACAAGAAATGATCATCCAAGAACGCACTTCAGAAATCACTCATAAAAATACAGAACTTGAGAATGCGATCGCTGACCTTAAACAACTCAGTCGTGAAAAGGCACTCATCTTGAATTCTGCAGGTGAAGGTATTTTCGGAATCGACCTGGATGGAGAAATCACTTTCGCCAACCCTTCGGCTACCGGCTTGCTTGGCTATGATAATGAAAAAGAAATCATCGGCTGCTCCTACAAGCAAATTTTCAACTGGGAGGACCTGGTTACAGATGAGGATACGTTTATTAAATCCTTTGAACACGTGCAGCATTTTGATGGTAGTGACCATTTCTTCTCCACCAAAGAGGGGGGCTCCTTCCCGGTGGAATATGTCATTACCCCTCAAAAAGAAGATAACTTCACCGTCGGTTATGTGGTTACATTCAAGGATGTGACTTCGCGTAAGCAAATGGAGGAAAAGATTAAATACCACGCCTATTACGACAGTGTCACTAACATTCCGAACCGTGTTTTATTCCAGGATCGTCTAAACCAAGCGTTGAGGTATGCAGAACTGAATCAAAAGCCTGTCGCGATTATGTTCCTGGACCTTGACCGTTTTAAAAAAATCAATGATACATTCGGCCATAGCTTCGGAGATAAAGTATTAAAGATGGTCGCTGAACGCTTGCAACAAGCCATTCCGAAAGAGGCGACTGTATCCAGGCAAGGAGGCGATGAATTCATCATCCTTCTTCCTACTATTCAGCGTAAAGAGCATGCCGTGAACTGCGCGCAGCGTATTTTGCACACTTTTGATGAGCCTTTTACAGTAATGAATCAAGAAGTCGCGATTAAAACATCTATCGGAATCAGCTTATACCCTGAAAATGGAGAAAGTGCCGAAACATTGATCAAGCATGCAGATGTGGCCATGTACAAAGCCAAAGAAATGTCAGGTAACCAGTTTCAACTCTTTTTCCCTGACATTGAAAATAGAGCGGTAGAGCAAATACAGCTGGAAAATGATCTTTTTAAAGCTTTGCAGCACGACTGGGAATTCGAACTTTATTACCAGCCAAAATTTAATGTCCGAACCAATGAATTGATTGGTATGGAATCTTTGATTCGCTGGAATCATCCTCAGCTTGGGACACTTTCCCCCGCTCATTTCATCCCTTTGGCTGAAGAAACCGGATTGATCATCCCACTCGGTGAATGGGTCATCCGCAAAGCATGCTTACAAATGAAGAAATGGTATGAGGATGGGCATAAGAACTTGGTCATCTCCGCTAATTTATCTCCACATCAGTTTAGTCAAAAGAACCTTGTGCCAATGGTCAAAGAAATATTAATAGAAACCGGTCTGCCTCCTTTTCTTCTGGAATTGGAACTGACTGAGAACCTGATCATCCATAACACTGAACAAACATTGAAAACAATCGGGGAGTTGAAGGAATTGGGCGTCCAGATTTCCATAGATGATTTCGGGACTGGGTATTCTTCTTTAGGGTATTTAAAAGACTTCCCTGTAGATACGCTTAAGATCGATAAATCTTTCATCGATGACATCACGACCAATTCCAACAACGCGGCTATTACAAAGACGATCATCACCTTAGCGGATAGCTTACACTTGAATGTGATCGCAGAAGGAGTGGAGGAAGAAGAACAAGCGAAGTTTCTCGCTGATCATGGTTGTCATTGGATCCAAGGCTTTTATTATAGCCGGCCACTTCAGTCCAAGGCATTTGAACATCATTTTTTAAAAAAATTCACTCAAAGGGGCTATTAAAATGAAATCTGTTCGAGCTGTGTTGGACTATCTTGTTTCCGGGGATGTGTCCTATATTTTTGGGATTCCTGCCGGGTCTGTGAATGCTTTCTTCGATGAACTCTATGATACACCATCCATCACGCCAGTCATCTGCAAACACGAAGGTGCGGCTTCTTATATGGCTGCTTCCTATGCTAAATACTCAAATTCGCTGGGGGTTTGTATTGGAAGTAGCGGTCCAGGGGCCACGAACTTAATAACAGGAGCCGCTAACGCCATGCGTGAACACCTTCCTGTGCTGTTCTTAACGGGATCTGTGCCGGTAAATACAGTCGGCTTGAACGCCTCTCAAGAATTGCATGCAGACCCACTCTATCAATCTGTCACCAAATATAGCCAGAGGGTCGACCACGCAGAAGATTTACTTACTGAGGTCCATAAAGCTGTTGAAATTGCCCTGACTGGAGTACCCGGTCCAGTCCATATTGCTATGCCGATCGACGTCCAGCTCCAAGACATTTCAGCACCTCCATTCCCCACGTTCCCTGAACGTGCCCCCTTGATTCCGAATGAGGAAGACATATTGGAAGCAGCGGAAAAGCTTGCCCGTTCAGAAAGCGGATATATTTTTGTCGGGCAAGGTACAAGAGGGTCCGTAGAAAGTGTCCTTGAATTAGCGGAAATGTTGAACTGGCCAATCGTAACCACACCACAGGCAAAAGGCTTCATTCCTGATACACATCCATTACTACGAGGGGTCTTCGGCTTTGCTGGACATGAAACAGCCTCTGCATTAATTAATGAGGAAGAAGCAGAAACTGTGCTCATCCTGGGTTCCAGTCTTGGTGAAACAGCCACCAACAACTGGAACCCGAATATTACGAAAAATAAAGAAGTCATCCAGGTCGATTATGATGCCGCCGTTTTCAATCGTAAATACCCTGTAGACCTTGCTGTACATGGAGATATGAATGTTACGATCCCCTGTTTGATCAAAAGTTTGAACAGCATGGGACTAAACCGGCTGTCCCTCCCTTCTCTCGAACGTATTACGCAGGTATTAACAGAAGAGTACAACACCCACAACGTGCTGCTCGCTCTTCAGGAGAACCTCCCGAAAGAAACAAGATTCACCATTGATATCGGGGAGTTCATGGCTTATGTTATTAACCATATGGCTGTCCAAACATCTGACTCTTTTGATATCAACGTCCACTTCGGAGCAATGGGAAGCGGAATCGCCAGCAGCATCGGCGCCAAACTCGCCGATCCTGAACGTCCAACTGTCAGCATAACGGGGGATGGCTGCTTTTTCATGCACGGTATGGAACTTCTGACTGCAAAAGAATATGATATTCCTGTACTGTTTGTCGTCATGAATAACGCCCGTCTTGGAATGGTCCATCATGGCCATTCTCTCCAATATGACCGTGCTCATGAACGCTTCGCTCAAGAAAGTGTCGACATTTCACAAATGGCAGCAACACTAGGGGTGCCTAATGTGCGTATAAATTCCCTTGAAGACATCAACGATGAAAACCTTTCCGCTGTGCTTACTTCTGCCGGTCCAGCTGTCCTGGAAGTTGCCCTCGTTGATGAGAACATCCCGCCTATGGGCGATCGAGTCAAATTTTTATCTTCATTCGGAAAGTAAATGTGACTAATTGTTTAAACTTCCTTAAAAAGATTGATTCTTTTTCACCCCCTCTTTATGATAGAACTATTAAATCATAAAGGGTGTTTTATTATGAAAATAAGTTGGCTGCTTATCATCAGTCTCGTTCTTGGCAGCGTCTTGGCGGGCTGCTCCTCTCCTCAGGAAGAAGGAGGCCAACAGGACAGCGAAGAATCCCAAACTGAACACGTACATGGCGATATACGGGAAGAGACGGCTTCTCAAGACACATTACCAGCTTTCATGGAAGAAAAACCGGAAGAAATGCAGACACTTTATAAGGCTGTAGCCCAAAATAAAGACTTGTTAGAAAATATCCCTTGTTACTGTGGGTGCGGAGAGAGCGTGGGCCACCGCGATAACTATGATTGCTTTGTCCACGAGAACAAAAAAGATGGAAGCATCGTATGGGATGATCATGGAACGAAATGTGGCGTATGCCTGGAAATTGCTGCCCAATCCATCATTGATTATCAAGAAGGAAAATCCATAGAGCAGATTCGCAGTGATATCGATTCATCTTATGAAAATGGCTATGGTGAACCTACTCCCACTCCAGCTCTATAAACCCATAGAAAAGCAGGACTCATCATCTGAGAGTCCTGCTTTTTTATTACGCTGTATAATAGTGCATCATTTCTTTATTGAATTTCCCCTTCATTACCTGCCTGGCACGGTGAAGTCTTGATTTAACAGCGGAGGGGAAATATTCAGTTCCAGGGCAATTTCTTTTTCCTGCATCTCTCTAATGTAGCTCAATTGAAAGACAGCTCGGAGTTTGGGAGTTAAAGTAATGATTCGCTTTTTGACGTTTTCTTGTAAGTGATGATACTCACAAATCTGTTCTACGTCTGAAGACATATCGTCCCCTTTTGGCACAGGAAGCGGAAGCTCCTCTATAGGCAGAATCACCATCTTCTTCTCTTTCCTCAATAAGTCGATCGCTTTCCGGTGAGCAATCGTAGACAACCACGCCCCGACCTTCCCCACCTCCTGCACTTCATCAAGCTTGTCATAGGCTTTGATGAATGTTTCCTGCAGAATGTCTTCAGCAGAGCAATGGTTCTTGGTCACCTTCAAAGCTGTGTAATAAACACGTTGATAATACTGTTCGTACATATTACAAAAGTCCATGACTCATCCTCTTTCCCTTTATTCGAAATGTTCCTTGATAAAATCAGGGGCTTCTCCTGCATCGATACTCAAGATTTGGTAATTGTCAGGATTATTTTCATCGAAGAAAAGGGCGATAATATATTCGCCTTCCTGTTGGCCATCTCTACCCTTCAAGAGTTCTTCCACCTTAGTACTATCTGTTACAGTAAGAGGCTCTACTCCTTCACCCTTCAATTGGTTATAAGCAAAATGTGCACCATTATGGCGGTACTGTATACCCATTTGCCAAGGATAAACTTCTGCAACTTCTACATCATCCGCATGCACCATGAGATCTTCATAAAGCCCTTCACTTTTCAACCAATCCATTGTACGTGTATAGCTTGGATAGATCGAAATGCTTGGATATCCTTCATTCGCTTCGTGACCTTCTACCATGAATGCAACATTTGTATCCAGTCCTCTCGGTGCCACCATTTGGTCATAGGAAAGGTTATACAAATCTGCTTTCAATACTTCTATAAAAGAACTGATTTTTTCTGAATCCAGCACCGTTTGCTCCTGGCCATGATTTATTCTCGGGTGCATCATCACCTTTTGGATCTTTGCCGGATCCAGATTCATTGTTTGGTAGCGAATGTTTTTGTATTCATCCATTTCATAAACCTTTTTAAGAGATTCCGTAACCTTTTCCCGATCCACTTGATACCTTCGCAGCACTTCTTTGCCATTGTCTAATTGATAGGCAATGAAAAAAGAAGCCCCGTTAGAATCAAGCGAAGATGAGTTTTCAATCAACTCGCCATGTAAGCTGCGTACCGCATCAATAGCTTCGGAGGAAGTAATGAATGAAAGGTCTTCCCCTCCACTCTCTTCTCCCGATTCATACTGATAATAACCATTTCCTACATAGACTTGTTTAATTTCACTTTGCGCTGGAATGTAAGCTTCATAGTTTTGCCAGAATAATGGTAGAATCGCAATTAAAATGCCTGCACCCAGACCATAGACGATCCAACCCTTCAAGTGTCTCCAATTGAATACACGCCATGTTTTTTCCAATAGCATGACAGCGATCAAGTAACCGAAGGCACCTCCAATAACATATCCTGCAATCATCCAATCATGAGAATGCTGGGTACTTCCGAAATACATGCCCCAAAATAAAGCGAAGCAAAAGGTTACACCATATTTGAAGAAAGGTTGTAAAGCAGTAACCGCAATCGCCTTTGATGCTGCTTCCAGTGGTCGTTTATTATATAAAACGAAAGAAGCGGCATATAAAACTCCAGCTACTATTCCATAAATAATCAAAGTAGTCGGCTCAACAGGAGCCTCGATGTATTGGCCAAGCTCCCCTCCGCGTGGATATTCCACTACATTAATAAGCGGAGAATATTTCTCAAGGAAACGATTCAGCACAACATCACCAGAAAAGCCATTGATATAAGAACTGATATGGAAAGCAACCAGTACATAGATACCTGCCGGGAACAGCAGAAATATATATGTCAGGAGGCCCTGTACGGCTGACAATCCAGTTAACGTACCAATGAATACACTGGACATGAAAATGAGAATGGTGATAAAGCTCATCAACCACAACCAATAGCTTAAATCTATGATTGAATAATAACCAGATACGTCCATGGTTATTGCAGAAATTAGTAAGATCAAATAATTCAATAGAAGGGGCACCAAAAGCAGTATCAAACCAGCAATGATATGGTGATTGAATAAATTCCCTCTTTTTAATGGAAAGCTGTGGGCAAAATCAGAAGCTCCTCTTACATGCAAATAGCGGAATATGAAGATTGCCATTAACACAGGCAAAAGAAACAGGAATATAATTTGCATATCAAAACCGAATATCCCACCGAACGAGCCTCTATTGGAATTAGTCAACTGTGGTTCCATCCGGCTTAAATCCATAAATAGCTGCAAGGGGGCTAAGAAAAAGATGCCAAGGAAGTAAACGATTCCGACCCAGCCGACATTCCTGAAATCCTGCTTGATGATTTCTTTATTAAACGAGGATGTTTTCGAACGCATAGCCGGCACCTCCCATCTCATAGATGAATATTTCTTCTAACGTCAGTGGAAGGCGATCGTAGACAAGCGGTCTATAGCTATCCACCACTTCTGAAACATCCCCTTCCTTCCCTCTTACAATCAATAAATGAACACTTCCGCGTTTTTCCTGATGAAGGATATCCAACTCACTGTTTTCCACATCGAAAGAGTCCTCTTTGAATGCGACTTGAATTTTGTGAACGTCAGCTTTCAAGTCATCCAAATCCCTTTCCAAAAGAACCTCTCCTTTATGCAGAATACCAACGTGATCACATATGTCTTCAACTTCTCTCAAGTTATGTGATGAAATCAGGACCGTCATTTCATGATCAGCTACATCCTGGATGATCAAACTTCTTACTTTCTGCCTCATGACAGCATCCAGCCCGTCAAACGGTTCATCCAGAATGAGAACATCCGGCATCGCTGACATGGCTAACCAAAAGGCAACCTGCCGCTGCATCCCTTTGGAAAACTGATTAATCTTCTTCTTCTCGTCCAACTGGAAAACGCCTTTTAATTTCTCATAACGTTCTTCATTCCAGTTGTCATACATTTCACGGTAATAATTTGCCATCTGCCTGGTTGTATATTGCGGAAGAAAGTATAGGGTGTCAGGCAGAAAAACAACTTTTTGCTTCACTGACTCATTTTCAAATATCGGTTCTTCTAAAACGCGCACCTGACCATCATTCTCTTGCAATATTCCTGCCAGTATACGCATCAATGTGGTTTTCCCCGCTCCGTTCGATCCTAGCAAACCATAGATCGAACCCTTTTGGACCGTAAAGGTAACATCTTTCAAAATCACCGTCTTATCAAAAGATTTGTGAACACCACTCACCTCAATCATCCACCTTACCTCCTTCGACTTCATGGAGAAGAGCAGCGATCTCTTCTGAAGACATCCCAAGATAAATGGCTTCTGCAAATAGTTTCTTCAACTCTTCTCTCACTTTTTTCAACTCCTCTTGATTATCCACCTTACTTGAAGGATGGACGAAGCTTCCCTTTCCCTTCAATGAATAGATATATCCTAGTGATTCTAATTCCCGGTACGCTTTTTGGATCGTATTCGGGTTAATGGTCAACTGTTGGGCCAGTTCTCTGACGGAAGGCAGTTTTTCGTCTTCCTTCAGGACATCATTGATGATCAGTTGCTTCAGCTTTTCAACCAATTGTTCGTAGATTGGCATTCGGCTCCTGATGTCCAACTCAAACATTCATCCACCTCCAAAGGTGTAGTCATCTGTATTAACTGTATTATTACTACTAATACAGTATTATATAGGAGTACTTTGCATTTGAGAAGACCTTTTTTATTTTTTTCCAATAGACTAATCTTCCGAGTTCATGAATGAAGGCCGTTTTGAATACCTATAGAGAGGATGATTCATAATTCGAGAGGGGATGAAAAGATGAAGCATTACAAAGATGGAGCGACATTCGAGCACCTCTTCTGGTTGCAAATTTTAGGTGATCATGCGCGATTCATTCGTGATTCTCTCTATCCTTCAGAGGTAGAAACGATAAAAAAAGCAAAAGAATACGTAACCTTGTGGGACCGAAATCTTCAGAAAGTAAGAGAGGGAAACATTCAGGACATGATCACCTTTTCCAAATCGGTAGGAGAAAAAGCCCGAGAATTCCACCGGTTTAAGCTGGATTTAATTGAAAGGTCTTTGTTCGGTAAGGTAAAAATCCACCTGAGTCCAACCTTCATGAACCATATGGTGAATGAACTAGAAGAATATCTGGTCGTGCTGGGCTTCTTAGGAAAAGGTGATCTTCCCCCACTCTTTCACGAACTCCATCATCACATGCTCTGGTTGATGGATGCATCCGGTCATGCAGGGGCTATTCATGATGAACTGGATGCAGTTGAAAAAAGGCTGAAAGAAAAAAGCCACTTATTTGTGAAACATTTCGATCAGTTCTACATAAAGGCCGTCGAAATGAAAGGGTATCTCAGAACGAATCGGCATTCCTTCCCTGCTCTCAACCGTTTCAATGATGAAGTTGAATTAGAGATGAAAATTTTTAAGACCTTTTTGGAAGAATTGGAAGAGATGGAGTTGAGCGAAACGGTCCTTGGTACGTTTTCTGCTCTTATGGCGGACCACATGGCCCGAGAGGAATGTTACTATTTATACAAATTGGCAGAAACCACGAACGGCGAATATCCGGAATGCGATCCTACCCAGCCCCGTATCGAATGAAAAATAGTCCGATAATAAAGTCATTCCACAAACGTGCAGTTATCTGTAAGACGACTTGATTCCGAGATGTTTGTAGGAATTTAGGGGCGCCGGGGAAGGAGTCGTCCAGTTTCCATTGCCCAGACACTCGCGTCATAAGCAGAACATCAAAGGAATGAAAAAGCCGTGGGGCTCATTGTGGGCCACACGGCTTTCTGTCATTTCGGTAAATCTTCATTAGGGAGTGAGTAAAAGTCACGGATATAACTGTAATCCCCCGCCATTCTTCCTACCGGCTTCAACTGGTGTGGATCGACCTTATCGTTTTCTTGATAGAAATCTTCTTGAAGGTGATAGCCTATCACCCTCCCTAAAACAAGGTGATTCGATCCAAGTGGCAGGATTCGATCAATCTCACACTCCATATGAACCGGAGAGGCTTTCACACGCGGTGCCTCAACATAAACGCTATCCTCCACTTCTGTTCCTGCCATTTCAAATTCATCGATTTCAGGAGCGTGCCCTTTGCTGCTTTCATGCATTTGATTCGCCAAAGACTCTGAAACGATATTGATTACGAACTGCCCTGTTTCTCTGATGTTCGCAAGTGTATCCTTTTCCCGTTCATCCCCTCCTACTGAGAAACAAAGGGTAATGGGATCCATCGATGCGACCGTAAAAAAACTGAAGGGCGCTAGATTCCGGGTTCCGCTCTTACTAATTGTTGAGACCCATGCAATGGGACGAGGGACGACAGCCCCTTTAATCAACTTGCTCATACTATGCTTGCTAAATTCTGTTTCATGAATCATCATCTTCGAACTTCCTCCTCTCGACATTCTTACTATGAATGATACGCGAACCAACCTTCTTCTACACAAAAACTGCTCAATATACATAGTTTAACAATCAGTAATAAGGGAATATATGGGTAACTAAGTTAGTGGAAAGGAGCTTACCTATTGGAAGGTTTATGGAACACTTTCAAAGAAGAACTATCTAACGTATCTGACTTTTTATGGACCTATCCTCTCGCCATCATTTTGATCATTGGAGGTATCTTCCTTACATTTAGAATCAAGTTTTTTCAATTCCGATTCTTCGGGCACATCCTTCACCAAACCATCGGACAGATTTTCAAAAAGACGAAACAAAAAGGCACCATTACCCCCTTTCAAGCTTTCACTTCTGCCTTAGCTTCTACAGCTGGTGCGACGAACATCGTCGGTGTTCCTGTCGCCATTTCCCTGGGCGGTCCTGGAGCTCTTTTTTGGATGTGGATCATTGCCCTTATCGGCATGGCAACGAAGTATAGTGAAATTCTGCTCGGCATGAAATACAGGGAGAAAAATGATAAAAATATCTGGGTCGGCGGACCGCAGTATTACATAAAAAAAGCTCTTGGTTGGAAATGGGTATCCGCAGCATTCGCATTTTTCCTGATGATTGAGTTGATTCCGAGCACGATGGTGCAAGCAAACTCAATCGCCACCCAAACTGAAGGTGCATTTGGATGGCCTGTTTATGTTACAGGAGCTGTGATGTGTGCAGCTATAGCCTTGGTCGTCTTCGGAGGAATTAAACGGATTGCCAAGGTAACCGATAAGATGGTCCCTGGCATGGTGCTCATTTACCTCACTGTATGTCTTTATGTCATTTTTGCAAATATCGATCAACTTCCAAATGTTTTTGGATTGATTTTCACCCACGCTTTTACGCCTATTTCAGCCGCTGGCGGATTTGCTGGGGCAGGAATAGCTCAAGCACTGCGTTGGGGTGTCGCCAGAGGTCTTTATTCCAATGAAGCTGGTCTAGGTACCGCCCCGATTGCGCACGCCGCGGCCAAAACCGATCACCCTTCCAGACAAGCCCTATGGGGAATCTTCAGTGTTTTTGTTGATACCATTGTCATCTGTACCATTTCAGGCTTGACTGTTCTCGTCACAAACGCTTGGAGAGAGGTCGATGGGGAGAATGCTTCCAATATGATCAACGTCGCAATTGGGTCTGAATTCGGTGACGCTTTTGGCAGCAGTTTCATATCAGTCTTTCTACTGTTCTTCGTCATAACGACGATCGGAATCCTCGTGTTTTATGGTGAAAAACAAGCAGAATACCTATACGGTTTGAAAGTAGCAAAAGTCATGAGGATTGTCTATATCGCCGCCGTTTTCGTCGGATCGATCGGCGGGCTCAAGTTCGTATGGAATTTCTTGGATTTGCTTCTTGCCTTCGTATTGCTCACAAACATCATTCCGTTACTGTTCTTGCATAAAGAAATCGCTTCATTGACTGATGACTATGTGAATCGCGTCATCAAAAAGAAGACTAAGAAACAAAAAGTGCAATTGTTCGATGAAGAAGATGCAAGTTGACCTAGTTTGATGACGAGTCTATTGATCTTTGGATATATTACGAAAAAGAGGGCAGGCACTCATACACAAGTGCCTGCCCTCTTTTTTATTGACTTTACTTAACTCAATGTCGACTTTTTCCTATCAGTTCCCTGCTCAATCTTTATCTTAAGAATACGTGATTTCCTATAACAGTAGTCACTTCCTGGCTGCTCAGATAACTGCTTTGGGCTTTATCAGGATTATAGAAGAAGATAGAGCCCCGGTCATATCCTTGATAGGCCAAAGCTTCCTCGACAGCACGTTTGGATTCTTCGCCAGCTGGCTGATGGATCGTTCCATTCAAAACAGGAGAAAACTGATAACCATCATGAATGACACCATACAAGGAATCAGGAAATTGATCGCTTTCCACCCGGTTGAGAACAACGGTAGCTACAGCGACTTTTCCTGCATAACTTTCTCCTTTAGCTTCCGCTTCCACAAGTCGGGAAAGTAAATCTTTTTCTGACTCACCCGCAACCACCGGGAGCTTCAACTGTTCCCCAGGGTAAATTTCAGCATTGGATTTATTGTTCATTGCCTCGACTTGTTTTACTGGCACCCCATATTTCATAGCGATTTCATATATAGACTCGCCCTTTTGGACGGTGTGCGTATTTGCATGAGCAGAACTTTGCATTGGAAATGAAAAGGCAAGGGCGCAAAAAACTGCAATACCTGCCATCCACATCTTTTTAAACACTATTAACCTACCTCCCTGATTATTAATCAATTACAAAGTAACATAGGAGGCGGAATTTTTTCACTATTAATTCTTTCCAACCTTTCCAATACGGTTGACCTCCTCATGAAAGCTACTATCATAGGCGATCCGCTTCATTTATGGTTTGGCCCAACTGCCGTGAAGAGTCCCCCCCTGCTGCTCACAGTTTGGAAAACTATGTTAATAAAGGGTTGTTTTCTATATCCTATATTTTTTCATAGTTTAATCCTTACGTTTCTATATCTACATCCACCTATGCTATCGTCTAAATGGAATCTATTTAGGGTAAAGTATTACCAGACATCATTATCATTTATTAAAGCAGGTGTTATTATTGCTCGATACTCACGCTAGGAAATATGTCCAACCTTCTATTGAAAAAACAGCATCATTTTTTTTAAAAAAGAACCGCACCCCTGATCAAATTACTATTCTCGCACTTGCAGCTGGCATCACTACGAGCGTTTTCTATGTGCTTGGTTATCCACTGATAGGAGTCCTTTTTTTATGGCTGTCAGGTTACCTGGATGCCGTAGATGGGACGATGGCACGCCATACAAAAACATCGCCATTCGGGACCGTAATGGATATCACCTTCGACCGTATCGTTGAAATCGGTATGATCGTTGCCATCGCTTATATTCACCCTGAAGTTATTTGGCCGCTTCTTTTACTAAGTGTCTCGATCATCATTTCTATGACGATTTTTTTAGTTGTAGGGGCTGTATCCGAACAAGCAGGTATCAAATCCTTTTATTATCAAGCGGGTCTTGCTGAACGTACTGAAGGGTTCATCCTCTTCACTATAATGTTGCTTTTCCCTGATATTTTAGTATGGTCCACATTGCTTTTCTTTGCGGTTGAACTTTTCACAGGTATCCAGCGGTTCGCAGAAGCCAAGCGAATCTTACAATAAAAACCATCCAGGCTCTGTCTCAGGTGCCTGAATGGTTTGGATGATAAATAAAAGGACTGCCGAGTTCACAGGCAGTCCTTCTTATTAGAGATTTTTTCTTTACCGCTTATTCATTTCAGATGGTTTTGGACCTTTACGTTCCCCACGATCCAGCTTGTTAATAGCAGCCATATCATCTGCAGTCAGATCGAAATCGAATACATCGAAGTTTTCTTCGATACGGGAAGGTGTCACTGATTTCGGAATGACCACCGTATCGTTTTGCAAGTGCCAGCGAATGATGACTTGAGCTGACGTTTTGCCATGCTTTTCTGCGATGGATTGAATCGTATCATTTTTCAACACTTCTCCACCTTGCATTAATGGACTCCATGCTTCTAACAGGATTCCATTATCACGGCAAAAGTCCTTCAATTCATTTTGCGCCAAGTATGGATGACATTCAACTTGGTTGACGGCTGGTTTGACCTCACATTCATCTATGAGACGCTGCAGGTGATCGATATCAAAGTTGCAAACACCAATCGCCTTCACTTTCCCGTCTTTTTGTAGTTGTTCAAGTGCTTTATAAGTTTCTATATATTCATCAAATTCAGGCGTCGGCCAGTGTATCAAATAAAGATCCACATAGTCTAACCCTAATTTATCAAGACTTGTATCGAGGGCTTTTATCGTATTTTCATATCCCTGATCAGAATTCCAGACTTTTGTTGTAATGAATAGTTCATCACGGGCCACACCACTTTTGCGAATCGCTTCACCGACTTGTTTTTCATTGCCATAAATCGCAGCTGTATCAATGGCTCGGTATCCCGTTTCGATGGCTTTTGTCACAGCAGGAACAGCGTCCTTTTCTTCGACTTGCCATACACCAAACCCTAATTGAGGCATCTCAATCGTTCTATGCAGCGTAACTGTATTCATTATCAATTCTCCTTTTCTTGTAAAGGTTTACAGAATTAGTGTAGCACAATCATTTCTCTACTGGCTTCTATTCTGCTCAGATCAGTCTTTCTCCGCCGTTTCCCGGTAAACTTCGACTGCCCGGTCAAAACCACAATTCATCAGATAAGTATCCTTTTCTTTCCTTATACTCTCACACGTTCTATTGGTAATTTCTCCTGCAGCGTAACGATCCCTTCTGGTATCACGTTCATACGAAATATTGTTTCCATCATAGTTCAAAGTTGTATAAAGAGGGGCCCCCTCTGTCGTTCGTTGCACCACCCGAACTTCTGACGATACACCTTTTTCCACATCATCCATGAAAGCATCCAATTTATCTACATTCGTTACCTCCTCATGTCTATCCGGGACAGCATCCGTTTCCACAACCTTTTCGGGTGAATTTGAAGCACATCCTGCAAGGACAGCTAGAAAAAGAAATAATAACCACCGCATGATTTTCTCACCTCTATCTTATTAGTCGCAAGAAGCAAGGAATGGTTACGAAAAAAAACTTCCCGCCCTTCAGCAGGAAGTTATTTATTTATTAAAATGGATCTCCCAATTAGACCCCGTCCGTATGTCGTAAGCTTTTGCAAACGAACCTTGATTGATTGCCACACCTAAATTATCTAATGAGTTCACATAAACGAGAGGCTCCCCTTTATGTGTATCGGCAAATGATCGGCCGAACGTCATGGAATTGTGATACACTTCCCGACCATTGTGTGAAATCGTAACTTTTAATGTGTCACCATAGCCTATCTCTAACTTTTTGAAAAAGTCCCGCGGGATATTCGTCCATAGATTCCCGAACCGGATATCTAAAATATCGATAATACCCTCAACAGCTTCATAACCAATCGTCGGTTCTTTTACCTGCAATTGTACCAGCGTCTCAGGCTCAATCAATGGACCGACTGTTTCGAAGCTAATAACTCCCGCAGCAAGCCTCGCTCCTGTATATGCATAGATATCGCGGCCATGAAACGTATAAGACTCACCTGATTTCGGCAGTCGATTCACTTTTTCATCAATTTCCCGGACTTCCAAGATACCCTCTGTACGCTGGATGTGCGTAAGGGTCCCATTGTCAGGGGTTATGACGAAGTGACCGGATCCAGTTTTGACACCAATACTTCTTCGTGTAGATCCTACTCCTGGATCGATGACAGACACAAAGACAGTCCCCTCTTTCCAGTAGGTCATCGTCTGCCACAGCCGATAAGAACCTTCCCAAATATTGAAAGGAGGAATATCATGGGTCAAATCGAAAATAGATAAACCAGGTTCCACGGAGTGGGCGACTCCATGCATAGCACTTACCGCCCCATCACTGATGCCGAAGTCTGACTGCAGTACGAGCGTTTGTGTCATAGAAACTCCTCCTCTTTCATTAAATAATGAATATTCTAAATAATTACCAGGAGAAAAGCAAATCTTATGTCATTTTTATTAACAAAAGGCTATGTTAACTTATGCAGCTTAAGCTCTAACCCGGCTTTTTCAACAACAAAAAAGCGCCAGCGAAATCAAGTTTTCGTCGGCACTCTCGGGTAAACTACGATCATCCTGTACATGAAAAAAGCGAAAATCGAAATGAAAATCAGCGCACTGATTCCGTCAGGCACCGTTAGGTATTTTAAAATTACACTTAAAATCAAAGGTAAAGTAGTAGCATATGCCGTTAGCTTCCATAATTGTTGATACGCCAACTTTCTTCCTAATGCTTTTCGCATCAGCAGACCACCACCAGCCAGGACCGAAACGCCTACAAGAATCAGGAAAACAATCAGCAATGGATAGAAAACAAGAAACTGGATGATATAACGACCACGGGAAACTTCTGTCAAGTTCGATTCCATATGAATGACAGTGGCAATCATATCCGGCATAAACAATATCAATAGCAAAAGGAACAGATACAGGATCGTATTCGTAATCCCTTTCCTGTTCAAATGGAACATCGCCTCTTTTTTCGGTAAACGCAAGCTATTCACTAGTGAATTAAAAAAGCCCATTTTCTTCTCCTGCCTTAATCAGCGTATATCGCTAGTTCTTCTTCAATTTTTGCACGAATTTTCCCTAGAGCTTCTTCCGGTGTTTTAGCGAATACGCGATGGCCATTCACAATGGCATAAGGACGGACCGCGCACATCCCGCAAAAAGATAAACATTCGTTCATGAGTACCGCCACTTCAGGGTATTCGGACTCAATAATGCTTTCGATATCCAATTCATTGATCAAGTTTCCATCACAAACTTCTACGACTACAATCCCCATGGTGAGTACTCCTTTCTATGATGTCATTTGTCTTATTTATCATAATCCCAAAATCGACCGGGCCTCCCGCTCGTCCTGGTTCATCTGTTCCACAAGTGCGTCCATTCCATCGAAATTCACTTCATCTCTTAAGTGACGCAGGAATTGGACACTGACTTTCCGGTTATAAAGATCACCCGAAAAATCTAAAAGGTACGCTTCTACTTTATAAGAATCTCCATTTACTGTCGGTCGGTAGCCCGCACTGATCAATGTGTAATAATACTCTGGCGCGTCTTGAACAATTTTGACAAGGCCAAGATAAACGGCTGGTTTCACATTAACGTAATCCTCAATGTCCCCCATGTTCAATGTTGGAAAACCAAGTTCTCTTCCTAACTGCTCGCCTTTTTCAACTATTCCCGTCAATTCGAAAGGACGACCAAGCATCGCTTGCGCCGCTTCCATCCGTCCCTCCTTCACATGGGTGCGTATGTCTGTGCTGCTCACCTTGGCACCATTCAGCATCACTCCTGGCACAATGGAGACCTCTGCGCCAATTTGAGTGCATAATTCGGCCAACCCTTCTGCATCAGACCCTCTCCCTTTACCGAAACGGAAATCCTCACCCACTACGATATGGCGAACATTCAACCGGCTTAAGTGCTCAAGCACAAATTCCTCAGGAGATGTCTTTGCATATTCTTTTGTGAAATGGACGTGATAATAGCGATCTACACCGAAACCTTCGAGGCGTCTTTGTTTATCTTCTTCTTTAGACAGCATATATTTGAATTCTTCGTCACCTTTTAACACCCACTTTGGATGGTCAGAAAAACCGTATACTGCTATTTTATCCTCTGCAGAAGCAAGTCTTTCTGCTTCTCGAAGCAGTGATTGATGTCCTAAGTGTACACCATCCATCTTCCCGATTATCAAAACGAGGGGTTCTTTATTGTGAGGTGGTTGTCCATTAACTTCAATCGTTTCCATATTACAAAGCATCTCCTTCAGCCTGTTGATTAAACCTATTAATTATATAACATCCACCCTTATTTAATCAACCCTGCTTACTTTTTGCAATCATTCTGCCCCTTCCCTTTTTGGAAATGACAGTTATCTGGAAGACATGATTTCGAGATCTTTGTAGGAATCTAGGGGCGTAGGGGAAGGGGTCGCGTTCCCAGCAAACATCACACTTACAAAAGTCTCGAATAGTGAGTTTTAATGGAAGAAGACGAGAGATATCTTTGATTCTTGGAAGGAGTGGACGGTGAGGTGAAAATTATAGGGAATAACTTAGGCTTTTGATATGATAAGAAAAAAGAAAGGGGCGTTGTCTATGATGGAAAAAGCAAAGGCATTTGCAGAGGAAGCTCACAGAGGACAAAAACGAAAAAGTTCTAATGAGGATTATATCGTCCACCCGATCCGCGTAGCTGAAATACTGAAAGAAGCTGGTTATCGGGATGCCGTGATTTGCGCTGGCTATTTGCATGACGTCGCAGAAGATACTGAATATAGCCTGGATGACATAGAAAAAGAATTCGGGGTTACGGTCAAAAATTTGGTTGCTTCCCACACAGAAGATAAAAGCAAGTCATGGCAGGAAAGGAAGCAACATACCATTGATACAGTGGCTAGTGGCTCCGAAGAAATTAAGGCTTTAATCATCGCGGACAAGCTAGACAACTTGCGTTCACTGAAGAAGGAGATGGACATCCACGGTGAAGTGGTGTGGAATTTTTTTAATGCAGGCTATGATTCACAAAAATGGTACAACGAATCAATAGCAAAAGCTATAGAAACAGGACATTCTAAAAACGGGGCACCTCTGTTCTTCTTTGACTACCGCAAGCTTGTTAAACAAACGTTTGATTAAATGTCAGGAATCTACAAAACCACGCATGAAATCCAACCTTTAGATTCAAAAGCGCAAACGCTTTGGTCAGACTCGACAAGCTAAAGCACTTACGTATCGTGAAGCACTTTTCCTCCAATAATGGAAATCAGCCCCCGGGTAGAGGAGAGCTGACGCTAAAGATGGCTCATGCGCCATTAGATTCCATAGGCGTTATTTTATAAATCCATGGCGAACATTGAAATCCGGGTTCAGCTTATTGCGCCACAGGAGGAAAATGGCTTTCAATTATTTTCTCATCCGAATGGGGGATCTCTTCACCCCTGATAATTTGCGCATTGTTGATACAACCACTCGTCAGGAGGATGATATCTCCTTCCCTAGCAAGGGTCATCGAACGGTGCACTCCGTCAGCCCGGCTCAGAGTTGGGTGGATATTAGGCGCATCCGGTTGTTTGAATCCAGTCAGCACTTGATCGACTATGATTTGAGGATCATGGTAGCCAGGATGATCGACAGTGACGATGATTTCATCCGCTTTCCCATCAATTGCGGCTGCCATCTTCGGCATTTTATTGAAATCACGAATACCGATTCCTGCAATCATAACAATTAAACGGCGGTGTTCCAGTTTTTTCACTTCCTCCAATAAACGATTTAAAGCTACTGGTGTATGAGCATAATCTAAGATGACCTTCTGATCCTCAGGCACCTGGATCACCTGGAAACGACCTTCAGGGCCCTCGAGTTCAGGTAGGACAGAAAGAATATATCCCCATTCAAAGCCCAGGTGCAGGGCGGCAGCAATCGCGGAAAGTACATTCGCGACATTGTACGTGCCATATACAGGGACGAACACCTTCTGAGATTCACCTTTGTACCCCAAGTCAAACACTGATCCATTTTCTAACACCTCAATGTTGGAAGCAATCAGGTCGGCATCTGGGTGGTCTTCAGTACTATAGGTTAACAATCCCTCGGTCCCCATCTCCAACAGCTCTGCTGCCATTCCTTCATCATCGATATTGACAACACGATGCTCAGCTTGCTGGAATAAACGCAATTTACAATCTCGATAATGCTCGACTGTACGGTGATATTCCAAGTGTTCTTCGGAAAAATTGGTGTGGACCGCTACATCAAATTGGATGCCCTCCACTCTACACTGGTCAAGAGCAATTGATGAAACTTCCATGACCATCCCTTGATCTCCGCTAGTTCTCATGTCACGAAAAATTTGGTGTAAATCCAACGATTCAGGTGTTGTGGGCGTACTTTTTTTATATTCGATTTTTTTGCGGGAAGTCCAGATGCCAGTTGTACCAATCGATCCTGTCGGCAAACGCAATAAGGTCAATAGAGATCGTACGTAAGCAGCAACAGTCGTTTTCCCATTCGTTCCTGTAACACCGACCGTTTTCAACTCTTCATCTGCTGACCCAAAGAAGAATTTAGAAAATACAGCCATTGCGGAACGGATATTTTCTACAACAAGAAAAGTAATCCACTCATATCTCGCCTGCAAATGGCTGAATAAAGAACTATCACTGCCAAATATGACCGTGGCACCCCCTTCAATCGCTTCGTTCACATATTCGTGCCCATCAAAATTTTCCCCTTTGAGGCAGAAAAAAGCAGCCTTTGGCTCCACTCTCTTCGAATGAAAAGCAAGTGATGAGACTTCCTGTTCAAGGGGGCCGTATACTTCCTCTATATTAACATTTTGTAATTGATCAAATTGTATATTCATGGCTATTTTCCTCACTCTGTATATATGATTTATCGTCGTCTTTTCATCGTAAAAGTATGTATCTCTTCTCTCTGTGATTAACGGAAACTCAGCCACTATTTACCGTAAAAAGATTAAATCGTACACCCTTTCTTTCCCACTCCCATTACTATGTGAAACAACTCTTCACGCACTTACACAAAAACAGGGTCATCAGACTACTTTTATTCCAAATAAAACCACCTCAGGTCATCCAGATTCTGGATGACCTGAGGTGGTGATATTTTACATTTCAAAAAAGTTCCTGCTGTTATTCATCTTTTATGAGTAGAACGGTCAGACTAATAAGTGTAACGAGGATGGTGGCTCCCATATCGGATAAAATCGCTACCCAAAGTGTCAACCATCCTGGAATGGTCAGCAGCAATGCAATCACCTTTAACCCTAAAGCGATGGAAATGTTCCACTTTACCACTCGATTGACTTGTTTCGCAATTTTGAATGCGTTCGGCAACTTTCCTAAGTGGTCTTGCATAAGGACTATGTCAGCCGTTTCTATCGCACTATCGGTGCCTTTCCCCATTGCAATTCCCAAGTCTGCCATCGCAAGAGCAGGTGCATCATTGATTCCATCCCCGATCATGGCCAGCCTGGTTGTTTTTTTCAAATCCGTAACTTTGCTTACTTTCTCATCAGGTAACAACTGGGCGTGAATTTCCGTGACCCCGATTTCGTCCGCAACTTTCCTTGCTGTTTGTTCATGGTCACCTGTCAGCATGATTGTATTCTTGATTCCTAAGGAATGAAGGCGCGATATCAACGAACGGCTTTCCTCACGTACTTCATCCGCAATACCGAACATCCCTAAAATGTTCCGCTCATCTGAGACGACGACTAGAGTGTATCCGGAATTTTTCAAGCCGTCGATATCCTGTCTCTCACCATCTGCAAGCTTCAGGTGTGTCAGCGTCTGCTCACTTCCGACAAAGAAAGTTTCTCCATTGATGACAGCACGCACCCCTTTTCCAGGGACAGTATCGACAGAGGAAGGTTCAAGGACTTCTGCCCTCTGGACCTCTTCTTCTTCCAAAATCGCGGTCGCTATCGGGTGGGAAGAATTTTTTTCAACAGACCGGGCAATTGTGTAGAATCGTTCATTATCATATACCTTCACTTCCTGGACTGTCGGTTCGCCTTTCGTCAATGTGCCGGTTTTATCAAAAGCGATGCTTTCTATTCTGCCTAATTGTTCAAGGTAGACGCCGCCTTTGACTAAAATCCCATTGCGGGCATTTTTAGTAATCCCAGACAGAATGGCTATCGGAGACGAGAGAATGAGGGCACATGGACAGCCTACAATCAAAACCGCTAAGCCCTGGTAGAACGAGGCACCCCAGCCGGCTGAGAAGAACAATGGCGGCAACAGGATAACGAGCCCTGCGATCACCATAATCAGTGGTGTATAATATTTGGCGAACCTGTTGATGAACAGCTCTGTCGGTGTCTTCATTTCTTGAGCTTCTTCAACAAGGCGGAGAATCTTGGCTAATGAAGAATCCTGGTAAGCTTTCGTGATTTGAACTTTCAACAGTCCCTCGTTGTTAATGCTTCCCCCAAACAGGGATTCACCCGGTAATTTTTCTACAGGAAGTGACTCACCTGTGATAGCCGCTTCGTTGACAGAACTGGTTCCAGCTACTACAAGGCCATCCGATGGAATCTTTTCCCCTGCTTTAACTAGCACGAGATCCCCTTCTTCTAAATCCTCAATGGCGACAATCTGCTCGGATCCATCGTCCATTAGTCGAGTCGCTTGTTTAGGTGCCACCTTCAACAGTTTCTCCATAGAACTTCGGGCTTTTTCCATCCCTAAACCTTCAAGATATTCATTCAAACCGAAAAGAATGGCGACAACTGTGGCTTCTTTCCACTCCCCTATAGCTACGGCACCGATCAAGGCGATTGTCATTAATGTATCGATATTGAATTTAAGCTTCACTAAATTTTTCGCGCCTTTAATAAAGGTGTGATACCCACTAATTGTAATGGCAGTTATATACATTAAAGTCACCGCGAGTGGCGGTAGTACTCCTTGCAGCAGAAGTGTGGCCACAAAGATGATGGCGGAGATGATCACAAGCAACTTCATGTTCGGTCCATGGTTGTGCTCGTGATCATGTTCTTCATCCTCCTTTAAGGATGCCCCTTCCGATTTTAAAATTTTGCGGACCTTCGCTAAATCTACCCCATCATTTACAACCAGTTTGCTTGAGCCGAATTTCAGTTCTGCTTTTTCCCCGTTTTCCAACTTTTTAATTTCCTCTTCCATCTCTGCTGCGCAGTTTGCACATGATAGTCCTTGAAGTTTGTATTCCTTCATTCTCTTTCTCCCCTTTAATGGTGAAGAGCGTGGTTGATTGTCTGTTGTAAGAGATCGATTACGTGTTTGTCATCGTGCGAGTAAAATAGTGTCGTACCTGCTCTTCTATACTTCACCAAACGCAAATTTTTCAAGAAACGCAATTGGTGCGAAACCGTTGATTGGCGAAGTTCTAACGTATCTGCGATTTGATTGACAGACATTTCTCTTTCACAAAGCAAGTGTAAAAGTCGAATCCGTGTCGGATCTGATAACGCTTTGAACGTTTGAGAAACGACAAAAAGTGTTTCCTCATCAAGCTCTTCGATTTCATTTTCTTCCTGTTCTTCTGACTTATTTTTATCATTTGACATTAAACTGACACCTTCCTTATATGCGCATATATTCATATATACATTTATAGTATGCGGGGAAACCTTTTTTGTCAACAGATTCTTGTCAATGTTTAATTTGGAAATTATCGGGAAAATCTCATATGTGAATTCAGTAATGAGCAGATATTTTGTTTTTCTTAATATCAGGATACTACTATGATTAATATTCACTACTAAAGGAGGAAACAAGCAATGTCCAAAAAAGTATTGATGGTCGTAACAAACCACGAGAAAATCACTGATGAACAACCAACAGGAATTTGGTTATCCGAATTCGGTGAAGCATATAATGAATTCAAACAGCACGGCTATGAGGTTACAGTCGCCAGTCCTCAAGGCGGTCAAGCCCCTGTTGACCCAGGTAGTGTAAGCGAAGATGAGCCACAAGAAATTTTAGATACAAAACCACATTTAGAAAACACAACTCCGATCGCCAGCGTAGAGGCGGAAGAATTTGACGCTATTTTCTTACCAGGCGGTCACGGAACAATGTTTGATTTTCCAGATAATGAAAAACTTCAAAAACTGCTTCGCAACTTTTATGAAGCGGATAAAATCGTCGCTGCTGTCTGTCACGGTCCTGCTGGGCTTGTCGGTGCCACAAGATCTAATGGTGAACCACTAGTCAAAGGCAAGCGTGTCAATGCGTTCACGGATGCCGAAGAAGTTGAGACTACGTTGGACAAACACATGCCGTTCTTGCTTGAAAGCAAGCTGAACGAACTTGGTGCCACATTCGTCAGCGGTCCGAACTGGTCCACTCATTATGAAATAGATGGGAACCTGATTACAGGCCAGAACCCACAATCTACGGAAGCTGTGGCTAAAGAAGTCGTGAAGCAGTTAAGTTAAAGCGCAGTTTTGTATTCTATAAAGAAAAGGTATCCTGAATGGCTTCAGGATACCTTTTTTACGTTATTGGTCATCATCGTTTTTAGAGCCGAACAGGTAGCGATAGATTTTTTGAATGACAATGATATATAAAACGAGCCATGAAAGGAACAGACCAATAACAACCATAGTTTTGAACAACGTCAATCCTGTCAAAATCGTATAGAGGACTGCGCCGATTAAGGCGACAGTCCCAATGATATAAAAGAAGATCGACGAAACTATTTTCAAACTATGACTGAACCAGGCAGGCATAAATCTCACCCCCTGTTCTACCATATGTAATAGAAATAATTCAGCTTGTACTTTTGGTAGAGTTCAATGAAAAAAGGCGGTAATCCCAGCATCATCCAGTTGGTCCTGAGATATATGCCTTATGTTAAAATGAACCAAACGAAACTATAGAGGAGAATGAAGTTGGAGAAAAAATTGGACCATATTGGCGTCGCTGTACGAAATATAGAGGATAGTATCAACTTTTATACGAATGTACTTGGAGGCAAACTCATCGATCGATATAGAAGTGAAGCAGAAGGTGTGGAAAGTGAAATCGCAATTATAGATATAGATGGTGATCGTACGGAATTATTGATGCCTACAAATAATACAACATCACCGATTGCCCGATTCATTAAACAAAAAGGAAAAGGAGTTCACCATGTCGCTTATCATGTCGGCAGCCTGGAACAAGCTTTAGAAGATTTGAAAGAACGTGGAATACGCACTCTTGAAGGGTCGTTAAGAACTAATAAACATGGAAGGCGCTTGATCTATCTGAACCCGGCCGATACAGAAGGGACGATTATCGAGTACTGCGACTATCCTGAACAACCCTAACAAAAGCCCCTTTAGCCTTAGCTGGCTGCAGGGGCTTTATGAGGGTTCATAGCATTATGGTTCATGCTTCCCACATGATGGATTTGATTTGAGTGATTAACTTCTGAAATTACAGCTGATTTTAACCAAGTGCTGCAGAAACATCGTAGTCGCAAGGGTCAAGCTCCGTTTCCATACCAAGGACTAACCTTGTAAGTTCTGCACCGAGATATGGACCGGAAGTCAACCCCGAAGCTCCCAAACCGTTGGCAGCATATAGACCTTCCCATCCCGGTATCCCCCCGAATACTGGAAGGAAATCGGGGGTGAAGGGACGGAAACCAACGCGTGTTCCTAAGAAAGTACTATCATAAAGACCTGGTGCTACTTCTAAAGCTTTATCAAAAATATAGTGGATTCCACCAACTGTGCTCCGGTAATCATAACCGACTTCGTCTTCATGAGTCGCCCCTGCAACTATGTGTCCGCCGCCGAATGACACCATATATTGGTTATTTGGCGGCATGATGACTGGCCATCCCGATGTCTCAGTTTCTTCAACATGAAAATGAGCGATTTGCGCTTTTTGAGCTGTTACGAGGAAATCGATCCCGAGGGGACGTAGAAGCGGCTTCGCCCAGACTCCTGCGGTTACGATGACATAGTCCGCTTCGTAGGCAACGCCATCCACCTCAATACCGGTCACCTTTTTGTCTTCAAAGGTAACCGTGGCATCTCCCTCCACCTGTTCTGCACCATTTCTTACAGCGGCACGAAGTAAGGCATTTCTTAAGGAACGTCCATCCACCCGGGCAGCCCCGCTTACGTGGACCGACCCATAGTCGTCAGATAGAGGAGGGAACATCTTCTTCGTATCCCCAGGGGATAGTTTCGTCACTTCCCCCATTTCCGGAGCTTCTTCCCTTCTCTTCAAAGCACGCTCCACCATCTTGTCGAGTTTCTTTTCATCCTTATGAAGGCTGATGGCTCCCACACGTTTATAACCCGTTTCCCGCTCCCCCTCTTTTTCAAGCTGTTGGATCAGTTCAGGGTAATACTTCGCTCCCCCTTTCACAAGACTGTACCAACGCTTATTACGCCTTTGAGATAACCAGGGACATACGATGCCAGCTGCCGCATCTGTAGCCTGTCCTTCATCTTTTCGGTCGACGATTTTTACATCCACCCCTGTTTTAGCTAAGTGGTATGCCGTCGAAGCGCCAAGAATGCCTCCACCGATTACTATATATTTTTTCATAGGATTACAAACACCTTTTCTCATAGAAGTTTTTTATCTAGACCAATTGTATAGAAGATGAAGCATGGTCTCAAACCGCGCTCCATTTCATTCCAAAGATATTTTAAAGGTTTCCGTTACTATGTATGGAATTTGAAGGTCCGGGAAATCACTCGTCCAGCTCCATCGCCCAGACACTCGCGTCATAAGCAGAACGTCAGCGGAATGAAAAAACACATCCCGTTGGCGTTCTGCTTACGCCAGTCGTGTCTACCAGGGCGAATCCGCATTTGAACACTTTCCGTGGGCATGTGGTGAGCTCAGGCTTCGCCTTGCGGGATCTCACCGATCATGCTCATCCCACAGGAGTCTCGCAATTTCCCGTACCTTCTTACGTTAGTGAGGAGAACGAAAACATAAGAGTCAGTGTTTCAAATGAAAAGAGCTCCTATGAGTAAGAACCGTGCTGGAGAGCGCTTTCTTCCATATCACGCAGGATAGACTCGTCCTTCTAGGTCAGGAGTTCGTTCATCATCCTTTGAATGGGGTGGTTGGGAAACGACGAGCCTCCTATTTTAAAAGCGGAAGCACCTTGTTCAACGGCGTATGGACTGGACTGAGCTGGAGGAGATAAAGGAAACACGAAGAACAAAGTGATTCGATGTTGACTTATTGTACAGAAGCGAGGGAAGTCTCACTAGCCGTTAGGTGCTGGAGCTGGACAGTACACGTATAGCAAAACTTCTCTCTATAGGGGCAGTCAAATATCGCCTAATAAGCGGGAGAAGGGGCGAGGCGAGATCCCACAGGGCGCAGCCCGAGGAAGCTTGCCAGATCCCCCGCAGGAAAGCGAGTTGTTTCCCAACCACCCCTATGTCTTATACAGTAACGAACCCCTATTATCCCAAAATCCATCCTTCAGGATATTGCACGTTTACTTGGGGGCTTTTCCTGAATGTCCATGGAAACGAAGTGCAGTTCAGGTTGCAAACCCATAAAAAAAGCAGTTCAGTGAAGAAATACAAGTTACGTCATTGTACTCGAACACTGAACTGCTTGGTCCATCAGGACAGCATTTCATTTACTATATTCACATAAGTATTGATAACATTGCTCTAAGGTACTTACACAATCGTGGATGCCGTCAGATTCGATTTCTATCAATGAGAAACGGTTCTTTGTAATCGTGAACGGAGCTATGCACACCTTGCGATTATCGTCTGTGAGTTTTTGCAACTCCCCGTACACTGGATCACGCTCTTTCTCAACGAAGTCAAACCAACTCGTTTGCTCCATACCGCCACTCCTCCACGAATAATCTTCTAAAACTAACCATTCGATAAAAGGAGGAAAAATCCTCTATTCTGTTACGACTTCCACTTCCCATTGGTCATTAACATACAATCCGATTACATCGACCGGGAAATCCCAGGAATGGATAAGATCCACGGAACTCCTGATTTGCTGCACTTTATCCTCTTTTGGACATGGGTTACCAGCACAGTCGTAATGACCTACAATCGCTACTACACCTGACCCGTGGTTTTCAGCTGAAATGCGAATTTTCGCGTGGACTGAGGCGAGTTGCTCCTCTGAACCCTCAAGCAAAAATTTTGTCGGCCCCGCTTCTGTAATCATATCAATATACTCTGCTCCGTATTGTTTTTGCATCCAATGGATGACCGGGAGTTGAGCTCTCCCATCCATACAATTGATAGCTGTTGCAAATGATTGATTTCCCATTACTCTACCTCCTAAAAAATTATATTCTATATTTTATCATAAGAACAAAAGTTCCAACGCATTTGTCTGCATTTCGAATCTTAAAAACATACCTATCTTAAGGAATATGCCCCTTCAAGGAATCGGGCAATTACGAAATCACCCATGGACGACAAAAAAACAGCAGGACAAATGCCCTGCTGCTCTTCATCAATTAATGCCGTCGATTTGCATTGATTCAACGGTAGCCGTGCCGTTATCACGAATTCGTGCCTGCATTTCCACTTGATCGCCTTCTTTTAAAAAGATAGATAGTGGAGCTTTACTTGTATTGACTGTATAAATCGTCGTGTCCCCTTCAAGCAGGAATTGCACCGATTGCCGTGACTCAGTGGAAGTGACCAGGACACGATTAATGACTCCGCTCTTATCCGTCAGGTCAACTTCTTGACTTCCTTCAACACTGCTGGGATCTTGAGCAATTTGTAACCGGTACGCATTCAGCGTCTGTTTTGCTGTATCACCGAAAACAGCAAAATCAGAATCCGCCGCTTTAATGTAAGCATACTGTTTAAACAAGCCATTAGGATCCAGGACGTTCACAATCCACGTCGGGTGGCCATCCACGTTATAAAGAACGGGCATCGTTCCTGTCCAGTTCTTCTCTGGATACTGCTTATTCACAATTTGAACCGCACCCTTACTATCCATAATTCCCTGGTTTTGCTGACCATTATAATACGTCAGCGTACCCGTTCGTGCATTAATCAATGTGTATCCTAAAGCTGAATCAATGTTCTCTTTCGGTGAGGCCATATCTGTGAAATAGAACATCTCTCCACCTTCATTGAAAATAGGAGTCACACTGCTCTCTGTCCCTGATTCATTGGGGATTTTCACATCTTTTTTACCAAAAATGGAATTCAACCAGCCATTCACATATTTACCGAAGTATTCATTTTCAATCGCTGCCAGTTCGGAGCTTACAGAACCTTCAATGAATGCCGGCGCTTGATCGGCGTCATATGTTTCCACATCACCTGTGACAGGGTCTACCACTGCTACTTTGATTTGATCCATGTCGGGACGGTTCGAGAACACCAGTGGTTTATAAATGGTCTGGATGTACCACGGTTTCCCTTCATCATCCACCTCTATTTGTGCTTCTCCACTCTGGATGTGGTCTGGATGCTCGCTGTAAACTGTTCGCTGCACATTGTGGTTGAAGAAACTTGAGTTGGTGTACCTCATCTTATTTTGAATAAATTCAGGCTGAGCATTGATATTGGTGGCAGGGATGGAGAAATACCCTTCGGTTTCTTTACCTCTGAAATATCTCCAAAAACTAGAAAATTCAACAGGGGCTATATAGACAATTTCCCCATCCACTTGTTGGGCCTGCAATTTGCCCAAATCATAAAATTGTGTGTTCGGTACAACGCTCATTGCTTTTTGAACTTTATTTCTCGCTGATTCAGGAGCAACAGAAATCGGTGTATTATCTTCATTCAATGGCCTTGCTTCTGCTTCCTCTGATTTTGAAATCGAGTCATAGGTATCCTGCAAAGCAAAAATGCTATAGACAAAGACACCGATTACAGCGACTGCCACAGCAAATACGATCACTCCTGTCAATGAACGATGGGCGGTCTGGTATTGTACAGGAATTTTCGATCCTCCATAGACTAAGGGCACAAACAGTATAGCCACCACAATATTCATGATCAGCATATTGGGGATCGTGATTGTAGGCATGAATGTATAGACAACAATTGCCATAACGATGAATCCGAAAATGAAGATACCCATGGCAACCTGTAAAATCTTCTTCCTTCGCATGCGGTTTTTATAGTATGCAATGGCGGTCAATATAAGAAATAATAGAAAAGATAAGACCGTCGTCAATAATATTCCAATCATTTTATAGTTTCTCCTCCTTTGTACTAATTCTATTTACGTTTATAATCCTTTTTACGTTTCACTTTTTTATTTGATAATGAACCGTATGTCCATTAAGAATACTTTATGTTACATAAAAAAAGCAGAACACTCATGCTCTGCTTTTCTTTTCAATATAATCTGCCAACCCCATCGCGCATACCTCAATATCCAATTTCAATATTTCATAGACGGAATGCTCATCCGGAACGCCCTGTTCTCTCAAATAAGACGTCAGCTGCTCATGAAGACGCTTCTGTATACCATCAAGTCCTTCCCCCATTTCAAGAGCATTATTAGCTTCACTTACGAAGACCGGCAGCCATTCCATTACTTGATCAAACGCTTGACCAGGTTCTTTGCTTTCTCCAAAATGACCAAAAAAGACACAGGCAGGATTCATTTCCCGGAAACGTCGGATCGATTGCTGCATCGCTTCTGGATCGAACTGATTTGGTGATGTTGTAGGTAAATAAAACGTCAAACCACAGTCTTCCGTCTGATGATATCGGATGCCGGCTGTGTCGCCAGTAAATAACCCATTGCTCCATGAATCATGGATGCCAAGGTGGTGATTGGCATGTCCCGGGGTATCATAGAAAGTCAAGGTGCGCTTTTCAGAGATTTTCAGTATATCACCATCAGTTTTTGAGTGCAGTTTTTCTTCAGGAATAGGCACAATTGGATCAAACAATTGATTAAAAGCCTCTCCATACACGGCGCGGGCACCTTTGATCAGTCTTGATGGATTCGCTAAATGACGCTTCCCTTTTTCATGTACGAAAACTTCTGCATTCGGGCAATCTCTTAATAACAATCCCGCTCCCCCAGCGTGATCCAGGTGGATATGGGTCAACACGATGTGCTCGACTTGCTCAGGTGTTATATCGAGAGCGTGCAACCCTTCCAATATTCTAGAAACAGATGGACTCGGACCTGTTTCCACCAGTGTGATCTTCTCCCCCATTAATACATATGTACCTGTCCGACCTTCAAAGCCTAAATCGAAACCGTCGATCAGGAATATATCGTTCTCCAACTCAATTGGTGCTTTCTTTTTCATTGTTTCACCTCACCTTTTGGATTACTTTAAGTTTACTAAAAGTTTCCACATAATGATAACGTTTTCTTTTGCTCAGGATTTGTTAAAGCTTGTTGTTGATTTTTCATGTGAGAATTATATGGAAGGCCCGCTTTCGAAAAGTTAGTTGTGGTTTAGGAGCGTAGGGGAAGGGCTCGCTATATGAACGTCTCGAAATCGCTTGAGGGAGAAGATCATACTTAAGCGATAGGAAGGAAAGCACTCTCCAGCCCTGTTCTTACGGATAAGGGGCTCTTATCACTTATAGCACCGAATCTCCTGTTTTCCGTTCTCCTCACTAACGCAAGAAAGTCCGGGAAATCGAGAGACTCCTAATCAAAAAAATCAACACTGAAATTTAACAGGGACTTCGATTAAAGCAACTAATCCTGTCACAAAATTGGGCTGGGTGAATATCATGAATCTTGAGGAGTTGGTTAAAATGACAGAAGAACGAAATATGCACCAACAAGGTCAAATGAAGCCTAACTACAACCAGTGCAACAAATTCAAATATTACCATGTGATGGTAAAAACAGAAGACGGACGGAGCTTTGATGGTATCATCACAGATGTTAATCATGAGAAGATGACAATTCTCATCAGTGAAGATGTCACGGTTGATGAAAATGGCAATAGCACAGATGACCGCCAATATTATGGTGGCTATGGACGTCGCCGGGCTCGCCGCTTCCGTCGAGAAGTCCTTCCATTAGCAGGTTTGGCCACATTAGCCTTATTCCCATACCTGACGCCATACCCTTATTACCCGTACCCATCCCCCTACCCTTACTACTATTAAACAAGTAAGAACTCGCCCCTTGACCGGAAGTCTCTTATCTCAATTACATGGAATAAATTTCCACCTCAAGTCATCCAAATTATGGATGACTTGAGGTGGATTTTTTTAGGTTATTGGGTTGTCTTCCCTCCGATTAACTGAAGACGTTTTTTTCGATTTGTTTCATTTCATAGAAGTAGCCTTGCTTAGCCATCAATTCCTTGTAAGTTCCGGTTTCTACAATACTGCCCTCCTCCATCACGATGATTTGGTCCATCTTCTCAAGCCCTGTCAATCGATGACTGATCAACACTACCGTATCTTCTTTTGCATGTGTGAACAAACGATGGTAGATGTCCTGCTCAGTGAGGGCGTCGACGGAAGAGGTCGGTTCATCCAAAAGCCACAGCTTCTCACCTTTGAGGAATGCGCGGGCAATTGCTAAACGCTGTTTCTCTCCGCCAGATAAATTTTCCCCTTTTTCTAATACGGACTTTTCTAAATCGAAATCAAGCGACACTTCCGCCAAAGCTTTTTCCATTTGTTCATCAGATAACCCATCTTTTGCTAACTCAAGATTTTCGCGCATGGTTCCATAGAAAAAGTGGTTCTCCTGGAGCACAACATTGCTATGCGCCCACACACTTTCTTCATCAAGTAACTCCAAATCCGTTCCGCCCAATTTCACCGTCCCCAGAGTCGGCCGGTGAAACTTCATCATCAATTGCAGCAATGTGGACTTTCCCGAGCCACTTGGCCCGACAACAGCCGTTTTACTCCTTGAAGGCAGCTTAAACGACACTTCTTTCAACGCTTGTCTGGTTTCGTCCGGAAAACGGTATTCTACATTCTCAAACTCAATAGCGGGTACTTTCCCTGCTCCCAACTGCGCTGTCCCCTGATCTGGTATCTCATCATCTGCAACAGAAAAAAGACGTGCAGATGCCCGTTTGCTATCCTCCAGGTGACGAGGAAGCACAGCCATCGGAGTTACATTTTCAAAAACGGTTAAAGAAATCATTACAAGCATGGCGAGAAACAGCCCGTTCAGATCACCTTCTGCAACAAGGTAAGCCCCTAAGCCAAGCACCCCCCAGGAGACAAATAACGTCACGAGCGTGTTCATAGAGTGGTTGGTGAGCATTTGCATTCCTTCTCGTTCTTGTTCTTTAAGATAAGTGATCGAGGACTGGTGGAGAGCCGCTTCTTTATTATCAAGCTGCTGATAGATTTTCAAATCCCTGAATCCATATAAAAACTCAGTAGTATCCGTTGATAAATCTCCCCGCGCTTTCCTCACGTGAAAGCCCGAGTTTCGCTGTTTCACTGTGTACCATGCCGGAATGAGCAAACCTGTAAGGAACAACCCGAGCAGGAGGATGACAGCGATCGCTACAGAAAATATAGACGTAAACACAAGTGTACCGAGAAATATGATTACAAGGACGACGGGTGGATAATAAACACGGAGGAAGAAGTTTTGCAGGCTTTCTACATCCCCTACGATTCGGGAAAGCAAATCCCCGCTCCGGTATTTTTGAAAAATTCTCGGTGCATGAGGCTCCAGCTTCTTATAAAAGGCCAGGCGAAGATTGCTTAAAATCGTAAATGTCGCCCGGTGGGAAAAATAACGCTCAGCATAACGACCTAAAGCCCTGACAAAGCCGAACAACTTCAAAAAGGCAATTAAAACAGTCAGGGCATATAAAGGTGGCATTAAAGCCGCACGTGAAATCAAGTAACCACTAGAGGCGAATAAACCTACAGCTGAAAGTCCTGCTAAAAAACCGAAGAATATGGAAAGTACGATATCTTTTTTCTCCACAACAACAAGCTGGATGACTTCTTTCAAGTCCTTCATGCTGAGCCGCCTCCTTGCTGGACGTTTACCATAGCTTTATACTCAGGAACCGTTGTCATAAGACTTTCATGAGTACCTGAACCTTTCAAGTGTCCATTTTCAAGAAACAAAATCTGGTCTGCCTTCTTGATTGTATGCAAACGGTGCGCCACCGTAATAATAGTAGCTGTCCTGGCCAGTTCTTCAATCGAATGCTGTAAAATACGTTCAGTTTTCAAATCGAGGCCTGTCGTCGGTTCATCAAAAAGGATAATAGAAGGCTGCTTCAGGAAAGTACGGGCAATTGCAAGACGCTGCTTTTCTCCTCCTGATAACCCTCTCCCCGCTTCTCCGACCGGGGTATCATACCCATGCTCCAGCGATTCAATTAAAGGAGCAATCCCAGCCTTTTCGGCAGCGGACCGAATTTCCTCAAACGAATGCTGCCCCCGTCCACCGATGGCAATGTTTTCTGCTATCGTTCCAGAAAACAAATAAGGGTGCTGGGATATGTAGCTTACTTGATTGAACCACTCCTTTTCCTGGTAGGAGAATAGCGGGCGGCCATTCACTTTTATCGCGCCTTCTTCAGGTTTGACTAAGCCGGCAAACAGATGGAGTAAGGTTGTTTTTCCCGCACCACTCTTCCCTACAATTGCAACCTGAGACCGTGATGGTATTTCCGCTTGGATAGATTGTATAGCGAAACCTTCCCCGTATCGGAAACCTACTTGATTCAGCTCGATTTCAGGGGGATCTTGTTCTTCTATGATTCCGTCACCCCAGTGTATATCCTCATCTTCTTTTTCCAATTCATCTGTCAACTGAGCTGCCGCACCAGAGCTTCCTCTTCCTGTATGAAAAGCACTGCCGAATTCTTTCAATGTCAAATAAAACTCAGGAGCCAATACGAGAATGAAAAAGGCTGAGAAAAATGAGATACTTTCATAAACAACAAGACGAATAGCAATTTCAAGAGCAATCAAACCGATGCTCAGCATGGAGATGAACTCCAACATTAAAGAAGAGACGAAAGCGACTTTCAACACTTCCATTGTGGCATCTCTGAAACCCAGACTGCTGGCTTCGATTTCAGATTGTTGTTGCTTAGAGCGACCGAACAACTTCAAAGTCGTCAGCCCTTGCAGCGTATCCAGGAATTTACCGGAAAAGGCAGAAAGTTTCTCCATCTGTTCTTCCGATTTATTTTTTGTCATGATCCCGATGATGGCCATGAATAAAGGAATGAACGGGGCTGTAATCACCATAATCAGTCCTGAGTAGAGGTGTTCAGTAAAAACAACAATCAGAATCATCAGTGGTATAATAGCTGTTTGGATCATCTGCGGGATATAACTGCTGAAATACCCATCTATTTCATCCACCGCATCCATCAGCACACTTACTTTGCGTCCTGATTGTCCTTGTAAAGAAGATTGGACCGGGTTACGTGAAAATTTCCGGATGACCAGCCGTCGATAGTGCTGTTTGGCCTTTGTCGCCATTTTTACACCTGTCCGCCCATTCAACCAGGTGAAAAGTGTCCGACCGGCAAGAACTGACAACAACCCTATTAGAAGCGGTACTATTTCATGAAAGGCTTGTTGGTCGAGAAAGATCCGATCGACTACGGCTACGAAAAAATAAGATTGACCGATGATGGTGGCACCGAGCAGCACGGATGTGAGGACCAGCAGCATGATGCCTCTTCTGTTTGCAAATGCTTGTTTGCTGAGGTGCTTCATATCTATTCAAAACTCCTTGCAGAACATTTTGTGAAAACATTCACATTACCTTAATTATAGTAGATACTCCTTAAAAATACTAAAGATAAAACTGAGTATTCTATGAACAATTCTATACCATCGTCTCCTTATTAGATAGTGGACATACGTCAATTGCCATGGAGCAAATAAGGGGTGGTAAACATGGACCGTCCATCGATGCACCCCGCTTCTCTGAAATAATCCCGACCTTTGTATTTAAATACTCCTCCTGTGTATAAATGCACGGAGACGATAACTACTTTTACAAAGCGGTTCATCCTGTTCATACCTGCAGTTAAGCTGTTTTTGCTGCTACTCTATTGTCATATCTCGAAAGGCAATGCCAAACGCCACTGCCGTAGGAGCAAATGTATGTTAAAATTAAATTTATAAAGAAAAAAATTAATAAAGTGGCTGGATTGGATTTGTGAGGAGGTATTAGATGTCAAACAATTATGAAGAGACCCCCCAGCAAACCGTTGAAAATGCGAAAGCGCTAGTCGTTGACTCACTCGCAGAAACAATGGATTTGTACGGGGTGACCCGGAGTGCAGGCACCTTATATGGAACCATGTACTTTGAAGAAGATATGACACTAGACGAAATGCGCGAGAAGCTCGGAATGAGTAAACCGAGTATGAGTACTGGCGTAAAGAAACTTCAAAACTACGACATTGTGAAGCAGACTTTCCGTAAGGGCACACGCAGGCAGACCTTTGTAGCGGAAAAGGATTTCTTCAATTTCTTCTCCAATTTTTTTACAAAGAAGTGGTTAAGGGAAGCTAAAATCAATATGGATGCAATTAAGCATGCTCAAATGGAATTGAATTCTGTATTGGATTCTTCTGAGGTGGATGAAGAAACGAAACGAGAAGCAGAACAAATCTTTCAACAGCTGGAAGAGTCCAAACCTTACTACCTTTGGTTACAGAAGCTTGTCAATGCTATTGAGAGTGGAGAAATTTTCGACCTTCTCCCTATTGATTCCAACGAATAAAAAAAAGCGCCTCTCTGAATAATGAATTTTGTTATTCATGAGGGGACGTATAGGCTGAATAATTTACATAATTTTCAGAACGACTGCAATCTACCTCCCAAATGAAAATATTTGAATAGCTCCGGAATCTTCCTAGGACTTTTTTATGTCATCATTTACGACATCAATGTACGCAGGCTGCGGAAAACAGCAGCTATAACTGGTTGGAATTTATTAATTTCCTCGCCCAGACCAAAAGGGACCGTGGAGTCATCTCCAGGGACCCTTTCTAGTTTAAGTTCAATTGTTCTTTCAAATGCATTCTTAGGTTGTTTATATAACCGGTGACATCCGGGTTCTTTTTCACATCAAAACAGGCAAAGGTCTCTAAAGGAATCAAACCTGCATATTTATGACTCAAATGGATATGAAATAAAATATCGTCAACACTTTTTCCCTCAAAGAAGAGATCAGGATTTTCAAAAGCATGCGCAGGGGCATTCCACGTCGTTGATAACATATATTTCTTATCTGTAAGTTTTCCCCCTCCTATCCCATACGCCTCGGCATTTCCACTGAAATACACGCCGTATTCATGGGTCATATCGATATATTTCTTGAACAATGCAGGCACACTGTAATTGTACACAGGGGTTTGATAAATGATCGTATCCGCCCATAACACTTTTTCCTGCTCGTCTTTCACGTCAAACCTCTCTTGCAGAACAGAGGTTTTTACACAGAGCTGCGGCCTCAGCATTTCCACAATTGTTTGAAACAACTCATCATTCAAGCGTCCCTTTGAATGGGGGTAGTATTCATGACCATTGAGGACCAGGATATTTTCCATGATTCAGACCTCCTTAAAATCGGGCCAAAAACGTATCGATTTCCTTTTTGCTTTTCAGTTGAATCACGTCTTTTTGCTGCCCTATATTTTGAAATTCTTGAAATCGCTGCTGCATTTTTCCCTTGCGAGGGTGGTAGGTTTTCCAGATGAACTTCAGAAAGTCCGCGTCTAATTTCTCTTCGCAACCTTCTCCCATGTCCGCCCTCGTCTTACCTCTGTATGTAAATCTACGCTTGAACACACGGAATAGACAAACATGGAGAGGTAACTCCAAGTAGATGATCGTATCCGCTTTATCTGCTCTGATATCATAAGTATTGCTATAATTGCCTTCGATAATCCATGCTTTTTCCTGAATCACTTCCTGCTGACGCGCCCTAAAGTCCTCTAATGCCGCTTCCTTCCAACCCGGCTCCCAGTAAAAACGATCCAAATGATATACTTCGATATCGAGAAGCCTGCCAAGTTCCTTTGCGAACGTTGATTTTCCTACTCCTGAAGACACCCCTAAGACCATAATCCGCTGCATAATGAGTCCCCCTTCATTGCTTTCCTATTGAAAACCCGTCAAAAAACCTTCCGCCATAGGGACGAAGCAAATCATCAACAAGATCGATCACTTTTTCTTTCTCACCTTTTTCATAAAAAAGAGTGAAACTATCCATTAGACGTGCGGCAAAAGAAGGATCGAAACTTTTCAAAGCTCGCATCATCCATTTCGAGGATCCTGACCACTGTCCATGAACTCTAAGGTGAAACTCACTCGATAACTGTGCTAACGTATTGGCGATGAAAATAGACTCTCCACGATCTGAACACCCAATAAAATCATCTAACGTATCTGTCAGAAAATAGCGTTTCTGCTCAATGGTTTCTTTTGACCATCGAAGTGGTCCCTTGTCCAAAAGAAGGTCAGCTTCCTCTTTGATCGACACTAGTTTATCGTGGTTTTTTATAACCACTCCTTCGGCTACCATCCGTGGCATAGACGGCTGCCCTCTTTCACAATCCAGTTTGAAAAATTCCTTATAAGAAGTCCAACTATGTACGAAGCACTCCACAGGCCAGCCATTCGCTTGAAAAGATTCACGATAGGACGCCGAAATGTCTGGGTAGAAAAGCACAAGATCAAGGTCTGAAGTGGAAGTCGCTTCTCCTCTCACCACGCTGCCAGCTAACAAAGCTGCATCACAACCCCTGTGACGCTGCTCAATGATCTGCGTTGCTGCTTTGATAGGTGACTGGCCCATATTACTCTCCATTCCCCGCACCTCTCACCCGTTCCATGATTTCTTTAGCCCTGACATCGATTGCCTCAGGTAATTCAGTGAAGTAGTGTAAATCCAGCGTTTCATCCCCTTGTGCTTTCCCTCCGCCTCCACCACTCACTCCGAAAGCTTTATAAACAGCAATGACATTATAAACTTCATCACCATTCGGGTAGCGGAAATAAAACCTTTTTCCAGAAAACGTTTCGATATGATCCATCCTTTCTGCATGAAGACCCGTTTCCTCCCATAGTTCTCTTTCAGCCGTTTCCAGTAACGATTCGCCAGGCTCCATCGCTCCTCCAGGGAGCCCCCATTCCTTCGTATCGGCACGGAATTGAAAAAGGACCCCGCCTTCCTCATTTTCCACAATGACAGTCGCGCCAACGATGATGAATGGACGTGAGCCAATAAGGCTTCTGATTTCCAACACATAATCTTTCAATAGGCTTCCTCCTCCGTAATCCTAAGACTTGTTTTTAACATAATCAGGAAAAAACCTTTGATGAATTCTTGCTGTTTTCTTCACCAACAATTGAGCAGACCCTCCCCCTACTTCTTTTCTATGATAAGGGCAGAGGTGATTTTATGTATAAAATGTTATGGAAAAACAGAAATATTCGCTTTTACTTACTTGGGGGAGGCATTTCGAGATTAGGGGATGTGTTAACAGGAATGGCTTTCCTCTTCCTCGCTTATGAGCTGACCGGTTCAAAGTTACATACAACGGGCATCGCTCTCGCTGAAACTATTCCCTATTTATTATTCGGGTTGATCGGTGGCGTGGTTGCTGACACTTTTCCTCGTAAAAAATTGCTCATCTCCCTCGATCTGCTCAGGGTTCCATTGATGCTTGCCGTGATAGCGTTGCATTATTTCAATGCTCTGACCTACCCTGCACTGATTATCATCAGCTTCTTAATCCAAACGATCGGCTGCTTTTTCAACCCTGCCCACCGCGCCGTCCTCCCGATGGTGACAAAGGATGATGAAAGGGCTTCAGCCAACAGTATGTATGACACAGTGACACGAGGGATCACGATTCTCACCCCCGTAATCGCTATATGGTTGTTGAATACATTCGGAGTGATCCACTTTTTCACAGTCGATGCATTTACTTACCTGCTCAGTGTGTGGTGTTTATCAAAGTTATATTTAATAGAATCACCCGCACGAAAGAAAACACTTAAAATGATGTTTCTCTCTATCTATGAATTCGGTCTTTGGATAAAAAAAGCACCTACGCTCCGTATGTTATTCCTTTTCACTTTCTACACCGTATTTTTGAACACCTGGGTGTGGCAGGTAGGACTATTGCTTTCCCTTTCTGAGTTGAGTCTACATAGTGAAGAACTATACAGTGGGATTCAAGGAGTATTCGGGGGAGTCGTCATCCTGACAAACCTTATACTTCCGTCTTTTATTAAGAACTTCAATCTGCGTCATTACTTGGTAGGGGCTCTGATCTGGGGCTCCGGCATTTGTTACTATGGACTTCTCTATGAGGTAGAGCATTTTTTCATCGGTTGTATCCTTGTGGGAATCGGCCTCCCGATCGCAAGTCTCTCACGTGTCTATCTGATTCAAAAATACGTCCCTGAAAGCAAAATGGGGAGGGCGTTCAGTACAAATGCTGTCCTTCTGTATGCTTCCAACACCCTCTCATTAGTTTTGTATGGATTGCTTTCTACCTTTATGACCATACGCCTGTTGATGATCGGTAGTGGATTGATGATCATGATGTCAAGCATCACCTTCCTATTGATTCATCTTATGAAAGTGACGGAACTGCGTCGGCGTTTTATGGTACATTTTCTTAAATAGGTGGTTAAAGGCTGCGACATTAGCAAAACCATGCTTGATAGCAATAGACAAAATTGAATGCTCTGTAAAAATGATTTCCTGTTGACTGCGAAATAGTCTATATACTTGCAGCCATGAATAGGGGGATAATCCGGTTTCTTTTTTGAATGCATGGGCAAACTGGAACTTGTTCATTCGAGCAACCCCAGCCATCTCATCTAGTGACCATTGCTCTATGTAACTTTCCTTAAGTGCAGAAATCACTCGATAGACCGGCTCACTCCCTGAAGAGATAGGAAGCTCTTTCTGGTGTGAGCCTACCCCGTACTCGACCATGAGAATGGACAGTTGAACAAGACTATTTTCTAGAAAAAGGGCGCTCACTCCTTCTTTTTGATTGGATAAAAATTCTCTCATGAAGGTCGCCCATTGGATCATCTGTCTATGCCGGTAGGAAACAGTAGAAAACTCTATGTGCGTATGATGGACACCCATTTTCTGGGCAGCTTCCTGTAATAAAGACGGGGTCAATTCTACGAGGAATTTTTCCTGTGTCGCTCTCAACTGTTTATGCTCTACTTTAGGATTCATAATGAAAAATTCCTCCTCACCAATGGACCGGTCACCATCATGGGTCTGGTATTCTCCTTTTCCATAGGGAGAAAAAATCAGTTTAAAACAGTCATCATAGCGCCAGTCCCGTTCCCCCAATTGATCATGACGCTGTAAAAACAATCCTTGTTCATTTGTCCAGATCATTTCATCTCCCCCTTTCTAATCCTGCTCAATGACCATCCTATTCAAAGAAGGGTGTAAATAAATGAAAGATGCTGCTGTTGCTACAGCTCCTCCCGCCCAGATTGTCACGCCTGTCCCGATATACTCTCCTATCAACCCGGCAGCGAAAGCAGCAACCGGCATCAAACTCCATGTCATGAACCGGCTCGTCGCCTGGACCCTTCCCAATAGATAGTCAGGAGTCAAATTTTGCCGAATTGTTATGATACATGGACTCTGAATCGCTGCACACATCGTTCCGACTGCGTTCATGATAGCCAGCCAATAAAAAGAATGGGTCAAACTGAACAAAATGATTGAAATTCCACCAATCACACTTGCATAAAAAAGCAGCAGCCGATAGGAGAATTTTTTTCTAAGAATGGCTGCCATCATAGAACCGACAATCGCTCCTCCACCACCGATGGATAACACCCAGCCAATTTGCACAGCTGTGAAAGATACGGTCGATTTCAAGTGGACGACCATCATCGTCAAAAACAGGGTCGTCCCAAAGACAGAAAAAAACATGCCCAAGTTTGTATATAGTAAAGGTTTTTGTTGAATGACAAAATTAAAGCCTTCTTTCATACCTTTCATGAGCGAAGACCTCCCTGCCTGTGTGCGGGGGCTTTCAATATTCAAGGTCCATACCATCAGAAATCCAATGAAAAAGCTCACACTGTTGATCAACAAAGCAACTCCGGGATTGTACAAACTGACAATGATGCCTCCTAAACCAGGTGCAATAAATACGGCCGTATGAAAAATGCCTGTGTTCAATGAATTGACCAGAGGCAAATCTTCGCTGCGCACCAGCTTCGGAATGGAAGCGAACTGGGAAGTGTTATAGACTTGGCCGAGCACACCAACTATGAAGGCCCCGCTATAAATGCCCCAAATCGGCAGCATCCCTAACAGGTAAACAACACCAAGGGCACCTATAATCAAAAACCGGATAAAATCACAAAGCAGAAGAATCCGTTTCCGGTCAAATCGATCAGTCAGGACCCCCATAAGCGGTTGCAGCAAAACCGGAATTCTTTCCAGTGCTGCTACAATTCCCATACTTAACGGCGAACCTGTCAAAGCTAATACAATGAGCGGCAGTGCGATCAAATAAATTTGATCTCCGAAAAAAGAAACCAGATTGCCACCGATGAATCGGAATGCTTGGAAATTCCTTTTGAACGTAGGTTTTCCCTCTTCAGCGTTCACTCTCGCCAGCTCACTCATATCCTTCTCCAAGATACGATTCCAACTCTTCCTTAAGAGTTTTCCACGAGTGAGGATTCACATGGTAGCGGGAGGCATGGTAAGAAACTAGACGAGCCGATTTCAACACTTTTAAATGATGGTGGACGGTCGTCTTTCCCATGCCGATTTCTTCCGTGACTTCCTGTAAGGTCCGGCTTTTTTCCACCAGCATTTTCAGCATCCGCAAACGATTTTCATCCCCGAGAGCCTTATATTTCTGAACAAGCATGTGATCAGGTACATACGGATCTTCTGGATGGATGCTTTCATTAGCCACTGGGTAATAAAACACTTTCGCCCCCGCTAAGTCCGCTTCAACATTCCAGGGGCGGTAGATGAATTGAGGTATCATAATCACTTTATGAACACTAGGTTCAGGAAGGTAATTCACCCCATGGGTCGCCCATTCCACAAATGCTTCCGGAGCTAGTTTCTTTGTCATTTTTCCCTTCGATAGAGCATCTCGTTTCAACATCTCTTCATAAAAGGATTGATTAGGAAGAATGACACTTTCATACCACCCAGCCATCACTTCCTTCAAGTGCTTCTTCAAATGCTGGGAGTCCACCTTGCTAATAAAACCGATGTAGGAGGGGAGAAATGAATTTTCTTTCGTTGCTGCCTGCAGCCGTTCGACCGCGTCTATTTCTCCAGTGGATGCAAGCTTCCGATCAGATTCATAAGCTTCCCCTAAGTATGGAATAGCTATCCACCTTAATGTCTCTTCTTCCAACTCCTCTACATAAGTGAGAAAAGAATCCAGACAATCAAAATCTTTCTCGTGCAAAAGTTGAAGCAGAGCCTTCCACGTGTTTTTCTTTTGGACATGTTCCAAATGTGCCACCATTTCTTCTGAGAGCGAATCATTGATCGCTGCCCACTGAGCTTCTGAATACTCCAAGGTATCTCTCAACCTTTGATTCGTGATGGCTGCTATGCCAAGAGCCGCTTCCCAAAGTAATGAGAATTTCACTTCAATTGTGTACGTCTCCCTTTTCTTTGTACCTGTAGAAAATAATTCCATATCATCACCTCTTAGCTTATATTCTATATTTATAGAATATAATATTCAATATATTTATAATAAAATTCAAAAAATTCACCCCCTCGCCATTGGAATGGAGTGAATTTCCAAAATATGTTATACCTGAGGTGGGATTAATTGGATTGCATACCGTAAGTGTAAGCAAGGCATCGGAAACCGAGTTTTTCTAATATAGGGCGACTCATCGGTCTTGCATCCACCGTCAGGAAAGAATAACCGCATTCTTGTGCTTTCTTTGCCCTTATAGATATAAGCGCGCGATAATACCCTTTTCCACGATAGGCCGGTCTTGTAGCACCTCCCCATAAAGAAGCGAAACACGATTCCCTCTCGAAATACATCCAAGCTCCGCTCACAAGTTCACCATTGTCATACACCCCATATAAATACAAAGACTCGGGGGAATTTCGTTTATCACGCCAGAGGCGCTTACCAAGTTCGGAGTGATCTTCTCCCCAAATGTCATTCATTAAAGAAATGATATCCTGCACCCCGGCCTGTGATTGGATTTCGACGACCTGACTAGAAGGAGCGCTATGTAGTAATCCTGATGAATTTGTAAGCTCCATCACCATCAATGCCTCTTCTTCCTCTTCCTCAAACCCTGCTTCTAAGAGTAAATCTTTTAATTCCTCCGGTCGATCATAACTGTATAGCTTCCACTCGAATGACTGTCCTATTTCTTTGAAATACTCCAGTTCACTCAAAATCACTTCACGTGCGTTTTCTTCATTCAATTGGGAAGCGAGAATGAATCCACCATCATCGTAGTCGGACACATGTCTGACTACATACGGCGTAACTTCTCTTCGGAATCCCGTAGTATAAGCGTTCACACGAAGTTCATCATGAAACTTACTTAAAACTTTATCCTTGTCCATCCCAGGGCCTCCCCTATCTGGCTTGTCATCCAAATTTTTCAGAATGAAACCGAGTATTATTCTCATTGAACTTTCCAAAAGCTATTTACTTAACCTCTTACCCCAGTTCGACCTGATTGCTTCAATGACCACTTCAGGCTTATCCCAGTGAAGCATATGGGTGGTAGAGGGCACTGCTTCCACCTTAGCATTCGCCCTTACTTCGAAAGTTTCAGCTGTATGTTTCCTCACTCTCTCCTGATCCACAGGAAGAGTCGCTCTTAATAACACTATAGAGGGCGGCAGTTGGGAATAGATAGTCTCCGTTTCATTTTTATGCATCGCTTTAATAAAATTTTTTGCGGTCTCGCCTGAAGCATGCCATGACACTCTTCCCTCATTTTCTTTACCTAAGTCTTTGACCGCTCTTTCCAATAGAGACGACCACCTCTTGTAAGCGGCTTTTTCTGAATCAAAAAAATCATGCCACGTATTAAACTGATAACCATCAAAATCATTTTCATAATAAGCAAGTTCATCTTCCAGTGACATTGCGCTCAAACGTTTCGTCTGATATCCTCCATCCAGCAGAATGGTACCCCTCACTTTTTCTGAGTGCTTCGCTAAATAAAACAAGGCTAAAAAACTTCCCCATGAATGGGATAAAAAGAAGAACCTTTCCAATCCAAGTTCCCTGACCACCTCATCCAACCAGTCAGCCATGGAAGGCATTTCATAAGAACTCTCTAACAAAAAAGGCATGGTTTTCCCGTGACCCGGGGCATCGATAGAAATGATCCGATATTCTTCCTCCAGCTCTTCTGCTACCTCAATGAAACTCAGACTCGTGCTCCCTAATCCATGCAAGCAGAAAATAACAGGATTTCTTTCATGACCCCAAACTGTCACATGAACCTGACTTTTCCCCACCTTTAAAAAATATCGCTCCATAAACATCTCCCCTTCACACCGCTTTCTCCCCCTGCCCTCGTTTCTAAAGCCTTACTGAGGCACCTGCTTAATATAAGCAAATGAGAAAAGAAAAAATAAGGTTGTCCCAAAAATTTTGTTCCACCATTATTGTAGCATTCATCCACATTTGAAATGCCAAAAAAACCCACCTTTCATCCCGAAAAGGTGGGTTGTTCATTATGATAAATTTTGACTCCAATCAACCGTTGCTTCACCTTCAAGGAAGCGCTCGGAATCCATTGCCGCCATACATCCTGTACCTGCAGCTGTAATCGCCTGGCGATACTTCTGATCCTGAACATCACCACATGCGAAAACACCTGGAATATTTGTATTCGTTGTACCTGGATCGACAAGGATATACCCTTTATCATCCATATCCAACTTCCCTTTAAGAAACTCGGTGTTCGGATTATGACCGATAGCAACGAAAATTCCATCTGTCTCGATCAATTCTTCTTCTCCAGATTCATTATCTTTCACTTTAACACCTGTAATCTTCATTCCATCTGAGACCATTTCGACAGGTGTTTTATTCAACGCCCATGTCACTTTGTCATTGCCTTTCGCACGTTCCTGCATAATTTTAGAGGCACGCAGTTCATCGCGGCGGTGGATGACTTGAACTTCATTAGCGAATTTCGTCAGGAAGGTTGCTTCTTCCATCGCAGAATCACCGCCACCGATAATGACGACCTTCTTCCCTCTGAAAAAGAATCCATCACATGTAGCACACGTGCTGACTCCTTTACCCATATTCTCTTTTTCACCAGGGATCCCGAGGAGTTTAGCAGAGGCTCCTGTTGATATGATCAATGTTTCTGTCTCAAGTTCTCCTAACCCGTCAACTTGCAACTTGAATGGACGGCTTTCCACCTCTACATCCGTGACCCAGCCACGTTTGAAGGTGGCGCCGAATCTTTCCGCTTGTTTTTTCATGTTATCCATTAATTCCGGCCCCATAATGCCATCAGGGAAACCAGGAAAGTTTTCCACTTCTGTCGTCAATGTCAGTTGGCCTCCAGGTTCTGGACCTTCAATAACCAGGGGCTCCATATTAGCACGTGCTAAGTAAACGGCTGCAGTTAAACCAGCAGGCCCAGTACCTAGAATGATTGATTTATGTTTCATTGTTGAACCTCCTATTATCTTTGCTTTTTGTTTAGTATGGCTTGCTTTTTCCAAGGTATAATCGCGACTTTCGATGCATGAGTGACTGTGCGTTGAACCCACTTGTTTTCAACTTGAGCCTTCGCCTTCAACACAGGATCTGAAACAGGGACTACGGAAAGGGACTGATTCATAATCCACCACTTCGGATGCAGGTCGGCACGTTTCAAATCCGATTCCAGGCGTTCAGCTTCATAGACAGGTGTCGCTTCAGGAAGTGTCACAATCAATATATGGGTCTTTTCAGCATCTTTCAAAGCAGGCAGCAAGTTCTTCACGGATTCAGGCACATGCCCTGCACTCCGTTCAATTTCGCGATGGTAGGATAGCGTTGAATCCAATAAAAGCAATGTATGGCCTGTCGGAGCAGTATCAATGACGATATAATCTTCCTCCGAATGCATCACAACATCCGCAAACGACCGAAAGACAGCAATTTCTTCTGTGCAGGGGGAATCCAGATCTTCTTTTAAGTAGTTTAGTTCATCTTCGTTCAGCTCGTGACTCGTTTCTTCTAAAACAGATTCTCTATAAGCTTCCGTTTCTCTTTTCGGGTCGATATTCGTCACTCGCAAAAGATCTGAGTGATTCTCAGTGAAAAGCCTGCTTAAATGCTCAGCAGGGTCGGTTGTCGTCAAATGCACGCTATACCCTTGTTCGACTAAATTTAAGGCGACAGAGGCAGCCACCGTCGTCTTACCGACACCCCCCTTGCCCATTGTAAACACGAGCCCGTTTCCTTTTTCAGAAAGGTCACCTATAACATCGTCCATTTCGAATCCCTCGGCAGCTACTTCATGTGTATGAACAGCCTCTCTCCCATGCTTACCCGCCAGCCAGCTCCTCAACTCACCGACACCGGTTAAAGATAAAGGGGCAAAAGGTAACTGGAAAGTGGTAAATGACTTCAAATGGTCCGAAATCGTTGTAAGTGACTCCTGTTGTTGGTCCATAAAGGCTTGTGCAGTATCATCCTCTGAATCTGTGATTTCAAACAACCCATTGATAATTAAAATTTGGTTTTTCACATCTAACGCTGCCAGCTCTTTCGAAGATCGATCCGCTTCAAATAAAGCTGTCTCATCAGGACGGCTCACCAATGCCAAAAGGGTCTGTCCCCCGTCAGCCAATGTATTCACAGCCTGCTCATACATTTCTTTTTTTCCTGCCAATGCAGATAAGGGGCCAAGACAGGATGCTCCCTCAGGGTTCGTGTCTATAAATCCGCTCCACGCCTTAGGCAGCTGTAATAACCTCAATGTGTGACCTGTTGGTGCGGTGTCAAACAGAATATGGTCAAATTTGTCTTTCACTTCTGAATCACACAGAAAAGAAGTGAAGGAATCAAAAGCTGCAATTTCAGTTGTACATGCCCCCGCCATTTGTTCCTCCATCGAGCGAATCACTGAGGCCGGCAGCTTATTTCTATACGGGGCAAGGGCCGATTCACGATGCCTTTCAGCCGCTTCCTCAGGATCGATATTAACGACAGCTAAGCGGGGGACTGCCTTAAGATGGCGATACTCATGATTGAAATCTTCCCCAAATACATCTTGTAAATTGGATGCCGGATCCGTACTGATTAATAATACTCTCTTCCCTCTATCTGCTAACGAAACTGCTGTCGCACATGCGGTTGATGTTTTCCCCACACCACCTTTTCCTGTGAAGAACAAGAAATACGGGAAGTCGATATTAGGTGGATCGTATTGCTTTTCCATAGTTATGCTCCTTAGTCTAAAATCGTAAAGCGAGAATCAGATTTCACCGGCTTAGATTCTGTTAAAAATCGCTCTTCAATTTCCAGCCATTCCGCCAACTCTTCTGTTGTCGGATAGGCTTTTGTTTTTTTTACTTCTCCATCAACTATCGCGATGGGCAGAGCTAACTCCGCTTCTTTTTGCAAGTATCCACTGACTAATTCGTTTTCAACAAAGGCCTGCGTCTCGGTGGATAAATTGAATCGCTCCACATGGATACCTTTAGATTCTAATATAGACAACTGCCTCGATATTTTCGTAAGCTTTGGATCTACGGAAGGGCCACAAACACCTGTAGAACAACACATCGCTGGATCATATATTTCAATTTTTTTCATTTGGATATCCTCCTTAAAAATTTCATATTGATGAGCCCTGGACTATGAAAAAAGTCGAGAGCTCGTCTCGACTTTTTGTTCAATTATTTCTCCTCTATTGCAAACCTTTGAATCCGTGCTTCAATCTCATCACGGACACGCTGGAAGAATGCCCACTTCTCTTCTTCTGAACCTTCTGCTTTAGCCGGGTCATCGAATCCCCAATGAAAACGTGTTACATGCGGAGGTGTCATCGGACACTTGTCGTTCGCATCTCCACAAAGAGTAATCGCGAATGCAGCATTGTTTAAAATATCAGGGTCGATGATATCAGAAGTATGATCAGTAATGTCGACATCCACTTCATTCATCGCTTTCACAGCATTTGGATTCAGCCCATGTGCTTCAATACCTGCAGATTTCACCTCATATTTGTCGCCTAGATACTTTTTACCGAACCCTTCAGCCATTTGGCTTCGGCAGGAATTTCCTGTACATAGAAAGTAGATCACTGGTTTGTTAGACATGTTGAATTTCTCCTTTGTTTTGGAATTAGATGATTAATAACCATAGATAAAGTCCGACAAGTGTAATGAATAAAGTCGGGACTGTGAGGATGATTCCTATTTTAAAGTAATACCCCCATGAAATTCGGAAACCTTTCATTGATAACACATGCAGCCACAACAACGTGGCCAATGAACCGATCGGGGTGATCTTCGGTCCAAGGTCAGACCCGATGACGTTCGCATAAATCAGTGCCTCTCTCATCGTGCCCGTCGTGTTCGTCTCGGCAATCGCAAGGGCATCAATCATGACGGTCGGCATATTATTCATGACAGAGGAGAGAATGGCGGCAATAAAGCCCATCGAAACCGTGGCAACGAACAATCCCTGGTCTGCCGTATATTGAATGACGCTAGCCAGGACATCGGTCAAACCGACATTCCGTAGGCCGTAAACGACAACGTACATCCCGATAGAGAAAAATACGATGGCCCATGGCGCTCCCTTAATGACATCGCCTGTTTTGACAGCAGCACTTCTCCTTGCCATTAACAAGAAGAATATAGCCACAATCCCAGCAATGATGGAAACGGGAATTTCTAAAGGCTCACTCGCAAAATAGCCTACCAATAAGACAACGAGGACCCCCCAGGACATCCGGAACATTTTGTGGTCCCGGATTGCATCTTTCGGCTTTTTCAGCTGAGATAGATCATAATCATCCGGGATGCTCTTTCGGAAAAACAGGAAAAGAACAAGAATGCTTGCACCGAGTGAAAAGAAGTTCGGAATAATCATACGCGAAGCATACTCGATGAACCCGATATCGAAAAAGTCCGCAGATACGATATTCACCAAGTTACTCACAATCAAGGGGAGTGAGGTCGTATCAGCGATGAATCCACTCGCCATGATGAAGGGCAGAATCATCGCTTCCTTGAATTGCAAATTTCTCACCATCGCTAATACGATGGGTGTCAAAATGAGCGCTGCTCCATCATTAGCGAACAGAGCGGCCACAACAGCGCCAAGCAGCGTGACATAGATGAACATCCGCTTCCCGTCCCCTTTGGCTACTCGAGCCATATGAAGGGCTGCCCACTCAAAGAATCCAATCTCATCAAGGATTAATGAAATGATGATGATGGCGACAAAGGCTAATGTTGCGTTCCAGACAATATCGGTTACAGCAACTACATCTTGAAAGTCAACGACACCAAAAATCAATGCTAGAATCGCACCCGCACAAGCGGACCATCCGATTCCTAAATTTTTCGGCTGCCAAATGACAAAGACGAGTGTAAGTATGAAAATACAAGTGGCAATAATAGCTAAACTCAAAACAATCCCCCTACATGTCGCATTGGATGCGTAAGCCCGCCTTCTCCAACGCGGTTAATTTTTCTTTTTGGTCCGGTATTTGGTCCAGAACCTGCTGAATGATCGGATATGTTTCATGAGAAGTATTCAAAGAGTAGAAAATCCATTGCCCTTTCCTCTGCTCTTTTACAAGTCCAGCATCTCTCAATTTACGTAAGTGCTGACTGATGGAGGGCTGGCTCATTTGTAATACTTCCACGAATTCACATACACAACATTCATTATCTTTCAACAACCCTAAAATCGTCAGGCGTGTTTTATCCCCTAGCAGCTTTAAAGTCTGGGCTGCCTGTTCCAATTCGATGATTGTTTTTTCCATATGATCACCTCTCCCTAATCATAATATAAGCATATGCTTATATTAGCAAGTGGAAAATATAAAAAGCGGCCCCACCATAAAGTGGAGCCGCCCTTTATCACATGTTATGCAATTTGTTTACATGCTTCTGCGCATTCATAACAAGCTTTTGCACAATCCTGGCAATGCTTATGGTCATGTTTGTTGCATTCATCTCCACAAGCTTGGCAAATCTTCGCACAAACGCCTGTAAGTTCTGAAGCGAAAGGGGTATTTCTCACTAAGGCTTGCTCTAAGTATGCACAAATATCTGCACATTCACGGTCTAAGCGGATACACCCTGCCATCATCTTTACATCTTCTTCTTCTAAACATGCATCATAGCAGTGGTTACAAGCGGCCATACAAGCGTGTAACTTTTCGATAAGTGTTTGATACTTTTCATGTGCCATTACCCAGACCCTCCTTGTAATTAGTTCTATTATTCTTTATCTCACTTATAGATGGTTCAAACCTATTTTAACCCAATTTATTCCTTTTACTCTTAAAGGACTAAGTACTTACCAACTCACTCTCTCTTGGACGCCTGGATTTATACCAGTGCCAACATAAAATGAATATGATGATGGCATCAATCATATCCCCACCATAATACATAAGGACAGAACCCTTCTCTGCCTCATTTAGAGCCACTCCTGCAGGCGGATGGGCATAGATGAATTTTGACAGGATGCCGTGGGCAGCCAATGCCAAAATAAGCACAATCGATCTATACATGTAAGACTTCCTATGCGGTATAGGGTCTATATAAATCATGGAAATTGTAAATAAATACCCTGCCAAGAAAACGTGGACATGTACGAAAATGTGAGCCCATATGTTCTCATGCATCAGAGCATAAAGGTCTGTTGTATACAGCACCCAAAGACCGCCTACATTCATAATTGAAGCAGCCACCGGATGGGTGAAAAATTGGGAATATCGGCTTCTCAACACACTTGTGACATACCTTGCTTTCGAAACACTTAACGTCCGTAATAAAAGAGTCATCGGTGCGGCTAAAGTCAATAGCAAAGGTGCAAGCATTCCCAGCAGCAGATGAGTGACCATATGCATTTCAAAATCTTTATGAGCTAGATCAGCCAAAGGACCAGCAACTGAAACTATAGCCAAAAGCATGCCGGCAATCCAACAAAGGCTTTTGTGTAACGGCCATTTCTGCGAACGACGCACTGAAAGAAACACCATAATCAAATACACTATAAGCCCCACTAAAAAAGGGAAACTCAAGAGAAGCTGAGAAATCAAACTTGCCTTCGATTCTGGGTTCATTACATGGATATGTGATAGTAAACCATTGGTAATCAAGACTCTTTCGCTACTTTCCTCTTAACAGGAAAAACGAGTATCATTCCTATAATGATCATGATAACCGCAAGACCATTCCACACAAGGTCATATACGATTACATTTTCGACATAGCGGATTTGATGGAGTCTCATGAGCTTATGCTGGATGATACCATCATAAAATTGGAACCCACCAGCGCCCAGCAGTAAACCGCCCCACCATTTCTTCATCCACAAAGCGGACCGCCTCCGTAAATCGGCAAGCAAAAACAAGCCACCAATAGTCGCAAACCAACTGAAGGCATGGAAAAGTCCATCAGAAATCAGTCCGACATCAGTTGTAGACTGATCATAAAAATGGTGCCAACGCAGCAATTGATGAAATACGGTTTCATCAATAAAAGCAGCCAGCCCGATTCCAAACAAAATACTCGACCACAAGTTTTTCTTTAACACAGCAGAACCATTTAATTTATTCCACTTGTTTGAGTACATTTGATTCATCGTCACTTGCACCCCTTTCCGTCCTGTTTTATCTATTTTCATCCTTCCCTCCCGTCTCCCAATATAAACGAGGGATACCATTTACTGGTTATCCTCCCCTTCCCTGTGGCTGGATGATTCAATTTCATGCCAGTATTTGATCAGACCTGAATCCAGGACTTTTCTGTTTCTAAAGGGGCTAAGGAAAACGTATGGTTTCGCAAACCGCATTTGCTCCGACAAAATTATGGAACCGTACCTAATTGAGTGTTTAAAAGCATTACACTTCAAACCAAGATAGATAACCACACTTGATGGGGGCTTCCTCATATAATGATAATGATTATACTTCACAATTGGAGGGGAAGGTCATGGATAGGAGATGGGAGCCTTATCGAAAGCCAGGCTTTTGTATTTTCCCTGGTTATAATTACTGTGGACCTGGATGCAGCGGTCCGGGCGCTCCAGTGAATGCGGTGGATGCCGCATGTAAAGAACACGATGAATGCTACCGTTATTATGGGGATTATTGCGCTTGTGACACAGCATTCATCAAGCAGTTGGAAATGCTGCAGAATCCCTATACAATAGAAGGCAGACATGCACGAACCATGTATAAGTATATGAAGATGCAGCGTTTTTTCACTTGTGCTTTTTAAAAGAAGGTCCAGCAAAATGTGCCTTCTTTTTTTATGCTTTTGTACGCATTCATAAAATTATCAATTATAATAAGGGTACCTTCACTTTTCAAAAAGGAAATATGTGCTTATAATAGTCAACAGCACGCTTTATTTTCCCTTGCTTTGTCAACACGAGAGGATGTATAACTCAATATGAAATTCGAAGAAAGGTTTGACTGGCAACTCTTCTTTATTATTTGTTGCTTCATAGCCGTCAGTGCAGTTGCCCTTTTCAGTGCCCAGCAGAGCACTCAATATAATGATAATTTCGTACTTAAACAACTTCTTTGGTATGGCCTCGGGGGCGTCGTCATCGGCTTCATGCTTTTCGTAGATCCCGAAGACTTCAAAAAGATCAGCTGGTACCTTTATGCATTCGGTATCCTCTTATTGGTTGTCCTTATCTTTGCACCACCATCCATCGCCCCTGTCATCAAAGGGCAGAAAAGTTGGTTCGTCCTTCCTGGACTAGGTTCCCTCCAACCGGCAGAACTGATGAAATTATTCACGATATTGGTGCTCGGTCGAATTGCCGTCAATCATAATGCAAAGCATGCATCGACTTTCAAGGCCGACCTCATGCTCCTCCTGAAATTAGGCGCGGCCACGGCTTTGCCATTGCTGCTGATCATGCAGCAGCCGGATTTAGGGACAGGCCTTGTATTTATAGCCATTTTAGCAGGATTTGTTCTCGTATCAGGGGTTCAATGGAAGATCATTTTACCAATATTCACCGTCATATCAGCCGCGGGGACAGGCCTGATATGGCTCGCAATCAAAGCGCCGCAATTACTTGATAAATACTTAGGAGTCAAAGAGTATCAGCTTGGACGTATTTATTCCTGGTTCCAGCCGACGAAATATGAAGACTCTTCAGGGTATCATTTAGTCAAAGCCATGAGGGCTATCGGCTCTGGTCAACTATATGGAAAAGGGTTCGGCGAGCGGGAAGTCTACTTACCTGAAGCACAGACAGACTTCATTTTCAGTATCATAGCTGAAGAATACGGCTTCCTTGGTTCCTGTATCGTCATCTTCCTGTTCTTTTTCTTGATTTACAGGTTCACTACGATCGCTTTTAAGGCAAATAGTCACTACAGTTCTTACGTTATGGTCGGAATCATCGCTATGATCGCCTTCCACGTTTTCCAAAACATCGGTATGAGTGTCCAACTGCTACCGATCACAGGGATCCCGCTCCCTTTCATCAGTTACGGTGGAAGTGCCTTATTAGGGAACTTGATGGCATTAGGTATTGCCTTTTCCATTTCCTATCACCACAGGACTTATATGTTTGGCGAATAGATAGACATCTCAACATGAAATTCTGAACTAGATGTCTCTTAAGCTGAATTTAAGGAACGCCCTATTGTGGCGTTCCTTTTTGTATCCTTATAAAAAATTCAATCTCTTTCCGATGATGAAAAACTATGCTGGTAGGAACAAATGCTTGTGCACCTCGGAAAGCATAAAAAAACGAACGCTTGGATATTACACCCAAGCGCTCTATTTCCTTATTGATGTATTGAACTGTCAGCCGTTAGTTAAGAGTATTCACTTATTACTTGCTTAGTTTGAATGTTTCAGTATTACCATTCCATTCAACTGTCACTTCAACCTCAGTGTGTTCGGAAACCTTGGAATTCGTAGGATTAGCTGTATCGCTATCTATAATCGTACCGTTTTCCTTTAATGTGACGCCACCCCTGCTAAAACTTCCAACACTATCCACTTTGTAGGCAATCGGTCCAACATCGTTCACATCATCTCCTTTATATTTCAATACAAGGTCTTGGGTTTCATAATCATCACTGGTTTGATTAACTTTTAAGTCAGCTGACCAATTTTCCGTCTCGCCAGAAAAATTAAAAGTCTGCGTGCTACAAGCACCAAGTAGTAGTAATTAAGATATCAATACTACTGAAAGTCTTCCGGTCATATAATACCCCTCCCAAATTTTCAAAAAATCTGCTCTGTTAGTAGCAAAATTAATTATTATTCAAATTTCAGTCGTTTTACCATAATATTCAAAAACCTGGGATGAATCCGAAATCTGAACAAAAAAGCTGACACCCTCTTTTGGATGTCAGCTTTTCTTATGATTTTAAGTTCCCGACTTTGTTGTCTTTCTACAGTCAGCTTTATTATATTTACTCTACTGTTACACTCTTAGCTAAATTACGAGGCTTATCGACATCACAATCACGGTGGAGAGCAGCATAATACGAAATCAACTGCAATGGAATGACAGAAACAAGGGGAGCCATCAAGTCATGGACTTGTGGAATGACAAAAGCGTCGCCTTCCTTGTCTAAGCCTTTCATGCTGATAATCATGCTATTCGCCCCACGCGCTTCTACCTCTTGGACGTTTCCACGAATGGAATAGTTCACATTTTCTTGAGTAGCTAAAGCAACAACTGGTGTACCTTCTTCAATCAAAGCAATGGTACCATGCTTCAGTTCTCCACCAGCAAAACCTTCCGCCTGGATATAAGAAATCTCTTTCAGCTTAAGAGATCCTTCCAACCCTACATAATAGTCAATGCCGCGGCCGATAAAGAAGCAATTACGTGTGGTAGAAAGGTAATTACGAGCCAATTCTTCCAACTGTTCCTTTTGATCGGTCATTGCTTCCATAGTGGTTGCTACGATACCAAGCTCCTGCATTGGATCGAAGTCAAGTTCGATACCTTTTGCACGTGCCGTATCGACAGCTAAAATTGCAAGAACAGCCATTTGAGCTGTATAAGCTTTCGTTGAAGCTACTGCAATCTCAGGGCCTGCATGCAGGTGCATCGTGTAATCAGATTCCCGGGAAAGGGTGGATCCAGGTACGTTTGTAATCGTAAGCGCTGGATGACCAAGTTCTTTTGTTTGAACAAGTACTGACCTGCTGTCTGCTGTTTCGCCACTTTGAGAGATATATACAAACAGTGGTTTGTCAGAAAGAAGCGGCATGTTGTATGAGAATTCACTGGCTACATGTACTTCAACTGGGATGTTCGCCAATTTTTCAATGAACTGTTTACCTAGTAGTCCAGCATGGTAACTTGTGCCCGCCGCAATTATATATATACGGTCACAGTCTTTCATTGCCTGACGAATCTCTGGATCCAGTTTAATCTCATCGTTCTCATTTTGATACTTTTGAATGATTTTACGAATAACAAAAGGCTGCTCGTCGATTTCCTTCAGCATGAAGTGTGGGTACGTACCCTTTTCGATGTCGGTCGTATCCAATTCGGCTGTGAATGGATCACGGGAAACCGTAGTCCCATCAAGCTTTTGGATTTCAACACCATCGCGTTTAACGATTACCGTTTCTTTATCCATCAACTCCAAAAATTGATCCGTTACATGAAGAGCAGCCATTGAGTCACTTGCTACAACGTTGAAGTCGTCTCCAAGGCCGATCAGCAATGGACTCTTATTCTTCGCCACATAAATCGTATCTTCATTTTCACGGTCAATCAATGCGATCGCATAAGAGCCTGTCAGAAGTTCAACTGCTTTACGGAAAGCCGCTGCAACATCATTCAACTCATTGTTCAACACTTCGATCAATTGGACGATGATTTCTGTATCTGTTTCACTCTTGAATTCGACCCCGCTCAAATATTCGTCACGTACATCCACGTAGTTCTCGATTACACCGTTGTGGACGATCGTAAAACGGCCTGTCGTACTTTGATGAGGGTGGGCATTTTCTTCACTCGGAACTCCGTGAGTTGCCCAACGCGTGTGCCCGATTCCCAGTGTCGCTTTTACATTTTCATCTACAGCTTCTCTTAAAGATGCAATACGGCCTTTGACTTTCGTCACTTGAACCCCATCTTTATTAAGCGTGGCAATACCCGCAGAGTCGTAACCCCTGTATTCGAGCTTTCCTAATCCATTCAATAAAATCTCTTTCGTATCATCTTGTCCTATATATCCTACAATTCCACACATTACTGTTGTCCTCCTTAATCTCTGAAAGGCAGGGCAACGAATAAGCCAAATTCTGCAGGGGCTATTCGTTGCCCCTCTCCCGTTGATTCTATGATTTTAATCACTTTGTTCGAATGTGTTGTTCAAAGAGTCACCTCTCTGGTTTACATTTGAACGTGCGGTTGAAGTGTAACAACCGGGAGGCATCCGCCGAAAACTCGATGAACCTCCACCTCGTCAACTGTGCAGTATTTCGTCCGATTCACACAGTCCTGGCGCTTTTTTTAAATTAACAACATCGATCCTCCTAAATCTCTTAAAATAAAGTCCTTTTCTCTTGTTTACCGGATGATAATAGAATTAAACATCCTCTCCCCCAAAAAACAAGGACATTTTCCATTTTACCTGAGTCCTGTGGAAGCGGTCAATAAAAATTAACACCGTCATGGAAATGTAAGGACCCTGTAATAAGATATGCGCAGATCACAACACTGTGCGACCTGCGCTGTTCCTATCTTATTCTTCCATGCCAAGCTCTTCTTCAACTACTTGTACGACTTTATTGACATACGTTTCGCATTGACCTTCCGTAGGAGCCTCTACCATGATTCTTACAAGAGGCTCTGTCCCTGATGGTCTAACCAATACTCTTCCACTATCGCCCATTTCCTCTTCTACAGCCTGGATAGCTTCTTGGATTCGGGGGTGCGTTTGCACTCTGTTTTTATCGATGACACGGACATTTTTCAGTACTTGCGGGTATTTCTCCATTTCAGCAGCCAGCACAGACAAAGGTTTGCCTGTTTCTTTAATGACATTTACAAGCTGGAGTGCTGATAACATCCCATCTCCCGTTGTATTATGATCAAGGAAAATGATATGACCGGATTGCTCACCACCAAGGTTGAAACCGCCACGGCGCATTTCTTCCATTACATACCGATCACCGACAGCAGTTTTATCACTCTTCATACCATTCGCTTCTACAGCTTTGTAAAACCCGAGGTTACTCATGACTGTTGATACGACAGTAGAGTGATTCAACGTTCTGTTGTCATTCATATGCTTAGCACAGATGTACATGATTCTGTCCCCATCAACGATGCTTCCTTTTTCATCGACCGCAATTAAACGGTCACCATCACCATCAAACGCAAGCCCGATATCTGCTTTTTTCTCTTTTACAAGTTCTTGAAGTGCTTCTGGGTGCGTAGAACCTACTCCATCATTAATGTTCAACCCGTCTGGAGATGAACCAATAGAAGAAATATCCGCTTCCAGATCAGCAAACAAGTGGGAAGCTAAGGATGATGTAGCCCCATGAGCGCAGTCAAGAGCTATGTGCAACCCGTCAAAGTCGTAGTCGACGGTTTGTTTCAAGTGTTGTAAGTACTTCTGACCACCTTCGAAGTAGTCATTGATTTGTCCAAGGTCTGAACCGGATGGACGAGGGAGGTCATCTTGTTCGGCATCAATCAATGCTTCAATTTCCTCTTCTTGCGCATCCGAAAGCTTAAACCCATCCGGCCCGAAGAATTTTATTCCGTTATCTTCTACCGGGTTGTGAGAAGCAGAAATCATAATCCCGGCTTCTGCTTGAAGTGCTTTTGTCAAAAAGGCGACGCCCGGAGTTGAAATGACTCCAAGACGCATCACTTCTGCACCAATGGAAAGCAACCCTGCTGCTAAAGCCCCTTCCAGCATTTCTCCTGAAATTCGTGTATCGCGACCAATGAGAATTTTTGGTCTCTCTACTCCTTTTGTAACGACATACCCGCCATATCGGCCTAATTTAAATGCTAACTCAGGAGTCAGTTCTTTATTGGCGACACCGCGAACTCCATCTGTTCCGAAATATTTACCCATATTCAAATGACCTCTCTTTCAATTCTGTCCATTTTTTACTTTAAAGTTATTCGGTTCATTTATGGTTGTTCTGTCTCAGTTTCCTGATTACTAGATCCTTCATCATCAGGTTCATCTACATCGATTTGTACTTCTATTGTTTCCGGACTGACAGAAGTCACTCCTTCTGGTAAGGGGATATCTACGTTAACTGTTTGATCTTCCGTCACCTCAGTGATGTCTACCGGGACTTCAGGCAATTCTTCAATATCATCAAGAACATCTCGCGGCCCGGAAACAGTTACCCCTTCCGTCTCGGTAGTCACTGACTCTACAAGCACTCCTTCTGGTGCTCCGCCTTGAGGGGCGACATTCAATGAGAGTTCCTTCGTTCGTTCTATTACTGGTACCGTAACATTTACAGCAGTAGGGTCAACAAGAACATTCAATTCATTCCCTTGATTGTCATAGACTTTCACAGGAGCTTCCTGTTGTTCTATGGTCTCAGTAGCAGAACCTACATCGATAATCGCTTTAACCGAAGCGACCCGTTCGATGACAGAAGATGCTCCGGTAATGGAAACCTCTGCTGGACGTACTTCCGACTCCCCTAATTCCAAGTTATCCTTAAGGCTGCTTTCGTTGATATAATCTATATTCACTTCAAAATTTTCGGTAACTTTTTCTTCGATCGTCACTTCAATCATCTTTGGTTCAAGTGTGACCGCTAATTGATTGGAAATCCCTGAGTGTTGTAGAGAAACCTCATGCGTACCCGGGCCCAGCCCATTCAAGTCTGCAAATACGTTAAAGTTTTTTTGTCGCGCTGCAGGGGCTACAGCTCCAGCAGGACCCTCTACTGTCACAGAAACCTCCTGTGGTATGCCGCTTACAACATATTCTTCGCTATCAAAGCGAATTTCCAATGGAATGTTCTCCATCACTTCCATATCCGAGGAGGTTTCATTAAAGAACAAAGAATCAGAATCCATGTTATTATCCACGTTCACCGTCACCCAAAGCAACCCAGCTAAAATAAGGGAGATGATCCGTATGAACCACACGCTTTTCAGCCAATTATCCATTCTTTTTCCCCCTCCAGTTCCAGCTCTTCACCGCAGGGGAGGCATAGTCCAATTCTGTACGAAGCATCTCTTCTAATTTAACTTGATCAAGATCGCGGTGGAGTTCGCCGTTTTTTGTACAGGAAATAGCCCCTGTCTCCTCTGAGACAACAATCGTCAACGCATCAGTGACCTCACTGATGCCCATAGCAGCCCTGTGCCTAGTCCCGAGTTCCTTGGAAATGAAAGGACTTTCGGAAAGAGGTAAATAACAAGCGGCCGCTACGATTTCATCTTTTTTAAGTATAACCGCCCCATCGTGGAGAGGTGTGTTCGGAATAAATATATTTGTGAGTAGTTCACTCGACAAATGTCCTCCCACACGGATACCTGTTTCTACATAGTCACCCATGCCAGTATCCCGTTCAATTGTAATTAAAGCACCAATCCTACGTTTTGCCATATAATTACAGGATTTAATGATCGCTTGCAAAGACTTTTCTGTATCCTCTTCTTCTGAATTGTTCCTACTGAAGAAACTGCCGCGTCCAAGTTGTTCTAAAGCTCTGCGGAGTTCAGGCTGGAACAAGATGATGATTGCAAGGAAACCCCACGTAATTGCTTGTGACATCAGCCACCTTAATGTGGTCAGTCCAAATAAATTACTCAATAACCATATTCCTAAAATGACGAAGATCCCTTTCAAGAGTTGAACAGCCTTCGTCCCCTGAATTAGCATGATTAATTTATATACAACAAACCAGACAAGGGCGATATCCACAGTAATTAAAAAGTAATCTAAAACATCCAATCCCCCATCAAGCATGCCTACACTTCCTTTTAAATAAGAATAAAGCTTTGGATAAAAAATTCACCTATTCCATTATATCACATAACTATTTCCTAACATATGAGAAGATTAACCCTGAAAAAAGCCGAAACCGCCCCCGACTCCCAAATGTTTTGAAAAAGCAGAAACTTAAGCTGTTCCCCCCTTCGCACGAGCGAACTTCAGTCAGCAATTCCAATTGCCGGGACACCAAAAAAAGCAGGACGACCTGGGTCATCCTGCTGAAATCTTCACTCTTCTGATTCAAAAGAGAAAATATCTGTTACCGTATTCTTCGTATGATACCAAATCCATTCATAGATTTGATTGACTTCTGTCAATTCACCGGAATAAGCACGGAGGTTATTACGGTCCAGTTCGTCATTAAATTCTCCTTCGGGGGTTTCATCAATGATATCTCCATTGATAATCGTAACATCTCCATCGATTTTCCCTTCAATCTTCAAATCACCATTCCGAACGACTAAGTCCCCCGTGACAGTGACACCCTCAGGAACAATGACAGTGTGATCTCGTATTTCTAAGTTTTCCTGTTTCGACACTGTCATTTGCTGATCCTGATTCCAAGCTGAGAAGATGCCACTGAACATTAAGATGAAAAATATAGCTGCCGCAGTCAGCACCGGATGCCTCTGCAGTTTCCGTATATAGTTCCTTCTTTTCTTCTCTTTCGGCAACTTACCCATGACATTCGCCGTAAATCTAGGCGGAGCTGTCACAGGAGTCGTATTGGTTATAAGCGTCGTCGTCCTTTTCAATTCGTGAAAATGATTCTGGCAGGATATGCAAGTTTGTAAATGGTCTCTCAGTCGTCTCTCTTCTTCTTTATATAATTCACCATCCAAATACTTATGCATGAGTGTAACAGCTTCTTTATTGCAATTCATTCCCTCTCAACTCCTTCACACATGTCGAAGCCTCTTACGTAATGCTTCTCTGCCACGATGCACCCTCGTCTTCACCGTTCCTACAGGAATATCCAGTATTTCTGCAATTTCCTGAAGAGCCAGCTCATCCAAGTAACGAAGAACAATGACACTCCGATACTTAGGTGGCAGTGCTAAGATCTCTTTATGGATGTATGTCTGCAACTCAAGGCTTTCGACTTCTTCTTCAGGTAAAGCCTGCTCAGCAGCTAATTGAGAATACATATCCAACCCATCCGTTCCACGCACCTCTGCATCCAGATGATAATCCGGTTTTTTCTTCCTGATACGATCGATCGATAAGTTCGTCGCAATTCTATATAACCACGTTGAGAACTTCCGTCGTTCATCAAAAGTATAGAGGTTTGTATACGCACGAATAAAAGCTTCTTGTGCAAGATCCTCTGCTTCATAGGAGTTACCAATCATGCGAAGGCAAATATGATATACCTTATTTTGATAAAAAGAAACTATATCTTCAAATGCAGATTGGTCTCCCTTTTTTACCTCTTTTATTTTTTGCTTAATCATCGTTTCCATCTGCTATACCTCCGCTATACTTGCGGTCGATATCCTTTACGGATGAACTCGCCCAAAAGTTTCAAAAAAATATTTTTTATCTAATATAAGTTTAACTTTTTTTAGTATCGGTTATAAAGCTGTAAATGTAAAAAATTTCATAGGAGGACGAATTAATATGAAGCGAGTGACATCTTTGACGAAAGAAATCGAAGCTTGCCGATTGGAAATGACGCGTTTAGCCCGTCTCCATAAGCTGAGTTCACCTGAAGTCGTCCGTATTAGTGTGAAGCTTGACCATCTGTTGAATGAATACGACGATCTAAAACAAGAAAAACAGCAACCTACCTTAAAAAAGGCAAGTTACTGTTAACCATATAGATGCTTATTTCAAACTTTCTCCAAATAATGAACCCATCAAGCCCACCGCTACACTAGCGGTTTTATTTTTTTCATCTAAGATCGGGTTCACTTCCACAAATTCGGCAGAAGTAATCATTTTAGACTGATGCAGCATTTCCATAGCCAAGTGGCTTTCACGATAGCTCAGTCCGCCCATAACAGGTGTCCCTACACCCGGAGCATCGCTTGGATCCAATCCATCCAAATCAAGGCTTAAATGGACTCCATCGGTACGATCTTTCAAGTAATCCATGGTTTCTTCCATTACCTGAGTCATTCCCATGCGATCCACTTCATGCATGGTATAAACCTTGATACCTTTTTCTTCTATGAGAACTCTCTCTCCTTCATCTAAAGAACGCGCTCCGACAATAACAATATTTTCAGGTTTGATTTTCGGTCCGCCTCCAAAAATACCAGTCAGTTTTTCATGGCCAATCCCTAAACTGACAGCTAATGGCATTCCATGGATGTTCCCAGATGGGGAACTATCTCCGGTATTTAAATCTCCATGAGCATCATACCAGATGACACCGAGGTTTTCATAATGTTTCGCTATTCCAGCAAGTGTTCCCATAGCAATGCTGTGATCACCGCCAAGGACCAGGGGAAAGCGTTTGCTTTCAACGACTTCATCCACCTTCTCTGCTAAACGGCGGCTGCCCTCAACAATTTCATTCAAGTTCCTTAAATTATCCTGTTTTACTTCCATTTTCTGTTCTGGACGAGGAATCTCAATGTCCCCTAGATCTTCAATATCATATTGTAATTGTTCTAGACGTTCAACCATACCAGCATAGCGAATGGCACTCGGTCCCATATCTACACCTCTGCGCATTTGACCAAGATCCATCGGGACACCAATAACTGAAAGTTGTTTATTCATTAAAGTTCCTCCTTTTTTTCACTACTATAATTGTATCCGTTTTTATGGAGATGACTCAACTGGACATCATTGTGTATATATATACGATATACAGGATGAAAACGGGGCTGTTCATGCATGTTTACAAGCTTTTTCAAAAACAGCGGAAAATATTATTTAGTTTACATATTAAAAAGTCAGTTACAACAAAAGGAATGCTTATAATATGAGAGCTGAACCTCATTTCCTCCTAATCCCCAAGGCATTTTCAAAAATAGCAATACTCCCTGCCTTTGCCTAAACCAAAAACCCTGACATGAGTTCATGTCAGGGTTTTTATCTGTATTGAATTACCAGGTAGTCATAGTGTCATTAATAATATGTATTGGTGGAGCCTAGCGGGATCGAACCGCTGACCTCCTGCGTGCAAAGCAGGCGCTCTCCCAGCTGAGCTAAGGCCCCGTCTGGAGCGGGAGACGGGATTCGAACCCGCGACCCCCACCTTGGCAAGGTGGTGTTCTACCACTGAACTACTCCCGCATATGCAATTATTAAAAGATGAGCCATGAAGGATTCGAACCTTCGACCCTCTGATTAAAAGTCAGATGCTCTACCAACTGAGCTAATGGCTCCTTATATAAATGAGAGGCTGTTAGTTTAATAAAATCATTTCAAATATTTCCTTGAAAATCTATCCCAAGGCATAAAAAAATGGCTGGGCCAGCTGGATTCGAACCAGCGCATGACGGTACCAAAAACCGTTGCCTTACCGCTTGGCTATGGCCCAACAGTTACAAAAATAGTATATACCATCTCATTGAGTTTATACACATTTATATTTTATTTCATAAAAATAAGCTGAATATAAGGATATCAGCCGCATATGATCATTTCAGAAATAAAATGGTGGAGGGAGTAGGACTCGAACCTACGAACCCGATGGGAGCGGATTTACAGTCCGCCGCGTTTGGCCAACTTCGCTATCCCTCCACTTTAAAAAATACAGTGGTGCCGGCCAGAGGACTTGAACCCCCAACCTACTGATTACAAATCAGTTGCTCTGCCAGTTGAGCTAGGCCGGCCAATTATGAAATTGATGGTGGAGGATGCAGGGCTCGAACCTGCGACCCCTTGCTTGTAAGGCAAGTGCTCTCCCAGCTGAGCTAATCCTCCATGTAAGTGGTGACCCGTACGGGATTCGAACCCGTGTTACCGCCGTGAAAGGGCGGTGTCTTAACCACTTGACCAACGGGCCAATATGTAGCTTTTTGTCGTTTTTTTGTTTCTTTTCAATCTGACAAATATCATTATATACAATATACCAGCAAATTGTAAAGGGAATTCTTAAAGTCTATATTTTCAAACTATTCGTTTCATAGAATTCATTAAAATTACCCGCCAAAATTAATTTGGCGGGCTTTTTCAATTTATTCCTGGTTAATATATAGCTTACCTTCAGCGGCTTCTTCAGCCACATTACCAAAAGCATCTTCTGCCTTCACTACGATTTCAGCTCCTTCAACCTCTAAATTAGAAGTCGCCGTCCAATATCCTACATAATGTCCTTCTCCCATCTCCATCATAGGAAGCTCTGTAGCTTGATCAGAGAAAATAGAGAAATTGGTCAAAGGCATCTTAATATAGAATGTGGCATCCAATCCAGGTTCAGAGTCAAATTCAATCATTACACTCTCACCAGACTGTAAAGATTGATCCTCTTCCGGATTCAACGCTGTAATCTCGGGTGCTGAATAATCCGCTTCAATAGTGAGTTCTTCTGTCACATTGTTACCGGCTTCATCTAAAGCTTCTACTTCTATAATGTTTTCACCTTCATTTACAATCAATCGTTTACTGAAGGTTCCATCTTCACTAACGTCTGCCTCCTGACCATTAACCAGCACTTGATCAAGAAATTCTTCGTTTACCATCCCTTCTACCGTTGTTACTTCTTTGTTGATTTTTTCTCCATCTTCTGGAGAAGTAATCGTAAGTTCAGGGTTCATTTGATCCAATGTGACTACAACAGGTGCTGAAGGGTCTGTATTACCATTACCCGTTACAGTTATGGCAGTAAGTTCATTCGCACCTTCATCCAGCTCGATGTCAGCAGCAAATTTCCCTTCTTCCGTTACTTCGACCTCAGCCACTTCATCTTCCCCGTTGTGAATGACAACAGAAGTTGACGGAGAACCGCTGCCTTCCACTGTTACCGTTTCTTCGTTCGTGAATGATCCATCCGCTGGTGATTCAATAACAGGCGCTTCTGCTTCATAATCTACGGTAGCACGAATCATATAGTTCCCTTCTTCACTTGGAGAAGGGCTCCACGTTCCGCCTACCTGTTGCCAACTCCGGCCTGCATTCTCCCCATTTTCATCTGTTGCAAGAGCTGGGGTGTTCGGATTAGCATGTGTTTGAATATAAACCATGTAGAAATCGTCATCTACGACAATCCCTTCATTTGATAGGTCCACATCTGTCCATTCTCCATTACGAAGTGCTTCCGCCTCAATCGGTCCAGCCAACTGTTCCCCTGGCGCCCCATCTGTACCACTTGAGTCATACACAGCTACTGCAAACTCTGTACCCCCTGGTACTGGAAAGTCTTCTCCCCAAAATCTGAATAATCCTCCTGTTACTAATGCTGAAGACTGGCCCTCAGCTAAGGACATTTTTACGGCCCATGCATTACCAGCGTCGTAGAAAGCACGAGCATTTTCAGCTGTACCGTCGTCATAACCAATTTCTCCAGGGAAGCCAATGAATGGTTCTAACTCAACATCCACCGTAGCTGTTTCATTTCCTACTACAGTTACGGTTGCTTCCGCTCCTTTATAATTGGGAGCCCTTACCTCTAGAGTATATTCACCCTCGTAGGCTGTCAGTGAATATACACCATCTTCATCTGTCACAGCCGGAGTGACGGCAGCATCTTCCTCAACATAGACAGTTGCTCCTTCTATAGGTTCCCCTGTTCTTTCATTCGTCACTGTACCTGTGACTTCCCCAGAAGGTGTAGGTTCCAGGGTGAAGTTAGCGTTAACCTGTCCATCTTCAGGAACTTCAACCTCCTCAGTACTTGACTCGTATCCATAAGCTGAAGCTTCTAAAGTAAAGTCACCTGCTGCAGTTAATATTCGGTAACTTCCATCTGATGGATCTGTTGTTACAGATTTTTCTGTTTCCAGAACAGTTACAGTTGCTTCAAGTGGTAAAACATTTGGACTAATAGGTGAAGTATCTACTTTTCCTGTTTGCATCAACGGCCCCTCGACGTTTTCAAAGGTACCTGGGAAAAGGCTCTTAGACTTCACTGCTTTTTTCTTATTCTTTGATTTAGAATCCTTAGCATCTGCTTTTGCTCCTGCCTTCTTGTCAGCTTTTTTCTCATTGGACTTATGAAGTTTTGCAGAGCTGTCTGAAGAGTGGTCTGTAATAGCAACATCATCAATATACCAGCCATCTTTCACCACGCTCAGGTCTGTTTCAACATGAAAACCAACATAAACGGTTTGACCCGCATAATCGGATAATTCAACTTGTGAATCCACCCAATCGCCTGACTCATTATTAAACTCGGCCAATTGTTCCCAGTTTTCATTATCAGTGGAAACAACCACATGTCCATAATCATAATTTCTTTCTAATTGATACCACGTCTTAAATTGAAGGAAAGATTCGCCCTCTGGGACTTCAACTGGCGGAAGTCTTAACGTCATATCGGCATCTGATTCGTAGGTGCCATCAAGATTCGTAGCATAAACTTTTTCACCTGAAGCTGCTCCCTCAGGTCCAGAAACAGGTACTCCCCATTCCCAGGAATTACTTTCGCCAAAAGATACCCAGCCAGCAGGTGTTGTCTCAAAGTCTTGTGAATAACCGACTGTGATTCCATCTTCCAATGTTACGCTATAAATATCTGACTCCACTTCATTGCCACCGAAATCAGTGACAAAAAGTTTATACTCAAGCATATCACCATTTAAGTCTTCACCTGGTATGGAAGCTTGATATGTCCCACTCTCATAGCTGCCCTCGATCAATTCTCCATCGACTGATTGCCATTCTTGCCCATCCAGGCTGTATTGAACTTCGACATTGTCAACACTTACGTTATCAGAAACGTCAACCACAATCGGCAGCTCCAGCCCCTTATAAGACTGTTCTACTGGCTCATGTTCAATCACAGGGGCTTCTGTATCCTCCCCGTCTTGATAGACATTTCCTGAAATCTCACCAATGCCTGATACAACGGCAGAAACAGCTGTATAAGCGTTGGCAACCCCATGACCAAACCCTTCATTAGGATCCTCAGGGTATTCATCACTTGTAGTAGCATCCGCCGTTTCATACAACAACTCTTCGATTCGGTCTACGGACAAAGACTGGTCGGCTTCTAATAACAAAGCTATTGTACCAGCCACATGAGGTCCGGCCATTGAAGTTCCACTATAAGTATCCTCATACTCACTTCCTGGAACGGTGGAGTTGATATTAACCCCTGGCGCAGAAATGTCCGGCTTGATCTCCCCATCATAAGGGGAAGGTCCCACAGATGAAAAGTAAGCTAATCCATCATTACTATCAGTAGCTCCTACAGCAATTGATTCAGGATAGTTCGCTGGGGCTGCGATGCTCCCATCACCTAACTCTCCATCATTACCAGCTGAGAAAACGGGAACTATGCCTGCATTTCTCCAGTTTTGCACCATTTCACGATACCATTCATCAAGCCCCGGGCCACCGCCCCATGAATTGTTGATGATATCTGGTGATTTTTCTGGATGAGGGTTTCCTTCTTCATCTTTAGGTGCTAATAACCACTCAGCGGCATCTAGTAAATCCACATCTGTACCACCAGCAGCAGTAAATGCTTTAACTGCTATCCACGTCGCACCTGGTGCTACACCTACTTGATTGGACCCATCTGCTTCAGAACCGACCATAGTCCCCATCGTGTGAGTTCCGTGGCCCTGGTCATCATAAGGTTCTGATGTATCAGCGGTAGCGTCAAACCAATTAAACTCATGGTCTACTTCTTCAGGGCTCGCTGCATTAAACCCTCGATACTTCTCAAGTAAACCAGGGTGGTCCCACTGTACACCAGTATCGATATTAGCTACTACCACGCCTGAGCCATCTATTCCTGTTTCGTTCCAAACTTGTTCGGCACCTATTCGGTCTATCCCCCATGAATCCACATCCAGGATTTCTGCCTTGGCCTTTTCTTTAGGCATATCCAGTGGTTGGTAGATTTCCCTCGTACGGTTTGGCAAAAGTTTTTCAACTTCTGCAAAAGCGGCGATTTCTTCCATCACCTTTTCATTACTAGTTACAGAAACAGCGTTCACAATATAATAAGGATCAAAGGACTTGACATCACCCTGTTCCTTCGCCTTCTCTAAGTATTGATCCAATTGGGACTGTGTTTGTTTTGCGGTTGCGCGTAACTCATTCACAACTGCGGATGTTTTTACACGCTTCTTTTCTTTAGCGGAAACGGCTGCTTTACTCTTTTCCAATTTTGCCATAGCTTCATTTGCCGCTTTTTTTGTATCCGCCTGCTCTTTCATTTTTACCAAATACGTGATTTGATCATTTTCTTTGAAAGATGAAGAGAGATCTTCATTAATTTTATTCTTCACCTGTTTACTGTCATTCATTGCTACACTGTTCGCTTTTTGGGCAGAAACACCTGCCGTCACATTAAACAGAGAAAGAATCATGACAGTAATCAACAGAACACTTACCGACCTAAGTCTAGCTCTCTTTTTCCTCAATATTTTCGCCCCTTTTTAATAGATTTCCTTTCATTCGTACTAACTACGGCCTCCCCTCTCATGTGGATTCTGAGTGGACGATTCTCAAGGTGTTACAAACACTCTATCTTATAGTGACAAAATCTTCTAGATTTCTTGTTGAAATAAGGACGTATATACTCTGCTCCTTTTTGATCCCTGCTCATTTTGGACTAAACGAACAAAAAAATGATAAATATTTACAAAAAAAGACGCATCTATAATCTTTTTACCTAGAACAATAGGTTCGGTAGGCTCGTAAAAAAAATGAAATATCACTGAAAACTTGGGAAAGGTACAGCGAAATTTCAGCTTCTACCTTCAAAGCAGAGCTTATAACGGCATTCATTTTCTATAATTGGGAAAGTATAGGTTATGATTGAATAGTAAGACCTGATTTTCACCATTTTCAGTTAATCTTTGTTGAATATTTAGAAATCCTGGAGGTGTATGAGACGGAGGACCCGTGAAGGAGAGCATTCTACATACATAAAAGCTTATTATTCGACATTAGGTGGTATTTGGAAGTGAGAGAGGGATGGTCGCAAGGACCTATGAAGGTATAGAGGAGTCATATGACATGCAAACCACAATTCCAAAATATCAACAGGCTGGGAGTTAACAATTTCAAGACGACAAAAAAAGCTTCCACTCCTTTTCAAGAGCGAAAGCTTCATATATGTATCTTTATTGGTTAATTGAAAATTCAGTCATACTCATTCAGAGCTTCCAGCCGGATTTGAACCGGCGACCCCTTCCTTACCATGGAAGTGCTCTACCACTGAGCTATGGAAGCAAGTGGCTCCAACGGTAGGATTCGAACCTACGACCGATCGGTTAACAGCCGATTGCTCTACCACTGAGCTACGTTGGAATAATTAAAAGTCTTCTTTAAGTATCAATAAGGAAAGAGAATCAATGTGGCGGCGTCCTACTCTCACGGGGATCGACCCGACTACCATCGGCGCTGAAGAGCTTAACTGCTGTGTTCGGCATGGGAACAGGTGTGACCTCTTCGCCTTCACCACCACATCAATATAAAGTTTGAGGTGAACCCTCAAAACTGGATAAGGAAACATCATCGTCGAATGCACATCGACTTTTCACGAACGAAATCTCTATAGATAAGTCATCGATCCATTAGTATCCGTCAGCTCCACGTGTCACCACGCTTCCACCTCGGACCTATCAACCTCATCGTCTCTGAGGGATCTTATTTGCTTAAAGCAAAGGGAAATCTCATCTCAAGGTGGGCTTCATGCTTAGATGCTTTCAGCACTTATCCCGACCACACGTAGCTACCCAGCGATGCTCCTGGCGGAACAACTGGTACACCAGCGGTGTGTCCATCCCGGTCCTCTCGTACTAAGGACAGCTCCTTTCAAATTTCCAACGCCCACGACGGATAGGGACCGAACTGTCTCACGACGTTCTGAACCCAGCTCGCGTACCGCTTTAATGGGCGAACAGCCCAACCCTTGGGACCGACTACAGCCCCAGGATGCGATGAGCCGACATCGAGGTGCCAAACCTCCCCGTCGATGTGGACTCTTGGGGGAGATAAGCCTGTTATCCCCGGGGTAGCTTTTATCCGTTGAGCGACGGCCCTTCCATGCGGTACCGCCGGATCACTAAGCCCGACTTTCGTCCCTGCTCGACTTGTAGGTCTCGCAGTCAAGCTCCCTTGTGCCTTTACACTCTGCGAATGATTTCCAACCATTCTGAGGGAACCTTTGGGCGCCTCCGTTACTCTTTGGGAGGCGACCGCCCCAGTCAAACTGCCCACCTGACACTGTCTCCGGACCGGATCACGGTCCTGGGTTAGAATGTCCGTACAGCCAGGGTAGTATCCCACCAGCGCCTCCACCGAAGCTAGCGCTCCGGCTTCCAAGGCTCCTACCTATCCTGTACAAGCTGTACCAACATTCAATATCAGGCTACAGTAAAGCTCCACGGGGTCTTTCCGTCCTGTCGCGGGTAATGTGCATCTTCACACATAGTATAATTTCACCGGGTCTCTCGTTGAGACAGTGCCCAAGTCGTTGCACCTTTCGTGCGGGTCGGAACTTACCCGACAAGGAATTTCGCTACCTTAGGACCGTTATAGTTACGGCCGCCGTTTACTGGGGCTTCGGTTCAACGCTTCGCATACGCTAACGCATTCCCTTAACCTTCCAGCACCGGGCAGGTGTCAGCCCCTATACTTCGCCTTACGGCTTCGCAGAGACCTGTGTTTTTGGTAAACAGTCGCTTGGGCCTTTTCACTGCGGCTCCTCGGCAGAGGAGCACCCCTTCTCCCGAAGTTACGGGGTCATTTTGCCGAGTTCCTTAACGAGAGTTCTCCCGCTCACCTTAGGATCCTCTCCTCGCCTACCTGTGTCGGTTTGCGGTACGGGCACCTCTTTCCTCACTAGAGGATTTTCTTGGCAGTGTGAACTCAGGAGCTTCGGTACTAAATTTCCCTCCCCATCACAGCTTGACGTTGCCGGACGGATTTGCCTATCCGACCGTCTCACTGCTTGGACGCGCTCATCCAATGGCGCGCTCTCCTTATCCTCCTGCGTCCCCCCGTCGTTCAAACGGAAAGGAGGTGGTACAGGAATATCAACCTGTTGTCCATCGCCTACGCCTTTCGGCCTCGGCTTAGGTCCCGACTAACCCTGAGAGGACGAGCCTTCCTCAGGAAACCTTAGGCATTCGGTGAAAGAGATTCTCACTCTTTTTTCGCTACTCATACCGGCATTCTCACTTCTAAGCGCTCCACCAGTCCTTACGGTCTGACTTCACGGCCCTTAGAACGCTCTCCTACCACTGATCGTAAGATCAATCCGCAGCTTCGGTGGTGTGTTTAGCCCCGGTACATTTTCGGCGCAGAGTCACTCGACCAGTGAGCTATTACGCACTCTTTCAATGATGGCTGCTTCTAAGCCAACATCCTGGTTGTCTAAGCAACTCCACATCCTTTTCCACTTAACACACACTTTGGGACCTTAGCTGGCGGTCTGGGCTGTTTCCCTCTCGACCATGAACCTTATCACCCACGGTCTGACTCCCAGAACAAAGTCGTTGGCATTCGGAGTTTGACTGAATTCGGTAACCCGATAGGGGCCCCTCGTCCAATCAGTGCTCTACCTCCAAGACTTTCTATTCTGAGGCTAGCCCTAAAGCTATTTCGGAGAGAACCAGCTATCTCCGTGTTCGATTGGCATTTCACCCCTACCCACACCTCATCCCCGTAATTTTCAACTTACGTGGGTTCGGGCCTCCAGTCAGTGTTACCTGACCTTCACCCTGGACATGGGTAGATCACACGGTTTCGGGTCTACGACCGCATACTCACTCGCCCTATTCAGACTCGCTTTCGCTGCGGCTCCGCTTCTGCTGCTTAACCTCGCATACGGTCGTAACTCGCCGGTTCATTCTACAAAAGGCACGCCGTCACCCATTAACGGGCTCCGACTACTTGTAGGCACACGGTTTCAGGTTCTCTTTCACTCCCCTTCCGGGGTGCTTTTCACCTTTCCCTCACGGTACTGGTTCACTATCGGTTACTAGGAAGTATTTAGCCTTGGGAGATGGTCCTCCCGGATTCCGACGGAATTTCTCGTGTTCCGCCGTACTCAGGATCCACTCCGGAGGGAGAAAGATTTCGACTACAGGGCTGTTACCTGCTCTGGCTGGCCTTTCCAGGCCGATTCGTCTATCTTCCTCCTTGGTAACTCCGATGGAGTGTCCTACAACCCCAGAAAGCAAGCTTTCTGGTTTGGGCTGATTCCGTTTCGCTCGCCGCTACTCGGGAAATCGCATTTGCTTTCTCTTCCTCCGGGTACTTAGATGTTTCAGTTCCCCGGGTGTGCCTTCCTATACCTATGTATTCAGTATAGGATACTGTTCCATTACGAACAGTGGGTTTCCCCATTCGGAAATCTCCGGGTCAAAGCCTACTTACGGCTCGCCGGAGCATATCGGTGTTAGTCCCGTCCTTCATCGACTCCTAGTACCAAGGCATCCACCGTGCGCCCTTATTCACTTAACTATCTTCGTGAAAAGACGTTGATTACAATTTCGATGTTTGATGTCTTGTCATCACTAGCGTCATCGTTAGATGACCACTATTGATTCCTTATCCAGTTTTCAAGGTTCACGCCCCTTTTCCAGGGTCGAATATAAAACACAAAAATAGCTCTTGTGTTTGATGAAACAATTAAATGGTGGAGCCTAGCGGGATCGAACCGCTGACCTCCTGCGTGCAAAGCAGGCGCTCTCCCAGCTGAGCTAAGGCCCCTTATAGTTGAATGGTGGGCCTGAGTGGACTTGAACCACCGACCTCACGCTTATCAGGCGTGCGCTCTGACCAACTGAGCTACAGGCCCATCCAATTAAAGAGATGCTGATATTTTCATAGTTTAATCTCTCAAAACTGAACAACCAACCAGTACGCTTCCGTTTCTAAATCCTTAGAAAGGAGGTGATCCAGCCGCACCTTCCGATACGGCTACCTTGTTACGACTTCACCCCAATCATTGGCCCCACCTTCGGCGGCTGGCTCCAAAAAGGTTACCTCACCGACTTCGGGTGTTGCCAACTCTCGTGGTGTGACGGGCGGTGTGTACAAGGCCCGGGAACGTATTCACCGCGGCATGCTGATCCGCGATTACTAGCGATTCCGGCTTCATGTAGGCGAGTTGCAGCCTACAATCCGAACTGAGAATGGTTTTATGGGATTTGCTACACCTCGCGGCTTCGCTGCCCTTTGTACCATCCATTGTAGCACGTGTGTAGCCCAGGTCATAAGGGGCATGATGATTTGACGTCATCCCCGCCTTCCTCCGGTTTGTCACCGGCAGTCACCTTAGAGTGCCCAACTGAATGCTGGCAACTAAGATTAGGGGTTGCGCTCGTTGCGGGACTTAACCCAACATCTCACGACACGAGCTGACGACAACCATGCACCACCTGTCACTTGGTCCCCGAAGGGAAAACCCTATCTCTAGGGCGGTCCAAGGATGTCAAGACCTGGTAAGGTTCTTCGCGTTGCTTCGAATTAAACCACATGCTCCACCGCTTGTGCGGGCCCCCGTCAATTCCTTTGAGTTTCAGCCTTGCGGCCGTACTCCCCAGGCGGAGTGCTTAATGCGTTAACTTCAGCACTAAGGGGTGGAAGCCCCCTAACACCTAGCACTCATCGTTTACGGCGTGGACTACCAGGGTATCTAATCCTGTTTGCTACCCACGCTTTCGCACCTCAGCGTCAGAAACAGACCAGAGAGTCGCCTTCGCCACTGGTGTTCCTCCACATATCTACGCATTTCACCGCTACACGTGGAATTCCACTCTCCTCTTCTGTCCTCAAGTTCCCCAGTTTCCAATGACCCTCCACGGTTGAGCCGTGGGCTTTCACATCAGACTTAAGGAACCGCCTGCGCGCGCTTTACGCCCAATAATTCCGGACAACGCTTGCCCCCTACGTATTACCGCGGCTGCTGGCACGTAGTTAGCCGGGGCTTCCTCGTTAGGTACCGTCAAGGTGCCGCTCTATTCGCACGGCACTTGTTCTTCCCTAACAACAGAACTTTACGATCCGAAGACCTTCATCGTTCACGCGGCGTTGCTCCGTCAGACTTTCGTCCATTGCGGAAGATTCCCTACTGCTGCCTCCCGTAGGAGTCTGGGCCGTGTCTCAGTCCCAGTGTGGCCGATCACCCTCTCAGGTCGGCTACGCATCGTTGCCTTGGTGAGCCGTTACCTCACCAACTAGCTAATGCGCCGCGGGCCCATCTGTAAGTGATAGCCAGAGGCCATCTTTCAACTTTCCTTCATGCGAAGAAAAGTATTACCCGGCATTAGCCCCGGTTTCCCGGGGTTATTCCAATCTTACAGGTAGGTTGCCCACGTGTTACTCACCCGTCCGCCGCTCGTTCCACGAGCTTCACCCCCGAAGGGGATCCGCTCGCTTCCCGCGCTCGACTTGCATGTATTAGGCACGCCGCCAGCGTTCGTCCTGAGCCAGGATCAAACTCTCCATAAAAGTTAGTTTGACTTGCTCATTTGCACACCGAATGTGCTTGTTTCAAATCTCTTCTTCATAAGAAGAAATATCTTGACGTACTGGTTGGTTCGTTCAGTTTTCAAAGATCAAAATGTTGTGTGCCGCTTCAAAATAGCGACTCAATCAATTTAACACATCTAATTGTTATTGTCAATAACTTTTCGACTGTTTATTTTGTTGAGACGTTTTGGCGACAAATACTAATTTACCATGGCTGCCGTTTGATGTCAACAACTTTTCCAAAGGAAGTTTCCATTGAAATCGTGTTTAATTGTTTCCCGACAACGTTTAATAATATAGCACAGAATAAAAAAGAATTGCAATACTTTTTCCTGAATTCGTTTATAAAAAATTATCGGAACAAATACTTGGCTATTAAAGTCGTAACATCCTCTAAGCTCTCGAGCTGGATAGGGCTAATGCAGGGCAGTAAATTTTCAGCTGGAACTTTATATTTTCCAGATCATAAAAAGAAAGCCACGGAATCATCCAAGGCTTTCATACTCTCCACTCTTCTTACCGGAACGTTATCATTTCAATGTTCAGTTTCAGTTTTGTTTTTTCTTTCTGGGCATATATTGTAAACATTCTTCTCTGTTAGCAAACCTACGGAAAATTTGAAATAGCACTTCATACCTTTCTTCCATAGCACCCTTCAACCCTTGGTCGATTCTGTGGTCTCCAAGGTCAAACGTTATTTCTTCCATTTCTCTTTTAAGCAGGTATTCAATTTCACGACGTTCTTGATCATCAATAATTAAACCATGCATCTAAAGGACCTCCCTGTTAAGCAACTCTCTTTATTTTTACCCTAATTTCATTGTTTTTAGCATAGGTTGTCCTTTTTTTCATATGTATAGAACATATTGGAAGGAAGGAGAATCCTGAAATGAGCTTTTATACATGGAAGACTGATCGCTTGAAGCGTTATAGTATTGTAGTAATCCTGGCTTTATTTTGCGCCTTATTCCTTTGGGTTGGCCAGTGGAGCCAACTTCCCGTATTTTCGAATAAAGGTGAACCTCGCGCATTAACTCAAGGAAGTGACGAACGTTCTCACGTGGCGCTCACCTTCAATATAAGTTGGGGAACCGATAAAGTTCATGAAGTCTTAAAGCAGTTGGATGCCCATAAGGCTCAGGCTACCTTCTTTGTCAGCGGGGAATGGGCAGAGAGGCACCCGGATATTATGACGGTCATCCAAGAAGGAAAACACGAAATCGGGATGATGGGGTATAAGTATGAAAGTTATTTAGAGCTCAAACCCGAACAGGTGAGTGCTGATCTCAGGCAGGCTGCACAGGTTTTTGAAAAATTAGGGTTTGAAGATATCGAGTGGATCCGGCCGCCGCATGGTCATGTTGATAAAGAGGTCTTAAAGATCATTGAAAAAGAAGGGATGCAAGCTGTCCAATGGAGTGTCAATCCTAGAGATTGGGAAAATCCAGGGACTAACAATATAATTGATCAAGTAATGAATGAAGGATCAGAAGGCGATATTATTCTTATGCACGCCTCTGATTCTGTAAAACAAACCCCCAAAGCATTGGAAGTTATCCTTCCTGGATTGCAGCAAAAGGGCTTGAAGCTCGTAAGCATTACAGAACTGGTAAGCGGCAGCGAATCTGAAACCTCACAAATAGACTAATCGAAAGGGCCCTGTGAATAATTTTCACAGGGCCCTTTTTATTTTAAGCCGACTTCTCATTTGTATTCGTCAATCGATGTAAAAGAATCAGCTGGTAAGCATTACATATGAAAAGCGGGATAATCATCAACCAAACATAATCGCTCCCCTGCGCTCTTAAAGCCGGCACCCATTCAATTGTTGTTACCACTACCATAAAGAACATAGCAGGTATAAAAGCCTTCATATTCGTTTCTTTAGCTTTCACATAGGATACGATTGCACAAAGGATCAAAAACACAAGGGCAGTCCATAAAAATGGCCAGACTGATGAGTCCTCAGCCGCTGCATACCTGAAATAAACCAAATCAAAAAGTGTAAATGCAATTAAAAAAAGTTGCACCGGGAACCAAAAGGAGCGAAATATCCCTTTACCGAACTGATTGAGTGTCAAATAGGCGAAGAATCCCATCTGACTGATAATACTGAATATAAAACCAAGCCCTGAGAAAAATAACAATAACCCGACAAGTTCAAATAACTGAAAAGGCTGAAATACTTCAGCATATGAATCAAATTTAAATATAAAACTTGTGACCAGTGTGATAACTCCACCGATCAATAAGGTAGTCAAAAATAATCTTACCCATTTGCGACTGTTCACGAGTTGTTCCCCCTAATGTACAAAAAAGACTTTTCCATCGTATTTTACCATGAAGCGCATCATTTTTCCTCCAGTCGTATAAAATTTGTCGTAACGCAAATAGTAACCCTAAGGAGAACTTAAGAAAGGGGACATGCAACAATGTCCAAACTCCGCATATTGTGTCCCATCCTTATTCTTGTTTTCCTGGCCGCTTGCGGCGGAAGTTCAGGAGCAAGTGAACAGGCGGACTACGATACAACTAAGAAAATGATGGTTGATATTCTGAAATCTGATGATGGAAAAAAAGCAATGACAGAAGTTCTTTCCGATGAAAAAATGCAACAAGCGATGGCTTTGGAATCAGAAGTCGTTTCCCAAGCTGTCCAAAAAACATTGGTTTCTGAGGAAGGAAAAGCGTTTTGGAGTAAGCTTTTTTCTGACCCGAAATTTGTGCAAGAATTCAGCAAGGTTCTTGAGGATCAACAAAAACAATTGATGAAGGGTCTCATGAAAGATGCAGAATATCAGAAATTAATGATTGAGTTATATAAAAATCCCGAAATGATGGATCAAATGGTAACCGTCATGCAGGGACAGAAATTCCGTGAGCATTTAGAAAAAACTATAGAGGAAACGATAAACAGCCCAGTCTTCCAAGCTAAGATGAATGAAACTTTATTAAAAGCTGCAGAGAAGATGAAAAGCGGCGAATCTCAATCCTCAGGGAAAAAGCAAGAAAGTGGTAGTGAGGAACAATCTGGAAGTGGCGGCCAAGAGGAACAAAGTAGCCAGTCCTCATAAAAAAAATCACGCGTCCCCCACCAGGGAAACGCGTGATTTTCCATTTTTAATACTTATCAATGACTTTTGCAGCTATATTCCGATATATGACACCGATAGGATGATCGGTTTGATAAACAGATGGAGCAAAAACGTCTTCTTCTTCGTAGGGTTGTTGAAGAGGAACATGTCCTAATACACCTGTTTTCAATGTATCAGCAAGCTTCACACCGCCTCCACGTCCAAAGACGAATTCCTTGTTTCCCGTTTCTTTACTCTCAAAGTAAGCCATGTTCTCGATCACTCCAAGGATTTCGTGTTCTGTCTTCAACGCCATTTGTCCTGCACGCGCCGCTACGAAAGCCGCTGTCGGGTGAGGGGTCGTGACGATGATTTCTTTAGAGGAAGGCAGCATGGAATGCACATCTAATGCTACATCTCCTGTCCCAGGTGGCAGGTCAAGAAGCAGGTAGTCAAGATCTCCCCATTCCACCTCTTTAAAGAAACTTGTCAACATTTTACCGAGCATTGGGCCACGCCATATGATCGGTGAGTTGTCTTCTACAAAGAAGCCCATAGATACAAGTTTGACTCCAAAGCGTTCGACCGGAATAATCTTTTCACCACGAACTACCGGTCTCTCTTCTACACCCATCATATCCGGTACACTGAAACCGTAAATATCTGCATCAATGATTCCAACCTTTTTCCCTAAACGAGTGAGTGCAACCGCTAAGTTCACTGTAACGGTAGACTTCCCTACGCCGCCTTTACCGCTGGCGATGGTAAGGAATTTCGTGCCCGCATTCCCACCAAGAAGGGAGGCATCTTCAGATTCCTCTGCGGCAGGCTGGAGCTTTTGAATTACATCATCTGGAAGCTGATCAAAACGTAAACCTACAGTCGTTGCGCCCCCGCTTTTAAGGGCATTGACGATGGTTTGCTGTAACTCCATCTGTTCAGCGGTGTTCGTTTTGCCAATGAGCACTTTCACACTCACATGATTCTTATCCTCTTTGATCTTTATATCTTCAATCCCTTCGGTTTCCTTTAGCGTTTTATGTAAAAACGGATCTTCGATTGGATGAAGGATTTCTAGTACTTTTTCTTGTGTCAACATGCCGATTCACCATCCTTAGAAAATGTTTCAGTAGTGTTAGTATAACATACATGAAACGCTTTCTAAGTGATATGCTTACATCAATCCGAAGAAGAATATTCCCGTTCTGTCACAAAACGCAAAACTCCCTGGTAGATGGAAGCAGCTATCTTCCGTTGATATTCATCGGTCTTAAGTAATTCCCGCTCTGTTTCGTTGGATAAAAAGCCAGCCTCAACAAGGGCTCCTGGAGCTTCTACATGTTTAAGAAGGTAGATATTCGTAAGTCCAAGCGCCTCCCGATCGGTATTCTCCATATTAGACCGGATCTCTGATTGGATGAACTTAGCCAAGTGTTCACTATCCGCTACCTCAGGATTATAAAAGGTTTGTGCGCCACTCCATTTCGCTGAAGGGATAGCATTCAGATGAAGACTTAAGTAGAAGTCCGCTTCTTTTTCCTTGATATATTGAACGCGATTACGAATATCCTCAGACTTACGCCGCGATAGACTTCCTGCCCCTTCTGAGGAAAGATCTGTATCTTCATAACGTGTTAAATAAACGAGCGCCCCTGCTTGTTGAAGGTAATCCTGCAGATACTCCGCCAATTGTAACGTGATGTCCTTTTCTTCTGTACCGTCTTTTCCTGAAGCACCGCCGTCCGGCCCCCCGTGTCCTGGATCAAGTACAATGACTTTACCTGATAACGGAGATGACCACACCGTCCACGCATCTTTCGCTTCCTGAAGCGGATAAGATACAGCACAAACAAGAATGACGATTCCTACCAACCATAAAAAGGTTTTCATTCGTCGCATTTAACATTCCTCACTCCTTTGTACTCCTCCCTACATAACTATATGGGACAAGGTCAGAGATTATGAAAGTGAGGTCATTTAACTCGAGTAGGTCTCACGCATTCTTTAATAGGGTGTGGGCTAAACTTGAAGCCGGATGTAATTAGCGGACGGGTCTCTTGTCATTATTATATTTCCTTCTTCTTGTATCCAGGCATCCATTTTTCTCAATCGATCAACGGCTGCCTGTCTCATAGGACCGTTTGGATAAATAATATCAAACGAACGTAACCCACGGCTGTTTATATTTGGAGGCGGGGCACCTGTCCCCTTCCATGTATTTAATCCGATATGATGATGGTACCCTCCACTCGAGATGAATAAAGCTTGATCACCAAAGCGGCTTACAACATCAAAGCCAAGTCCATTACAGTAAAACTCTTCTGTATTTGATAAATCTGAGACATGAAGGTGTATATGTCCTAACAAAGTTTCCGGTGGAATCCCGCCCCATCCTTTTTCCTCAGCACTCATAATGAGTCCGTTAAAATCCAGGGGATCTACAGTCATCTTAACTTGACCTTCCTTCCACACCCACGCCTCCGATGGTCGATCGATGTACACTTCTATTCCATTTCCATCCGGGTCAGAAAAGTAAACCGCTTCACTGACAAAATGATCGGATCCAGCTACTTGAATATTTTCACTTATCAAATGCCTCAAAAAGTTTGCTAAGTCTGATCTCTCCGGCAATAACAAAGCAAAGTGATATAAACCGGTGGTGCCCGGGTCCAAACCCATACTTTCTTTTTGTTCTTCTATTGTTAAAAGCGGATATATTCCGTCTGCAGTCAACTGAATCATCATATCCGTTTGTGCCAAGACCTTAAACCCTAGCACATGTTGATAAAACTGTGAGGAACGAGTCACATCTTCTACTATTAAATGAACACTTTTTACGTAGACTTTCTCTCCATCATGGAAATTCATGTTCTTCCCCCTGATACCGAATTTTATATTTGATTATAACCATCAATTAACGAAAGGAAAAATTATATGACTTCGTTTAATCCAGCATAACTTCAGTTTCATGAATCCCTGTAAAGTAAAAAAAGACTCCCACCCCATAGGGTGAGAGTCTTTCTGCGATCCAAATATTAACGCTTGGAGAATTGTGGCGCGCGACGTGCACCTTTAAGACCGTATTTCTTACGCTCTTTCATACGTGCGTCACGAGTCAATAGACCTGCGCGTTTAAGTGGTGTGCGGTATTCCGGGTCCGCTTGCAACAATGCACGAGCGACTCCGTGACGGATAGCACCAGCTTGACCAGTGAATCCTCCACCATCTACGTTCACATAAATATCATAGTTACCTTCTGTTTCTGTAACAGCAAGCGGCTGTTTAAGAATCATACGAAGGGTTTCATACGGGAAAAAGTCTTCAGCATCACGTTTGTTTATTACTACACGACCAGTTCCTGGGACAAGACGCACACGAGCAGTTGAGCTCTTACGTCGTCCAGTACCGGAGTATTGTACTTGTGCCACTTAGATTACCTCCTTTTATTATCCGCGAAGTTCGTAAACTTCTGGTTGTTGTGCTTCATGCTTGTGCTCAGCTCCAGCAAATACATGAAGTTTCTTGCCCATTTTACGTCCAAGACTTCCTTTTGGAAGCATACCTTTAACAGCAAGTTCTAGCATTTGCTCAGGGTATTTCGTACGCATTTCGTTAGCAGTACGAGATTTCAAACCACCCACGTGGTTAGAGTGACGATAATAGATCTTATCGTTGATTTTGTTACCTGTTAGTTGGATCTCACCAGCGTTGATGATAATTACGTGATCACCTGTGTCAACGTGTGGTGTGTATGTTGGTTTATTTTTACCGCGAAGGATCGCAGCAACTTCGCTCGCTAAACGGCCAAGTGTTTGCCCTGCAGCATCCACAACATACCATTTACGTTCAACGTTGTTTTCATTTGCCATGAAAGTTGTGCGCATATCGGTTTCCCTCCTGAATAGTTAATTTCACATAGACTTTAGTCAATTTATCATTTATCTCAAATACGATTAGTTTCCGGGGCTAACCGTGGTACAGAAATAAAATGCCATAGAATATAATATAACACTATCCACATATATGTCAAGGGCCTGTACACCTGGAATCGTTGTTTTTTTACATGCGCCTCAGTCGTAATATACTTGCCACAAGAATAATCCACGAGGAGGGGCAGTATTCCCGGCTTCGTCCCTGTGTTCAGCCTCTATCACCCGAGTAAGGTCTTCTGCCTCTCTTTCGTGACGACCGACCTCCAGCAGAGTACCCGTCAAAATACGGACCATATTATACAAGAAACCTGTTCCTCTGAAGGTGAATATTATTTCAGATTCTTGTCTTGTCACGGATGCTTCATGGATGGTACGTACCTTACTGCCTTTCACATCCGATTTCGGAGAGCAAAATGAAGTGAAATCGTGTTTGCCCTCTATATACTGACACGCACGCATCATCGCTTCCACATCGAGGTCAGCTCTCACATGATGTGTATAGTGCCGCCGGAAAAGGTCAGGATCTTTATGATTTCTCACAAAATACCTATATTCTTTACCTGTGGTATCATATCGAGCATGGAAATCTGATGATACTCTTTCGGCTGATACAACTTGAATATCATCAGGAAGAATGGGATTGAGTGCACGCTTCCAATTTTCTAAAGGCACATTCAAGGGGGTATCAAAGTGGACCACCTGTCCAAGTGCATGCACTCCGGCATCCGTGCGCCCTGAAGCTGTCACTTTTACAATATGACCCTTATGCATCTTTCCTAATGCTTTTTCTATTTCTGCTTGTATTGTGTTACCATTCGGTTGAACTTGGTATCCAGCATAAAACGTGCCATCATACTGTATAGTAAGTCGCAATCTTTCCACGGCAGGTTCCTCCAAATCAACTTCTAGTCAAAAACAAAGCGACGATCAACATCACGAAAACAATATACAAATAAATATCGCTTTTACCGATTTGCAATTCTCGCAGTTTCGTTCGTCCTTCTCCACCTTGGTACCCTCTCGCTTCCATGGCCATAGCAAGCTCCTCAGCACGTTTGAAAGCGCTGACGAATAAAGGGACTAACAGAGGGACAACAGCCTTCACACGGTCCTTAAAGGCTCCTGTGCGAAAATCCACTCCTCTCGATGCCTGAGCTTTTGATATTTTTTCAGTCTCCTGCATCAAGGTCGGGATAAACCTTAGGGAAATAGACATCATCAAAGCCAGCTCGTGGACTGGAAATCGGACTTTCTTCAATGGACCCAACAATTCTTCAATAGCATCCGTAATTTCAATAGGGGTAGTCGTCAATGTCAACAGAGAGGTGACTAGAATTAAGAGAAAGAAGCGCAAAGAAATCGAGCCACCTTGAACCAGACCTTCTCTATAAACCTCCCAGCCTAAAATAGAAAAGGCCACATCCCCTTCTCTTGTGACGATGAGATGTAGTAGAAAGGTGAAAATTATTAAGAACCAAACTGGTTTTAAACCCTTCATAATATATCGAAAAGGGATCTTCGACATCAAAGCACTTCCGACAGCAAACAAGGCTAACACCCCATAACTCATAACGGAGTTAGCAAAAAAGACGATCACAACAAAGAAAAAGATAATAGCGATTTTCGAGCGAGGGTCTAATCGGTGGATGGCCGAATCCGTCGGGATATACTGACCAATAATCATTGAGCTACTCATGATCGCGGCCCCCTCTCAATTTCCGGGCTAATTCCTTTGCTAACTCTGCTATGGTCTCACCTTGATAATCAAGTTCCACACCGAGCTCTTGCCTGGCTTTATTGATGAATTCAATAACCTCTGGTACATCGAGCTGCACTTCCTGTAAAGCTTCCTGCTGTTTGAATATCTCTAATGGAGTGCCTTCCCGGTGCACATCCCCATTATTCAAAATAATGATATGGTCCGCGTAAGTAAGGGCCGCCTCCATGCTGTGTGTGACTAATACGGTTGTCAGCCTTTTTTCCTCGTGAAGGTCATAGAACATGTCCATGATTTCCCTTTGCCCACTTGGATCGAGGCCTGCAGTCGGCTCGTCCAGCACAAGCACTTGTGGATCCATTGCCAGTACACCAGAAATGGCCACCCTGCGCATTTGACCACCACTTAAATCGAATGGAGAGCGTTCAAGCAATTCCTCAGGTAAGTGAGTAGCCTTTACCGCTTCTTTTGTCCTTCGTTCGATCTCACTTTTCTCAACCCCGAAATTATGTGGGCCGAATGCGATATCCTTAGCCACCGTTTCCTCGAACAATTGGTGTTCAGGGTATTGAAAAACAACACCGACTTTTTCTCTCAATTGTCTCAATTGTTTATTCTTTTCTTTAGCTTCCAATACATAGTCACCGATACGGACCTTCCCCGACGTCGGTTGTAATAAGCCGTTCAAATGTTGGATCAATGTCGATTTCCCTGACCCTGTATGACCGATGATCGCGACAAAAGCTCCAGATTTTATAGAAAACGATAAGTCATTCAAGGCTTTATGCTCAAAAGGGCTATCAGGTTGATAAACGTAACTTACATGGTCGAACGTGATATCCATAATTCCTCCAACAACTCCTGGTGATTGAGTGGCTCACGAGTCAGCTTCACACCCTCACTTTTCAGGTGATCGGCCAGTTTACTGACAAATGGAGTATCTAAGCCAATTTCAGTTAATCGTTCCTTTCTAGAAAAAACGTCCCTCGGGGAACCTTCTGTCCACACTTCCCCTTCGTTCATGACGATAACCCTTGAAGCTTCCGTCACTTCCTGGAGATCATGGGTGATTGTAATCAAAGAAAGATCTCTTTCTTGCTGCACCTCACGGACAGTCTCCATAATCTGTTTTCTACCTTTTGGATCCAGCATTGCTGTCGCTTCATCCAATATGATGAATGTCGGTGAAACAGCTAATACGCTGGCGATGGCTACACGCTGCTTCTGGCCCCCAGACAGCCGGTGTGGTTCGTGATGTTCATAGTCCCCCATCCGTACAGCTTTCAAACTCTCCTGGATACGTTCGACCATCAACTTTCTTGGCATTCCATGGTTTTCCATGCCGAAAGCAACATCATCACGAACCGTAGTACCAACGAATTGATTGTCAGGGTTTTGAAAAACCATACCCACTTGTTTTCTTATCTCCCAGACAGTTTCTTGAGTGACCTTATTACCATCTACAAAGATTTCCCCTTCTTGGGGAAATAATAACCCATTCATCAATTTAGCAATGGTAGATTTACCAGAACCATTGTGACCTATGATCGCTACCCATTCATCTGGGCCGATTTTGAAGTTGACGTTCTTCAGCACCCACGGCATATCTTCTTGATAACGGAATGACACATTCCGAAACTCAACTTGTCTCTCACCCACCTGTATTCCTCCTCTGCTCAACTGACTATTTCCCAGGAAATACGACATCATTTCCTAAAATCCAACTTCTATGAATCGACGAAGACTATATTAGCTGCCAGGGCTTGTAACCAATAAAAAAGCATAAAAAAAGGGCTGGATGCAACCTCACAATGAGATTCAGTCCTGCCCTTTTACCCCAATGGTACTCATTAAACTAGTTCAATGATCGCCATTTTAGCTCCATCACCTTTACGCTCGCCTAGCTTAAGCACGCGAGTGTAACCACCTTGACGGTCTTCATAGCGTGGGCCGATGTCAGAGAACAGCTTTTGCAAAGCAGTTTGCTCGCCTTCTTCATCAGCGTCCACCTTATAAAGGAATGATTCAGCTTGACGACGGGCATGTAAATCGCCGCGTTTCCCTAGTGTAATCATTTTTTCTACAACAGAACGAAGTTCTTTAGCCTTAGCTTCTGTTGTTTCTAAACGTTCATGAATGATCAGGTCAGTCGCTAAGTTACGAAGTAGCGCCATACGCTGATCTGTTGTACGTCCTAGTTTTCTAGCCATTGATAATCCCTCCCTTTTCTGGATCTCTTAGATGTGTTCTATCAATCAATCGTCTTTTCTTAAACCTAAGCCCAACTCATCCAACTTGTGCTTCACTTCTTCAAGTGACTTGCGACCAAGGTTACGAACCTTCATCATATCTTCTTCAGATTTATTCGCAAGTTCTTGCACTGTGTTGATACCAGCGCGTTTCAAGCAGTTGTAAGAACGGACAGAAAGGTCAAGCTCTTCGATCGTCATTTCTAGAACTTTTTCTTTTTGGTCCTCTTCTTTTTCGACCATGATTTCAGCTTTTTGAGCTTCATCAGTAAGTCCTACAAAAATATTGAGGTGTTCCATATAGATCTTAGCTCCGAGAGAGATCGCTTCTTCTGGACGAATACTACCATCCGTCCACACATCTAACGTTAATTTATCAAAGTTAGAAGTTTGACCGATTCTAGTGTTCTCTACTTGATACGTCACACGGGATACAGGCGTGAAAATAGAATCAACTGGTATAACGCCGATAGGTAGATCCTCGTGGTTATTTCCTTCTGCTGGACGATATCCTCGGCCACGTTCTGCTGTAATACGGGCACGGAAGCTAGAATTGCTATCTAGCGTAGCGATATGGATGTCTGGATTCAGTACTTCCACATCACTATCGTGCGTAATGTCTGCAGCTGTAACCTTTCCTTCACCCTGTACATCAATCTCTAAAGTCTTTTCTTCGTCAGAATAAACCTTCAAAGCTAGTTTCTTCAGATTCAGAATAACGGTAGTTACGTCCTCGACGACTCCTTCAATTGTTGAAAACTCATGAAGAACTCCATCAATCTGAACGGATGTAACAGCAGAGCCAGGAAGTGAGGATAATAGGATACGACGCAAGGAGTTACCTAGAGTTGTACCATACCCACGCTCAAGCGGTTCTACGACGAACTTACCAAAAGTAGACTCATCGCTGATCTCGACCGTTTCAATCTTTGGCTTTTCAATTTCGATCATTACACAAAACCCTCCTTCAAAACGTCGAAACCCCGGTTAGACTTACGGTCTAACCGAAATTCCTCAGGTAGGCAGTTCCGATACAAAGACAACTGCATATTTTCTCTGTCTAATGCGATGCTGATTAAAAGCTATCATAACCCATTATAGACAGGGTGACAAATTCTATTCAGAACTATTATACGCGACGACGTTTTGGTGGGCGGCAACCATTGTGTGGTACTGGTGTTACGTCACGGATTGCCGTGATGTCAAGGCCTGCTGCTTGTAGTGAACGAATAGCTGCTTCACGACCAGCTCCAGGACCTTTAACTGTTACTTCAAGTGTCTTCATGCCGTTATCCATAGCATCTTTCGCTGCGGCTTCAGAAGCCATTTGAGCAGCGAATGGAGTAGATTTACGAGAGCCCTTGAAACCAAGGGAACCAGCACTGCTCCAGCCAATAACGTTACCTTGAACATCAGTGACCGTTACGATTGTGTTATTGAATGTAGAGCGGATGTGAGCCACACCAGTCTCTATATTCTTTTTCACGCGACGCTTACGACTACGAGTGTTTCCTTTACGTGCCATATAGTTAGTTTACCTCCTTTGTGTTGCTATTATTTACGTTTGTTAGCCACTGTACGACGTGGACCTTTACGTGTACGAGAGTTGTTCTTCGTCTTCTGTCCGCGAAGCGGAAGTCCGCGACGGTGACGGATACCACGGTAAGAACCAATTTCAATCAAACGTTTGATATTTAGAGAGTTCTCACGGCGAAGGTCACCTTCTACGTTGTGCTCTTCAACAGCTTTACGGATCTTAGCCAGTTCGTCTTCAGTAAGATCGCGAACGCGAGTACTTTCAGATACACCAGCATCAGCCAGTACGTCCTGGGCTAGAGATTTACCAATACCATAGACATAAGTTAATGAAACAACCACGCGTTTATCACGAGGAATATCTACACCTGCAATACGTGCCATAAGTTACGTGCACCTCCTTCGGTTTAGCCTTGTTTTTGTTTATGCTTAGGGTTTTCACAGATAACCATGACTTTACCTTTTCGTTTGATGACTTTGCATTTTTCGCAAATTGGTTTTACAGAAGGTTTTACCTTCATCATCCATACCTCCTTTTAGATCGGAGTTTTATTTATAACGGTACGTAATACGTCCTTTAGTTAAATCATAGGGGGAAAGTTCTACCGTTACCTTGTCTCCAGGCAATATTCGAATGAAATGCATTCGAATTTTACCAGAAACATGAGCTAAAACGGAGTGACCGTTCTCGAGTTCAACCTTGAACTGTGCGTTCGGTAAGGTTTCAACGACGGTCCCTTCTACTTCAATTACATCGTCTTTCGCCATCGAGTTGATCTCCCTTCTTCAAATCAGTCACTGCTTCATTGACATATTTTGATACGGCAAATCGAAGCTTGCCATTTGTGACACGACCAGTTTCCAGAAGGCTGTCCTGGACTTCCGGAGAGATGAAATCCATAAGCTCAACGTGTTGCAAATTCTTTTTCTTTGGTCGATCATACTTACGTTTCTCTCCGTCGGCAAGCAGCACAAAGCGGCCCTCCAGCACATCGATCACCACCGCGTACTGTCCTGCCTCACGCCCCTGCACAATACGAACAATTTGACCTATTCGCGGACTCGACTCAGATTCGTTCAAAAACGATCACCTTCATTTAGGATTTTGTTAAGATTTCGTAACCCTCATCCGTAATCGCGATAGTGTGCTCGAAGTGCGCACACATTTTACCATCTTGTGTGACTACCGTCCAATGATCACTTAGGGTCTTCACATAGCGAGAGCCAGCATTCACCATTGGTTCGACAGCCAACACCATGCCTGGTTTCAAGCGTGGGCCTTTGTTCGGAGGACCGTAATGAGGAATTTGTGGATCCTCATGCAGTTCCTGCCCCACTCCGTGTCCCACATATTCGCGTACAATCGAAAAACCTTTCGGCTCGACGCAACTTTGAATAGCATGAGATATATTTGAAAGGCGTTCACCTGGTATTGCTTCATCAAGTCCTTTAAACAAGGATTGTTCTGTAACTTTCAGCAATTCCAAAGTTTCGTCATCGACAGTGCCAACCGGATAAGTCCAAGCCGAATCACCATGATAACCTTTATATTTAGCACCAATATCGATACTAATGATATCTCCTTCGTTCAATACCCTGTCTCCAGGGAGTCCATGAACGAGTTCTTCATTGACAGATGCACAAATACTACCACGGAATCCATTATAACCTTTAAAAGAAGGGATTGCATCCATACTGCGTATGAATTCATCAGCAATCTTATCCAATTTTCCAGTTGTTATACCTGGTTGGATGTTTTCTTTCATTTTTTGGTGCGTTAAGGCAACGATTCTGCCTGCTTCACGCATAATATCTAATTCCCGTGATGTTTTACAAATAATCATTTAGCTAGATCTCCCAGCTTTTGATCAATGTCCTGAAAAACCTCGTCGATATCCTTGTCACCTTCAAATGATACCAAGTAGCCTTTTTCGCGATAGAAATCAAGAAGTGGCTGCGTTTGTTCAACATTAACCTCAAGGCGTTTTTTAACCGTATCCGGCTGATCGTCCTCACGTTGAATCAACTCGGAGCCATCATGATCGCATTTCCCGTCTACTTTAGGCGGGTTGAATACGACATGATACGTAGCACCGCATGTCGGGCAGATGCGTCGTCCAGTCAGACGCTCGATGAGTTGGTCCTTAGGAACATCGATATGAAGGACATAATCTAAGGACTCTTCCATATCTGACATTAGATTTTCAAGGGCATCTGCTTGGGCGATGGTTCTTGGAAAACCGTCCAGTAGAAAACCTTTTTGAGAATCCGGCTTACTTAGACGCTCGCGAACGATCCCGATAGTCACTTCATCAGGAACCAATTCACCTTTGTCCATGAAAGATTTGGCTTCTTTGCCAAGCGCTGTTCCTTCTTTGATAGCTAAACGGAACATATCTCCAGTTGAGATATGAGGGATGTCATATTTTTCGACTATCTTCTCAGCCTGAGTACCTTTACCAGCACCAGGGAGACCCATCAGAATTAAATTCAACGTGTTCCCCTCGCTCTCATTTATTCATTAGCTTTCACACTAATTATTTAATAAATCCTTTATAGTGGCGTTTCACAAGCTGACTTTCAAGCTGTTTCATCATTTCAAGGGCAACACCCACGACGATGAGCAAGCTTGTTCCTCCAATTTGTACAGTCGGCGGAAGCTGAGCAACCGATCCTAAGATAATCGGTAGGATAGAGACAGCTGCTAGGAAGATTGATCCTACGAATGTCAAACGGTACATCACGCGTGTTAGATACGTTTCTGTATTCGCGCCAGGGCGAATGCCAGGGATATAACCGCCTTGCTTCTTCAAATTCTCAGCCATTTGCTCCGGGTTAACCTGAACAAAGGTATAGAAATAAGTGAAAGCAATGATTAAAACGACGTAGATGATCATTCCAGGCCAGTTTTGATAATCAAAGATATATTGGATCACAGAGGCTACTTCACTGTTTTCAAAGAATCCAGCGACGGTTCTTGGTGCGATGATGAAAGATATCGCGAAGATTACCGGGATTACCCCTGCAGCATTTACTTTGAGTGGTAAGTGAGTAGAATGCCCACCTACTGGCGAACGGTTAACCAACCGTTTCGCATATTGAATAGGAATCTTACGAAGGGCTTGTTGGATGAAAATAACACCGACAACTACCGCAACGATGACTAGTGCAATCAATGCGATGATCACTAAGTTAATGAACAGCTCTTGTCCTGCACCGGAAATATACTGATCATACAACTGGTTTACACCGGTTGGGATTGCAGCGACGATTCCTGCGAATATTAAGATGGAAATACCATTTCCAACGCCGTTTGCAGTGATTTGCTCACCGAGCCACATTAGAAACGCAGTTCCGCCAGTCAAAACAAGGGCAATGATAAGGAACTTTGTTACGCCCGGGTCTGCGATCAGCTGACCTCCTGCCAGAGCGTTAAAACCTATCGACATGCCGATTGCTTGAATAAAAGCGAGACCAATCGTTCCATAGCGGGTAAACTGAGCTAATTTTCGACGGCCAACTTCACCTTGCTTTTTCCATTCCGCGAACTTAGGAACAACGTCCATCTGCAGTAATTGCATAATGATGGAGGCAGTAATGTAGGGCATGATTCCCATCGCAAAGATGGAGAAGTTTTGTAATGCCCCGCCTCCAAATGTGTTCAGAAATCCGAACGCATTCTGTTCATCCATGAAGTTGATAGCGTCTCTGTTAGTAAATGGAACCGGGATGAATGTTCCAAGGCGAAACACAACGAGCATCAACAAAGTGAAGACGATTTTCCGTCGAATATCACCCACGCGCATAAAATTGGAGATTGTCCGGAACATTAAATCACCTCAGTTTGACCGCCCGCTGCTTCAATTGCTTCTTTCGCTGAAGCAGAGAACTTATGAGCTTTCACTGTAAGTTTTTTCTCGATTGAGCCCTTAGCTAGTACTTTGATTCCGGCTTTTTGGTTACTTACCACACCAGATTCAAGCAATAGTTCAGGAGTAACCTCTGTGCCTTCGTCGAAGCGATTCAAAGCATCAAGGTTGATAATCGCAAATTCCTTACGGTGAACGTTCGTGAAACCACGCTTAGGCAGGCGTTGGAAAAGTGGCATTTGACCACCTTCGAAGCCTGGACGAGTTTTACTACCAGAACGTTGACCTTGACCTTTGTGGCCACGCCCGGACGTTTTACCGTTACCAGAAGCCATTCCACGACCTACGCGGTTACGTTCTTTACGAGTACCTTTAGCCGCTTTTAGTTCATGCAGTTTCATGCGTTGCACCTCCTTATTACTTTTATGAGATTATACTTCTTTAACTGAAATTAGGTGAGATACCTTTTTAGCCATACCTCGGATCGCTGGGTTATCTTCAAGTACGACAGTTTGACGGATCTTGTTCAGACCCAGCGCCTTGACAGTAGAGCGCTGATCTTGCGGTCTACCAATAACACTGCGCGTGAGGGTAATTTCTAACTGTTTAGCCATTTTATTTCCCTCCTTATCCTACAGTTCTTCTACAGACTTGCCACGAAGTCTAGCGACGTCTTCTGCACGCTTAAGCTCGCTAAGTCCAGTGATTGTAGCACGCACCATGTTAATTGGTGTGTTAGAACCAAGTGACTTAGAAAGGATGTCTTGAACACCTGCAAGCTCAAGTACCGCACGTACAGGTCCACCAGCGATGACTCCGGTACCTTCTGTTGCTGGTTTCATAAGAATGTTACCTGCACCAAAACGTCCGTTGATTTCGTGTGGAATAGTCGTGTCCTTAACTGGTACTGTAATTAGATTTTTCTTCGCATCATCAATAGCCTTTTTGATCGCTTCCGGTACTTCCTGGGCTTTACCTGTACCAAAACCGACATGACCATTTTTATCTCCTACAACTACCAATGCAGCAAAGCGGAAACGACGTCCACCTTTTACTACTTTAGCTACACGATTGATAGTAACTACGCGTTCTTCAAGATCAAGTTTGTTAGGGTCGATGTTTGTATTCATTTATGTCCCTCCTTTAACTATTAAAATTGTAGGCCGGTTTCGCGAGCGGCTTCTGCTAGTGCTTTCACACGTCCGTGGTACAAGTAACCTCCACGGTCGAATACGACAACTTTAAATCCGTTATCAATCGCGCGTTTCGCCACCAATTCACCGACTTTTTGAGCAGCCTCTACATTGCCTGTAACATCAAGATTGAAGTCATTGTCAACAGTAGACGCACTTGCTACTGTTACTTGGCTTTCATCGTTGATTAGTTGAGCATAAATGTGTTTGTTAGAGCGATATACGTTCAAACGTGGGCGTTCAGCTGTGCCAAAAACGTTTTTACGAACACGCGCGTGACGCTTCTTACGTACGACATTTTTATCTGCCTTCGTGATCATCTGGGTCACTCCTTTCTATTACATTACCTAAGAACCTTATTTAGCTGTCTTACCTTCTTTTCTGCGTACATGTTCGCCTTCGTAGCGAATTCCTTTACCTTTATAAGGCTCTGGAGGACGGATTGCACGAATTTTCGCTGCAACAGCACCTACAAGTTCTTTGTCGATACCTTTAACCGTTACTTTCGTGTTAGAAGGAACTTCGATTTGGATTCCTTCGCGGTTCTCGACTTCTACAGGGTGGGAATAACCAGCGTTGACTACAACCGTTTCTCCCTGCTTCTGAGCACGGTAACCTACACCGATGATTTCAAGGCTCTTTTCATAACCTTTGGAAACACCTTCAACCATGTTACCGATCAGGCTGCGTGTAGTTCCGTGAAGAGCACGGTGATCTTTGTGATCGCTCGGACGTTCTACGGTAAGAACGTTGTCTTCGATTTTCACTGTGATGTCCTGGTGGAAAGTACGAGTCAATTCACCTTTAGGACCTTTAACCGTAATTGTATTGTTATCCTGAACGATTTCAACACCTTCAGGGATATCAAGTGATTTTAAACCTACGCGAGACATATTTTTGCACCTCCTGTCTGATCTGTTTTTTTACCAGACGTAAGCTAGAACTTCGCCACCGATGGCTTGTTCACGAGCTTCTTTGTCTGTCAATACACCTTTGGATGTGGATACGACGGCTACACCTAGACCGTTAAGAACTTTCGGAAGTTCTTCAGCGTTAGCATAAACACGCAATCCTGGTTTACTGATACGCTTAACGCCAGTAATAACACGCTCGTTGTTTTGTCCGTATTTAAGGAAGATGCGAAGAACACCTTGCTTGTTATCTTCAACAAATTCGTAATCACGTACGAAACCTTCACGCTTAAGGATATTAGCGATTTCTTTTTTTACATTGGAAGCCGGTAGTTCAAGCTTCTCGTGACGCACCATGTTAGCGTTACGAATACGCGTCAGCATATCTGCAATTGGGTCTGTCATTGTCATAACTCATTTACCTCCTTCCCTGTCTCGGGTTTACCAGCTGGCTTTTTTGACACCAGGGATTTGTCCTTTATATGCAAGTTCACGGAAACAAATACGGCAAAGCTTAAACTTACGAAGTACGGAATGCGGACGTCCGCAACGTTCACAGCGAGTATATTCGCGTACTTGGTACTTCTGTTTACGCTGTTGCTTCGCGACCATTGATTTTTTAGCCACTATTTTCCCTCCTTATGGTTAGCTCATTATTTTTGAAACGGCATACCGAATTGAGCTAATAGTTCACGTGCTTCTTCGTCAGAGTCAGCAGTTGTGACAATTACGATATCCATACCACGCACTTTATTTACTTTATCATAGTTGATTTCTGGGAAAATCAATTGCTCTTTAATACCAAGTGTGTAGTTTCCACGACCATCAAAAGCTTTTTTAGAAATACCACGGAAGTCACGCACACGTGGCAGGGATACGGAGATTAGCTTTTGGAAGAATTCGTACATGCGCTCTCCACGAAGTGTTACCTTCGCACCGATTGGCATACCTTCACGCAGGCGGAAACCGGCAATTGATTTCTTAGCTTTTGTGATTACTGGTTTTTGACCTGTGATCACTGTTAGCTCTTCTACCGCTGTATCAAGTGCTTTCGCGTTTTGAACAGCATCACCAACACCCATGTTAATTACGATTTTCTCAACTTTAGGTGTTTCCATAATGGAATTATATTCAAATTTGCTCATCAAAGATGGAACAACTTCTTCTTTATATTGTTTCTGTAGTTCGTTCATCGTGTGGCCCTCCTTTCATCTCTGGGTTATTTATCTAGTGCTTCACCAGATTTTTTCGCGATACGAACTTTCTTACCGTCCTCGACTTTGTAGCCAACGCGTGTAGGCTCTCCAGTTTTAGGATCGACAGGCATTACGTTAGATACGTGGATCGCTGCTTCTTGTGTCAAGATTCCACCTTGTGGATTCTCTTGAGAAGGTTTGGCGTGTTTTTTCACTTCGTTCACACCTTCAACAAGGACACGATCTTTCTTTGGATAAGCTTCAAGGACGTTACCTTGCTTGCCTTTATCCTTACCAGTAATAACAATTACTTTGTCACCTTTTTTTACGTGCATTCTTCGCGCACCTCCTTAACAAGGCATTTCATTCAGACTTTATAATACTTCTGGAGCTAGAGAAACGATCTTCATGAATTTAGCATCACGAAGTTCACGAGCAACCGGTCCAAAGATACGAGTACCGCGTGGACCTTTATCATCACGTACGATTACTGCTGCGTTTTCATCAAAACGGATGTAAGAACCATCTTTACGACGTACTCCACTTTTAGAACGTACAATAACGGCTTGTACTACTTCACCTTTTTTAACAACGCCCCCTGGTGTTGCCTGCTTCACAGTAGCAGTGATGATATCACCAATGTTAGCTGTTTTACGACCTGATCCACCCAAAACTTTAATGGTTTGGATTTCACGAGCACCAGAGTTATCTGCGACTTTCAGACGCGACTCCTGTTGAATCATACCATGTAACCTCCCTTCGGAATAACTCCGAGCGAACTTTAATTAGATAATAACAGACTCTTCAACAACTTCTAGCAAACGGAAACGTTTAGATGCGGATAGTGGACGAGTTTCCATGATGCGAACGACGTCGCCATTTTTCGCCTGGTTGTTTTCGTCATGTGCTTTGAATTTTTTAGAATACTTTACACGCTTGCCGTAAAGCTTGTGGAACTTATAAGTTTCTACTAGTACTGTAACGGTTTTATCCATTTTGTCAGATACGACACGGCCAGTATAAACTTTACGATTATTACGTTCAGTCATGTGAGGGTGACCTCCTCTCATCTATTAGTTATTTACGCCTAGCTCACGTTCACGAGCAACAGTTTTCATACGAGCGATGGACTTACGAACTTCACGGATACGTGCAGTGTTCTCAAGTTGACCTGTTGCCAATTGGAAGCGTAGGTTGAAAAGTTCTTCTTTAAGAGACTTAACTTTTTGTTCAATTTCGGCAGTGGTTAATTCACGGATCTCATTAGCCTTCATTGATTTCACCACCAATTTCTTCACGTTTTACGAATTTCGTACGGATCGGCAGTTTGTGTGAAGCAAGACGCAACGCTTCGCGTGCAACCTCTTCTGATACACCTGCGATCTCAAACATAATTTTCCCTGGTTTCACAACAGCTACGAAACCTTCTGGAGCACCTTTACCGGAACCCATACGTACTTCAAGGGGTTTAGCAGTATAAGGCTTATCAGGGAAGATTTTAATCCAAACTTTACCGCCACGTTTCATGTAACGAGTCATCGCAATACGCGCTGCCTCAATTTGACGGGCTGTGATCCATGCAGGATCGATTGCTTGCAAACCATATTCACCAAAAGCTACTTCAGTACCGCCTTTTGCACGGCCTTTTAAGCTAGTACGGTGTTGACGACGATATTTAACACGTTTAGGCATTAACATAATGCTTTTCCCCCTTCCTTACTTGTTAGTTTTAGTTGGAAGGACTTCTCCACGATAGATCCACACTTTAACACCTAGTTTACCGTAAGTGGTGCTTGCTTCTGCAGTGCCGTAATCGATATCTGCACGAAGTGTGTGTAGTGGTACTGTTCCTTCACTGTAATATTCTGCACGAGCGATATCCGCGCCACCTAGACGACCAGATACTTGGGTACGAATACCTTTAGCCCCTGCACGCATAGCGCGTTGGAGTGTTTGTTTTTGAGCACGACGGAAAGATACGCGGTTTTCCAATTGACGTGCGATATTATCGGCTACAAGTGTAGCATCAAGATCTGGCTTCTTCACTTCAACGATGTTGATGTGAACGCGTTTACCAGTCAGTTGGTTAAGTGATTTACGAAGTGCTTCCACTTCAGAACCGCCTTTACCGATAACCATTCCTGGCTTAGCTGTGTGCACAGTAATGTTTACACGGTTTGCTGCGCGTTCAATTTCAACTTTTGAAAGAGCAGCATCTTTAAGACGTTTTTCAACATATTCACGAATTTTGATATCTTCATGCAACAAGTCTGCGTAGTCTTTGCCAGCGTACCACTTGGATTCCCAATCGCGGATGACGCCTATACGAAGACCTACAGGATTAATTTTTTGACCCACTGATTATCCCTCCTTTTTTTCTGATAGGACCACTGTGATGTGGCTAGTACGTTTGTTGATTTGGCTTGCACGGCCCATTGCGCGGGGGCGGAATCGTTTAAGAGTAACGCCTTCGTTTACAAACGCTTCGGAAACATATAGGTTTTCCGGGTCCATTTCATAATTGTGTTCTGCGTTAGCGATCGCAGAGTTAAGAAGTTTCTCAACTACTGGAGATGCGCCGCGTTGTTTAAGATTAAGTGTCGCTATCGCTTCACCTACATCTTTTCCTCGAATTAAATCAATTACCAAACGAGCTTTACGAGGAGCGATACGAACGGTTTTAGCAACTGCTTTAGCTTGCATTAGAGTGCCTCCTCTCTATATTAACGTTTTGTTTTCTTATCGTCGCCAGAGTGTCCCTTGAACGTACGGGATGGCGCGAATTCACCAAGTTTATGACCTACCATGTCTTCAGTAACATAAACTGGCACGTGCTTACGACCGTCATAAACGGCGATTGTGTGTCCGACAAAGTTAGGGAAGATAGTAGAACGGCGAGACCATGTCTTCACGACCTGGTGTTTATTATCTTCGTTCAACTTTTCGACTTTTTTCATTAAATGATCATCTACAAAAGGTCCTTTTTTCAGGCTGCGGCCCATGAATAAACCTCCCTTCGTGATTGAGAGACGGGTTTTACTGCCCGCCCGACAATCCCGTTATTTTTTACCACGTCTACGTACGATATATTTATCAGACGGCTTGTTGCGTTTTCTCGTCTTGTATCCAAGAGTCGGTTTACCCCATGGAGATACAGGAGAAGGCATACCGATTGGCGCACGTCCTTCACCACCACCGTGTGGGTGATCACTAGGGTTCATAACAGAACCACGTACTGTAGGGCGTTTACCTTTCCAACGAGAGCGTCCTGCTTTACCTACACTGATAAGTTCGTGTTCCAGGTTACCGACTTGCCCGATTGTCGCACGGCAAGAGCTTAGTACCAGACGAACTTCTCCAGATGTAAGACGGACTAGCGTGTATTTTTCTTCACGACCAAGGATTTGTGCTGAAGCACCTGCAGAGCGTACAAGCTGGCCCCCGCGTCCTGGTTTCAATTCTACGTTGTGTACAATTGTACCAACTGGAATATCTTTAAGTTGAAGAGCATTACCAGGTTTGATATCTGCACCTTCACCTGAAATGATTTCCGTACCAACCTTAACTCCTTTTGGAGCAAGGATGTAACGCTTTTCACCATCAAAGTAATTGATTAGTGCAATGTTAGCGGAGCGGTTCGGATCGTATTCGACTGAAGCAACGCGTCCAGGTATTCCATCTTTGTCACGCTTAAAGTCGATAATACGATACTGACGCTTATGACCTCCGCCCTGATGACGAACTGTCAGCCTACCCTGGTTGTTACGTCCACCCTTCTTGTGAAGTGGAGTGATAAGGGAGCGTTCAGGTTTGTCAGTTGTAATTTCAGCGAAATCTGATACTGACATGTGTCGACGACCGTTTGTAATTGGTCTGAACTTTTTAATCGCCATCTTTATTTCCCTCCTTCTTTAGTCAATTAGTTATTTATACTTCAAAAAATTCTAGTTCTTCACTGTCCTGAGTCAAAGTGATAACTGCTTTCTTACGATCAGAACGATAGCCGCCGTAACGACCCATACGTTTGAATTTACCTTTAAGGTTCATTGTGTTTACAGAAGCAACACTTACACCAAAGATTTCTTGCACTGCGTTTTTAATCTCAGTTTTGTTAGCTTTAGGGCTAACTTCAAACGTATATTTCTTTTCTCCCATAAGATCAGCAGACTGTTCAGTAATGACAGGGCGCTTAATGATATCGCGTGGTTCTTTCATTATGAGAGCACCTCCCCTGCTTTTTCAGCTGCTTCCTTCGTTAGAATCAGCTTGTCATGCGTTAGCAAGTCTAACACACTTACTTCTTCTACAGGAAGACTTTTCACTGTAGGAATGTTATTAGAAGAAAGAGCTACATTCTCATCTTTCTCTGCAGTGACGATCAATGCCTTCTCGTTGACTTTTAGTGCATTAAGAATGCTTGCAACTTCTTTAGTTTTCGGAGCGTCTAGAGAAAGACTCTCAAGAACAATGATATTGTCCTCTTTCACTTTTGAAGAGTAAGCAGACTGAAGCGCTAATCGACGTACTTTTCTAGGCATTGTATAGTTATAGCTGCGTGGTGTAGGACCGAATACAACTCCACCACCTACCCATTGAGGGGAACGGATGGATCCTTGACGCGCACGGCCTGTACCTTTTTGGCGCCATGGTTTACGTCCACCGCCACTAACTTCAGAACGTCCTTTTACTTTGTGTGTGCCTTGACGAAGATTCGCGCGTTGCATCAACACAGTCTCGTGTAATACGTGAGTATTGGGTTCAATACCAAAAACGGATTCGTTCAGTTCAAATTCTCCAACGTTAGAACCGCCTTGGTTTAATAGTGCTACTTTAGGCATGACATATCCTCCCTTCGTTTAATTATTTGCTAGCCTTAATTGCACTTGTAATCTTAACGTAAGATTTTTTCGCGCCTGGTACATTACCTTTGATTAGCAGTAGATTGCGCTCAGCGTCAACTTTTACTACTTCAAGGTTTTGTAGTGTTACTTGTTCGCTACCCATTTGTCCTGGTAGATTTTTTCCTTTGAATACTTTTGATGGGTCAGCACCCTGTCCCATAGAACCTGAAAGACGTTGGAAACGGGAACCGTGAGTTTTCGGCCCAGTAGACTGGTTGTGGCGCTTGATAACACCTTGGAAACCTTTACCCTTAGAAGTTCCTGTAACGTCAATTGCGTCACCTGCTTCAAAAATATCAACTTTAACCTCTTGACCAATTTCATAGTCATCAAGGTTTGTATTACGGAATTCACGAATGTAGCGCTTAGGTGTTGTGTTTGCTTTCTCAGCGTGCCCTTGGGCAGCTTTTTTCAAACGATTAGACTTTTCATCAGCAAAACCTAGTTGAATCGCTTCGTAACCGTCATTTTCAGTTAACTTCTTCTGAAGAACAACGTTTGGTTCAGCTTGAACTACTGTTACTGGGATCAACTCGCCATTTTCTGAGAAAATTTGAGTCATGCCGACTTTGCGTCCTAAGATTCCTTTCGTCATCCGTTACACCTCCTATTATCTATCATTTTTTATTTATAGTTTGATTTCGATATCCACACCAGATGGTAGATCCAAACGCATTAGTGAATCAACAGTCTGTGGTGTTGGATTAACAATATCGATTAGACGTTTGTGTGTACGCATTTCGAACTGCTCACGAGCATCTTTATACTTGTGAGTGGCACGAAGCACCGTATAAATAGAACGCTCTGTAGGAAGCGGAATCGGACCAGATACCTCAGCTCCGGAACGCTTCGCTGTGTCTACGATTTTCTCAGCGGACTGATCAAGCACTCTATGATCATACGCTTTTAAACGAATACGAATTTTCTCTTTTGCCATTATTTTCCCTCCTTCTTCGCCCATTTTTGAAATAGACATTCTCCGCGAAAAAAACTTGACTACCCGCCATGGCAAAGGGGCCGGGTGTGTCAACAACCTTTCGCATCATCGCCTTTTATGACCAACATTATTCATTATATAGAAGAAATGTTGCCATTGCAAGGGTAAATCCATAAATATTTTATCTACGGACACTTAAAACATTATACTAATGACTCCGAATAATTTCAAGGATAAATTCATTCTTCGTGTCAGTAATGCATTGAATTTCTTTTCCTTAGGTCATTTTCTCCAAAAAGCCATCCTACATTAAAACAAACCTTTGATGTTATTTCAACAATGCTGTACCAGACCTCCATACGAGGCATGGGATGCGGACCATTTTTTCATAGAACACAAGATATTCAAAAAAATTTCCCGAGACCATAAAAAAAGCGAGCAATAGCCCTGAAGACTATTACTCGCTTTTCATTTATAACACTGAAATTATTTAGTGATTTCAGATACTACGCCAGAACCTACTGTACGTCCACCTTCACGGATAGAGAAACGAGTTCCGTCCTCGATCGCGATTGGGGAGATAAGTTCTACAGTCATTTCAACGTTATCCCCAGGCATAACCATTTCTACGCCTTCAGGAAGTTGGATGACACCAGTTACGTCCGTAGTACGGAAGTAGAACTGTGGGCGGTAGTTAGAGAAGAATGGAGTATGACGTCCACCTTCGTCTTTAGCCAATACATAAACTTCAGATTTGAAGTTCGTGTGTGGAGTGATAGAACCAGGTTTAGCTAGTACTTGACCACGGTTGATGTCTTCACGGTTAACACCACGAAGAAGCGCACCAATGTTGTCGCCAGCTTCAGCATAGTCAAGAAGCTTACGGAACATTTCAACACCTGTGATTGTAGTCTTACGAGCATCTTCAGCCATACCGATGATTTCGATATCGTCACCGACTTTAACTTGTCCACGCTCAACACGACCAGTTGCTACTGTACCACGACCAGTGATAGAGAATACGTCCTCTACTGGCATCATGAATGGCTTGTCAGTGTCACGGTCTGGAGTTGGAACATACTCATCAACTGCATCCATAAGGTCATAGATAGCTTGCTCATATTTCTCTTCACCTTCAAGAGCTTTAAGAGCAGAACCGCTGATTACAGGTACATCGTCACCATCAAAGTCATATTCAGATAGTAGGTCGCGAACTTCCATTTCTACTAGTTCAAGAAGTTCTTCATCGTCTACCATGTCAACTTTGTTCAAGAATACAACGATTGCTGGTACACCTACGTTTTTAGATAGCAGGATGTGCTCACGAGTTTGTGGCATTGGACCGTCAGCTGCAGATACAACTAGAATCGCGCCATCCATTTGAGCAGCACCAGTGATCATGTTCTTAACGTAGTCAGCGTGACCTGGGCAGTCAACGTGGGCATAGTGGCGGTTCTCAGTTTCATACTCAACGTGTGCAGTTGAGATAGTGATTCCACGTTCGCGCTCTTCTGGTGCACCGTCGATCATGTCATATGCCATTGCTTCACCAGAACCTGATTTCTTGTGAAGTACTGTAGTGATCGCAGCAGTTAGAGTTGTTTTACCATGGTCAACGTGTCCGATAGTACCAATGTTAACGTGGGACTTGGACCGGTCAAATTTTTCTTTACCCATTGTATATTTCCTCCTTTAAATAAATACGAATTTAGTTTGAACATTTATTTGCAAGTCCGGAGTGAACGAGAGCCACTCCTGAACTTACAATACAAGTTATATCTCAACTTGTCTAAAAAATCAATTATTGACCAGAATTTTTCTTGATGATTTCCTCAGAGATACTCTTCGGAACTTCTTCGTAATGGTCAAAGTGCATTGTATAAGTTCCTCTACCTTGTGTGTTGGAACGCAACGCTGTTGCATATCCGAACATTTCAGAAAGTGGAACGAATGCTTTGACTACTTGTGCATTACCACGAGTTTCCATACCTTCAACGCGTCCACGACGGGAAGTTACGTCACCCATGATATCGCCCATGTATTCCTCTGGAATAACAACTTCTACTTTCATCATTGGCTCAAGTAGAACTGGCTTACACTTGTTCTTAGCTTCTTTAAGTGCCATGGAAGCAGCAACTTTAAATGCCATTTCATTGGAGTCGACATCGTGGTAAGAACCATCATACAGAGTCGCCTTGATGTCTACCATAGGGTAGCCAGCTAATACACCATTCTCCAAGGATTCTTTGATTCCTTGTTCTACGGATGGAATATACTCGCGTGGTACAACACCACCGACAATCTTATTGACGAACTCATAACCAGCGCCTTCTTCGTTAGGTTCAAATTCAACCCATACGTGACCGAACTGTCCACGACCACCGGATTGGCGTACGAATTTACCTTCAACTTTTGCACTTGCGCGGAAAGTCTCACGGTACGCTACTTGTGGAGCACCAATATTCGCTTCAACTTTGAACTCACGCTTAAGTCGGTCTACGATGATGTCAAGGTGAAGTTCACCCATACCAGCGATAATCGTTTGACCTGTTTCCACGTTTGTCTCCGTTTGGAATGTTGGATCTTCTTCAGCAAGTTTACCAAGTGCGATAGACATCTTGTCTTGGTCAGCTTTAGACTTAGGTTCGATAGCGACAGAGATAACCGGATCAGGGAATTCCATGGATTCAAGAATAACAAGACTCTTTTCATCACAAATTGTATCACCTGTACCAGTATCTTTAAGACCTACGGCACCTGCAATGTCCCCTGCGTAAACAGTGGAAATCTCTTCACGAGAGTTGGCGTGCATTTGCAGGATACGACCTACACGCTCACGCTTATCTTTCGTAGAGTTCTTCACATAAGAACCGGCACTTAGTGTACCAGAGTAAACACGGAAGAAAGTCAGTTTACCAACATAAGGGTCTGTAGCGACTTTAAAGGCCAATGCAGAGAAAGGCTCTTTGTCGTCTGCCTTACGTACAACACCTTCATCTGTTTGAGGTACATGTCCTTCAATCGGAGGCACATCTAATGGAGATGGCAGATAATCGATAACACCATCAATCAGAAGTTGAACACCTTTGTTTTTGAAGGCTGAACCACAGAATACTGGATAGAAGTCAACGCCTAGAGTAGCTGTACGGATTGCCGTTTTAAGCTGCTCGTTAGTGATTTCTTCTCCCTCAAGGTATTGCATCATCAAGTCTTCATCAAGTTCCGCTACAGATTCTACAAGTTTGCCGCGGTACTCTTCAGCTTGCTCTTTGTACTCCTCAGGAATTTCGCGTGCTTCTGCACGAGTTCCTAAGTCGTCCATATAATAGTAAGCTTCCATTGTTACAAGATCGATGATTCCTTCGAATTCATCTTCTGCACCTATTGGAAGTTGGACAGCTGCTGCGTTTGCTCCAAGGCGGTCTTTCAATGTGCCTAAGGAGTAAATGAAGTCAGCACCAATTTTGTCCATCTTGTTTACAAATACGATACGTGGAACACCATAAGTGGTAGCTTGACGCCACACTGTTTCTGTTTGAGGCTCAACACCTGACTGAGCATCAAGTACAGCCACAGAGCCATCAAGTACACGCAGGGAACGTTCAACCTCAACAGTGAAGTCTACGTGTCCTGGAGTATCGATGATGTTGATACGGTGATCTTTCCACTGAGCAGTCGTAGCGGCGGAAGTGATTGTGATTCCGCGCTCTTGTTCCTGCTCCATCCAGTCCATTTGGGAAGCTCCTTCGTGAGTTTCACCAATTTTGTGGATACGTCCTGTGTAGAAAAGAATACGCTCTGTCGCCGTTGTTTTACCAGCGTCGATGTGAGCCATGATCCCGATATTCCGAGTCTTTTCCAAGGAGAACTCTCTAGCCATGAATCTTTCTCCTTCCTGATTGAACATTTATTTTTTTGGTGATTACCAACGATAGTGAGCGAATGCTTTGTTCGCTTCTGCCATCTTGTGCATTTCTTCACGACGCTTCACTGATGCACCAGTGTTATTAGCTGCATCTAGAATTTCGTTAGCCAAGCGTTCTTCCATTGTTTTCTCTCCGCGTAGACGCGCATAGTTAACAATGAAACGCAAGCCTAGAGCCTGACGACGTTCTGGGCGAACCTCAACAGGTACCTGGTAGTTGGAACCACCTACACGACGAGCACGTACTTCCAATACTGGCATTACATTCTTCATCGCTTGATCAAAAGCTTCCATAGCTTCATTTCCGCTACGCTCTTGAACTAGTTCAAAAGATTTATAAAGGATTTTTTGAGCTTTCCCGCGCTGACCGTTAACCATGATTTGGTTAATCAAGCGAGTGACAAGCTTAGAGTTGTACATCGGATCTGGTAACACATCACGTTTAGCTACTGGACCTTTACGTGGCATATGTTCCCCTCCCTTCCTTAGAGAAATTATTTAAGCGATATCTGCATATCGATTATTTTTTAGCTTTAGGTTTCTTCGTACCGTATTTAGAACGGCCTTGCATACGTCCTTCAACACTTGCTGTGTCAAGAGCGCCACGTACAACGTGGTAACGCACACCTGGCAAGTCTTTGACTTTACCGCCACGGATAAGAACAACACTGTGCTCTTGTAGGTTGTGGCCGATACCAGGGATATAGGCGTTAACCTCAAGCTGGTTGGTTAGACGAACACGTGCATACTTACGTAGGGCAGAGTTCGGTTTCTTAGGTGTCATTGTACCAACACGTGTGCAAACACCACGTTTTTGTGGAGAAGAAAGGTCAGTCATACGCTTCTTATAGCTGTTGTAACCTTTGTTCAAAGCTGGAGAGTTTGACTGTTTCGTTTTGCTCACGCGTCCTTTACGTACCAATTGGTTTATTGTTGGCATGTTTGTATCCTCCCTTCATTTTTAATACCACACATCCAGGTGGTTCATAAAAAGGCAAAAAACAAAGCTTTCGCGCTTTAACGCCAAAACTTTATTGCTTTATCGCCACTGTAGCCGCGCCAACATCAATACCACATGCATTCCCAAGCTCCTCCATTGAAGAAACTCTTGTATGGGGAATATTCAGTTGCTTGGCCAGTTTAGCTACTTTTAGTGTCATCGACTGATCTGCATCGTCTGCCGTTATGACTTCATCCACTTCACCATTCTTCATGGCTCTAAGTGTCTGTTTGGTTCCAATGATTATATCGGACTTAGCCTGTGCTACTTTTTCATAAGACATCTTCATATCCTCCAAAGTAACAAGGATAAATGGAAGCACCTTGATTATAGTATCACTCACCCAAATGCATGTCAACTGCATTTGGGTGAGTTTTTTAGTGCTTCCTTCTTTTTTACCCTTTGTTATCATCTAAGCTTATTTATTTAGGAGTGTGTGACTTCCTCAGTAGTTGATGGAACCTCTTGCTGCTTTGCTTCAGACTGAGCTTGGATTTTCCGGTAACGTGTCATACCGGTACCTGCTGGAACAAGCTTACCGATAATAACATTTTCTTTCAGTCCTAGCAATTCATCGCGCTTACCTTTGATGGCTGCATCTGTCAGGACACGTGTAGTTTCCTGGAAGGATGCTGCGGATAAGAAGCTATCCGTTTCAAGTGACGCTTTGGTGATACCAAGGATAACCGGACGGCCGACTGCTGGTTGTCCACCCTCGATAAGGGCTTTTTGGTTAGCCTCTTTGAATTGGTGGATTTCAAGAAGTGAGCCCGGAAGTACATCCGTATCTCCGGAGTCAAGGACACGTACTTTACGAAGCATTTGACGAACCATTACTTCGACGTGTTTGTCGGAAATTTCTACCCCTTGCATGCGGTAAACTTTCTGTACTTCTTTAAGCAAGTATTCCTGAACACCATCAAGCCCTTTGACGGTCAGCAATTCTTTAGGATCAATTGAACCTTCTGTGAGTGGTTCACCAGCTTTAACCTCATCACCCACAGACACTTTCATACGTGCACCGTATGGAGCTGTATAAGATCTTGACTCAACAGAACCTTGAACGAGGATTTCCTGTTTTTCTTTCACTTCATTAACTTCATGAACAGTTCCGTCGATCTCAGTTATAACAGCCTGACCTTTCGGATTACGCGCTTCTACGATCTCCTGGATACGTGGAAGACCCTGTGTAATATCGTCTCCGGCTACACCGCCTGTGTGGAAGGTACGCATTGTAAGCTGGGTACCTGGTTCACCGATGGATTGTGCAGCAATAATTCCAACTGCCTCACCAACTTCAACTTCATCACCAGTTGCCAAGTTACGGCCATAACACTTCTTACAGACGCCGTGCTTCGTATTACATGTGAATGCAGTACGGATGACAATCTTCTCGATACCTGCTTCAACAATTTGTCGAGCTTTATCTTCGTAAATCACTTCATTCCTTTCAGCAAGTACAGCACCACTTTCAGGATGTGTGACTTTTTGGAAGGATGTACGTCCGATCAAGCGATCGAGCAACGGTTCTATTACCTCTGAACCTTCTTTAAGAGCGGAGACCGGTAATCCTCTGTCCGTTCCACAGTCGTCGTCCCGTACAATGACATCCTGCGCCACGTCTACAAGACGACGTGTCAGGTAACCTGAGTCAGCTGTCTTCAGCGCGGTATCGGCTAGACCTTTACGTGCACCGTGTGTCGAGATGAAGTATTCAAGTACTGTCAGACCTTCACGGAAACTTGATTTGATTGGAAGTTCGATGATCCTACCAGCCGGGTTGGCCATCAGACCACGCATACCTGCAAGCTGCGTAAAGTTAGATGCGTTACCACGTGCTCCTGAATCACTCATCATGAAGATTGGATTTCGCGGATTCAATGAGTTCATCAGACGGTTTTGAATATCATCTTTAGCTCCGGACCAAACTTCAATAACACGATCGTAACGTTCTTCTTCTGTAATCAGACCACGACGGAATTGTTTCAGAACTCTGTCGACTTTTTCTTGAGCTTCATCAAGAATTTTCTGTTTCTCTGGAAGTACGACAACATCGGATACACCTACTGTGATACCCGCCTTAGTGGAGTAAGCGAATCCAAGGTCTTTCATACGGTCGAGCATCTTGGACGTTTCACTAATAGAGAAACGTTTGAAGACTTCAGCGATGATGTCTCCCAAGATACCTTTCTTGAATGGAGAAACCTCTTCGCGTTTAGCAATCTCATCACGAATATTCGTACCGTTTTCCACAAAGTAGTGGTCAGGTGTTTTAATCTCTAAGTTTTCTTTCGTCGGTTCATTGATATAAGGGAAAGAATTCGGCAGCATTTCATTGAAAATCAACTTACCGACCGTAGTCAGAAGAAGCTGCCTGTTCTGTTTCTCTGTGAATGTCTCATTATTCAATGAACTAGCTTGTACAGCCACACGTGTGTGAAGGTGGGCATAGCCATTTTGATACGCCATCAATGCTTCATTCAAGTCTTTGAAGAACATTCCTTCACCAATTGCACCTTCACGCTCCAAGGTCAAGTAATAGTTTCCTAATACCATGTCCTGGGAAGGCGTAACGACTGGTTTTCCATCCTTAGGATTAAGGATGTTCTGAGCAGCCAGCATCAAGATACGAGCTTCAGCTTGAGCTTCTGAAGATAGTGGTACGTGCACGGCCATTTGGTCCCCGTCAAAGTCAGCGTTATATGCTGTACATACAAGCGGGTGCAAACGGATCGCGCGACCTTCGACAAGTGTCGGTTCAAAAGCCTGGATTCCTAAACGGTGCAGTGTCGGTGCACGGTTCAGCAGAACAGGGTGTTCTTTGATGACATCTTCTAAAACATCCCAAACTTCATGATGGACACGCTCAATCTTACGCTTCGCAGATTTGATATTATGGGCTAACCCTCGTGCGACGAGTTCTTTCATTACGAATGGCTTGAACAATTCCAGCGCCATTTCTTTCGGAAGTCCACACTGATACATCTTCAGGGATGGACCGACAACGATAACCGAACGACCGGAATAGTCTACACGCTTACCTAGAAGGTTTTGGCGGAAACGACCTTGTTTACCTTTCAACATGTGAGAAAGGGATTTGAGTGGACGGTTTCCTGGTCCTGTAACAGGACGACCGCGGCGGCCATTGTCGATAAGAGCATCGACAGCTTCTTGAAGCATACGCTTCTCATTCTGCACGATGATCGTCGGCGCACCTAGATCCAACAAACGCTTCAATCGGTTGTTACGGTTGATTACTCGACGGTACAAATCATTCAAGTCAGATGTCGCGAAACGGCCACCGTCAAGTTGAACCATTGGCCGTAATTCTGGCGGGATAACCGGCAGAACTTCCAGGATCATCCATGAAGGTTCGTTTCCTGAGTGACGGAACGATTCAAGCACTTCAAGGCGTTTGATTGCACGTGTACGACGTTGACCTTGAGCTGTCTTGAGTTCCTCTTTCAGTGTATCTACTTCCCCGTCCAAATCAATATCGTAAAGCAGTTTACGGATGGCTTCTGCCCCCATAGCAGCTTGGAAACCTTGACCGAATTTCTCACGGTAGGAACGGTATTCTTTTTCAGATAGCAACTGCTTCTTCTCAAGAGCCGTTTCACCAGGTTCCGTTACAATATAAGCGGCAAAATAAATGACTTCCTCTAGTGCTCGAGGGGACATGTCTAATACAAGACCCATTCGACTAGGGATACCTTTGAAGTACCAAATGTGAGAGACAGGGGCAGCTAATTCTAAGTGCCCCATGCGCTCACGGCGTACTTTCGCTTTAGTTACTTCAACACCACAACGGTCACAAACGACACCTTTATAGCGGACACGCTTGTATTTTCCACAATGGCATTCCCAGTCCTTCTGCGGACCGAAAATACGCTCACAGAATAACCCGTCTTTTTCTGGTTTCAACGTACGATAGTTGATGGTTTCTGGCTTCTTGACCTCACCGTAGGACCAAGAACGAATCTTATCCGGTGAAGCCAGGCCGATTTTCATATACTCAAAGTTATTTACATCTAGCAAGGGGCCTACCTCCCTTTTAGTATCCACGTTCTACCCTAAGCTTAGAACACGAACTACAGCAGTGTTTCTATCTTAATCGTCTAAGTTCAAATTCTCGGATTCTTTGGTCTGTTCTTCTTCGATATCTCGCATTTCGATCTCTTGCTCATCACCAGATAGAATCTTAACGTCCATTCCAAGACTTTGAAGTTCTTTGATCAGAACTTTGAAAGACTCAGGGACTCCCGGCTCTGGAACATTATCACCTTTGACAATCGCTTCGTACGTCTTCACACGTCCAACAACGTCATCCGATTTCACTGTCAAGATTTCTTGAAGTGTATAGGCAGCACCATAAGCCTCTAGTGCCCATACCTCCATCTCACCAAAACGTTGTCCACCGAATTGGGCTTTACCACCAAGTGGCTGTTGCGTAACTAGTGAGTACGGCCCAGTAGAACGTGCGTGAAGTTTGTCATCAACCATGTGTGCAAGTTTAATCATATACATGACACCAACAGATACACGGTTGTCAAACGGCTCTCCTGTACGTCCATCATAAAGGATCGTTTTCGCATCACGAGACATACCAGCTTCCTGCAATGTCTCCCATACGTCTTCCTCTCGCGCACCATCGAAAACCGGTGTAGCGATTCTTTCTCCAAGTAAGCGAGCAGCCATACCCATGTGCAATTCTAGTACCTGACCGATATTCATACGAGATGGAACACCAAGTGGGTTCAACATGACATCAACCGGTGTACCGTCTGGTAGGAAAGGCATATCTTCTTCTGGAAGAATCTTAGAAATAACACCTTTGTTACCGTGACGTCCGGCCATCTTGTCACCTTCAGAGATTTTACGCTTCTGAACGATATAAGCACGAATCAACTGATTGACACCTGGAGGAAGTTCGTCCCCGTCTTCTCTGTTAAAGATCTTGACGTCAAGAACGATTCCGCCTGCTCCGTGTGGCACACGTAGAGAAGTATCGCGAACTTCACGTGCTTTCTCACCGAAGATAGCGTGTAATAGTCGTTCTTCGGCAGATAATTCAGTTACACCCTTAGGGGTTACTTTACCTACAAGAAGATCACCATCACTTACTTCTGCACCGACACGGATAATACCTCGATCATCTAAGTCGCGGAGGGCATCTTCACCGACATTTGGGATGTCACGTGTGATTTCTTCCGGTCCAAGCTTAGTATCACGAGCTTCTGATTCGTATTCTTCTATATGAATAGAAGTATATACGTCATCTTTCACGAGACGCTCACTCATGATGATGGCATCCTCGTAGTTGTAACCATCCCATGTCATGAATGCGACAAGTGGATTTTGACCAAGAGCGAGTTCTCCCATATCCATAGAAGGTCCATCAGCAAGGATTTCCCCTTGCTTGACGCGGTCGCCTTTAGAGACGATCGGACGTTGGTTATAGCAGCTCCCTTGGTTAGAACGGATGAATTTCTGCAAACGGTAGCGGTCTATATCTCCTTCTACCTCTTTGCCATCCACCTCGGCAATACGACGGACGCGAACTTCTTTCGCTTCCACACGTTCGACGACTCCCTCGTGTCTACAAATGACAGCAGCACCAGAGTCTTTACCTGATACATATTCCATGCCCGTCCCTACAAGTGGTGCATCCGGTTTAAGCAACGGTACTGCTTGACGCTGCATGTTTGCACCCATTAGGGAACGGTTGGAGTCATCGTTTTCCAAGAAAGGAATACACGCTGTCGCCGCAGATACAACCTGCTTCGGAGAAACGTCCATGTAATCTAAACGATCACGATTCACGACTGTATTCTCACCGCGGAAACGGGCGATGACTTCTTCATCGGTAAAGGCACCGTCATCTTCAAGCTTCGCGTTTGCCTGCGCCACCACGTAATTATCTTCTTCATCTGCAGTGAGATAATCGATTTGGGCCGTTACCTTATTGGTATCCGGATCGACACGACGATACGGTGTTTCAATGAAACCAAATTCATTTACTTTTGCGTACGATGATAGAGAGTTAATCAAACCGATGTTTGGACCCTCAGGAGTTTCAATCGGACACATACGACCGTAGTGGGAATAGTGTACGTCACGAACTTCAAAGCCTGCACGTTCACGAGTCAAACCACCGGGTCCTAATGCAGAAAGACGGCGCTTATGCGTTAATTCTGCAAGAGGGTTCGTCTGATCCATAAACTGTGAAAGTTGCGAACTACCAAAGAACTCTTTGATGGATGCAATCACAGGACGGATATTAATCAATTGTTGCGGTGTGATTGAGGAAGTGTCTTGGATAGACATACGTTCACGAACCACACGCTCCATACGGGATAAACCAATACGGAATTGATTTTGAAGGAGTTCTCCGACTGAACGAAGACGACGGTTACCTAGATGGTCGATGTCATCTGTTCCACCCACATTGTGCAACAAGTTAAAGAAATAACTGATAGAAGAAAGAATGTCGGCTGGAGTGATATTCTTCACGTCACGGTCAATATTTGCATTGCCGATCACATTGATAGAGCGCTCACCTTCTGGATCTGTGGGGTCGACGATTTTAACGGACTGGACTTGAATTGGTTCTTCAAGAACACCCTCAGCCGGTTCCAATGATTCCTCGCCTAAATTCCCCTCTTCATCATCAAAATGAGGTATCAATTTGTTTAAGAGACGGCGGTCGATTTTATCGCCTTTTTCTGCGATGACTTCGCCGGTTTCTTCATCCACTAACGTTTCCGCCAATGTCTGGTTGAACAAACGATCTTTGATATGAAGCTTTTTGTTCATTTTATAACGTCCGACTCTAGCTAGGTCATAGCGTTTCGGATCAAAGAAACGGGAAACGATTAAGCTTTTCGCGTTTTCTACCGTTGGTGGTTCACCAGGGCGCAGACGCTCATAAATCTCTAATAAAGCTTTTTCTGTGTTTTCCGTATTGTCTTTTTCCAACGTGTTCTTAAGGTATTCGTTATCACCGATCAAATCAATGATTTCCTGATCTGTGCTGAAACCTATTGCACGTAATAGAACGGTGATTGGCAATTTACGCGTACGATCGATACGAACATGAACCACGTCTTTTGCATCAGTTTCAAACTCCAACCATGCTCCGCGGTTAGGGATAACCGTAGCGGTATATCCTCTCTTGCCGTTCTTATCAATCTTTTTGTTGTAGTACACACTTGGAGAACGAACAAGCTGAGAAACAATAACACGTTCAGCACCATTGATTACAAAGGTACCTGTGTCTGTCATCAGTGGGAAATCACCCATGAATACTTCTTGTTCTTTCACTTCGCCCGTCTCATTGTTTAATAGACGTACTTTCACACGAAGTGGTGCGTTATATGTTACATCGCGATCCTTTGACTCATCGACTGGATACTTTGGTTCGCCAAGGCTGTAGTCTACAAACTCCAATGATAAATTGCCTGTGAAGTCTTCGATTGGAGAAATATCCTGGAACATTTCTTTCAAACCTTCTTCCAAGAACCATTGGTAGGAAGCTGTCTGAATTTCAATCAAATTCGGCAACTCTAATACTTCACTGATGCGTGCATAACTTCTGCGCTGGCGGTGTCGTCCATATTGAACTAGTTGACCTGTCAACTGATTCACCCCTCAAATCAAGCATATTAATAACGAAAAAAGGGTTCGGCAAGACATGCCGAACAGGCTTGCGGTTGATCTTGCCACAAGCACTATTTAAACATTCGCCTTAGAGCAAATGGTGATTCTTCATTTCTCTCTAACGTTAGACAAAAAAGAAAAAGGCTTTTCATACATAAAAACCTCATTTACTTTCAGTGTTCGATTTTACCATTCTGGACATCTATCATCTTTTTTATACATGATTGCTAAAAAAAGACTTGACAGCGTTCAGACACATTGGCATTTTTCAATACTAGCACAACTGATAGGGCTAGTCAAACCTTATAGCCTTCAGGATGTAATATCCCTTTTGCTTTTCTACCACATCTACATTACCAAACAACTCTTCTAACTTTTGTTTAGCAGACGGCGCCCCTTGTTTTTTCTGAATGACTACCCAAAGCTCTCCTTGCTCAAGCAAAGCTTCTTTCGCCTCTTCAAACATCATATGGACGACTTTCTTCCCTGCGCGTATAGGAGGATTCGTTATAATAGAAGCAAATCGACGATCCTTTACCCCCTGCAACCGATCACTCTCCTGCACAGTAATATTCGTTATGCCATTTTCAACTGCATTTTTGCGAGCTAAATTCAATGCGCGGTCATTCACATCGACCATCATTACGTGTCGATTGTCAAAATCTTTAGCTATGGCCAGTCCGACCGGGCCATAGCCACAACCTAAATCAAGAAAATCTCCATCTACATCCGGTGCAAGAAAAGCTTCGACCAACAAGCGCGAACCAAAGTCCACTTCCCGCTTAGAGAAAACAGCGTGATCCGTCGTGAATTCAAATTCATGACCCCTTAACTGGAAGGCCCACGTTTTTTCTTCACTATCTGTTGATGTTTTCTTTGAGTAATAATGCTCCGACATAAACCGAACACCTTCTTTTTTTATCGTTAAGAAAAAGAAAGCCCGCCGATAAATCAGCGAGCTTTACTTTAGGAATTCTCTTACTTAAGTTCGACAGTTGCGCCTGCTTCTTCAAGCTGAGATTTGATCTCTTCAGCTTCTTCTTTAGCAATGCCTTCTTTAACTGCACTTGGAGCTCCATCAACAAGCTCTTTCGCGTCTTTAAGACCAAGACCAGTGATTTCGCGTACTGCTTTAACCACTTTGATTTTAGAGCTTCCAGCAGATTCTAGCATTACGTTGAATTCAGTTTGTTCTTCAGCAGCTTCGCCACCTGCAGCAGGCGCGCCAGCAGCAACTGGAGCTGCAGCAGATACACCAAATTCATCTTCAATTGCTTTAACTAGGTCGTTAAGCTCAAGAACTGACATTTCTTTGATCGCTTCGATAATTTGTTCGTTAGACATGAGAAATTTCCTCCTTAGATTTAATGGATATAATTTAAACGAACGCTAACTTACGCGCTTTCTTCTTCTTTTTGATCCGCGATCGCCTGCGTAGCATATGCGAAGTTGCGGATAGGCGCTTGTAGTACGCTTAGGAACATAGATACAAGACCTTCGTAGTTTGGAAGGTTTGCAAGTTCTTTGATTTGTTCAAGAGTTGCAACTTGTCCTTCAACTACTCCACCTTTAATTTCAAGGTTATCGTGATCTTTAGCGAAGTTGTTAAGAATTTTTGCCGGTGCTACTGCATCGTCTTCATGGAATGCCAAGGCTGTCGGGCCTTGAAGCACTTCATTAAGCTCACTAAGTTCAACTTCGTCTACAGCACGGCGCGTCATTGTGTTTTTATACACTTTGAACTCAACGCCCGCTTCACGCAATTGACTTCGAAGTTCTGTAACTTCTGATACATCAAGACCGCGGTAATCTACTAGTACAGCAGATTTACTATTGCGGAACTTGTCAGCCAACTCAGATACAACCTGCTTCTTTTGTTCGATAACACTGCTCATCGTTCCACCTCCTATTGACTTTTCATCATACCGCTTGAAGGTTTTATTAATAAAAAGTACCTCCATGCAGACATGGAGGTACGTATGATAGAACAGGGCAGATCAGCGCTGCTCTATTTATTCACACACCTCGGCAGGAAATTAAGTGGCTTACCACACCTGCTGTCTACGGTACAACGTATTCATTTATACAACGCTACTAATTATATAATGCTGGTAGCGGAAAGTCAACAATAAATTTATTACTTCGTGTAACCAGAAACGTCTACTTTGATTCCAGGTCCCATCGTAGATGAAACAGCAGCGTTACGCATATAAGTCCCCTTAGATGCTTGAGGCTTAGCTTTAACAAGCGTGTCTGTAATAGCTGCGAAGTTTTCAGCCAGTTTTTCCTGATCGAAAGATGCTTTTCCGATCGGAACGTGGATGTTAGCAGCTTTATCAACGCGGTATTCAACTTTACCTGCTTTGATTTCATTTACTGCTTTTTCAACTTCAAAGGTTACAGTGCCTGTTTTAGGGTTTGGCATAAGACCTTTTGGTCCAAGCACACGGCCCAATTTACCAACTTCAGCCATCATATCAGGAGTAGCTACTACGACATCAAAATCGAACCAGCCTTGGTTGATTTTGTTGATCAGGTCTTGTTCACCTACGTAGTCAGCACCTGCTGCTTCTGCCTCTTTAGCTTTTTCACCTTTAGCAAAGACAAGCACACGCTGTGATTTACCTGTACCATGCGGAAGCACCATTGCACCGCGGATTTGTTGGTCCGCTTTCTTAGGGTCTACACCCAAACGGAATGCTGCTTCGACAGTTTCATCAAAGTTTGCTTTAGCTGTTTCTTGAACAAGCTTGATCGCTTCTTGTACATCATAAGCTTTTGTACGCTCAACAAGCTTTTGAAGTTCTTGTTGCTTTTTCGTTTTTTTAGCCATTATTAATTTCCTCCTCGTTGTGGTTTTAACGGATTTTCCTCCCACGAATAAAGGTTGCGAAAGAGTCACAAGCTCCATTTCCGCAACCTTTTCCTATCTCCAAATGACGCTGTGGGATTAGTCTTCGATTGTGATTCCCATGCTGCGCGCAGTACCTTCGACCATACGCATTGCAGCTTCAACGTCAGCAGCGTTCAAATCAGGCATTTTAGTTTCTGCGATTTCGCGAACTTGATCGCGCTTCACAGAAGCTACTTTGTTACGGTTCGGTTCACCAGAACCTGACTCGACTCCAGCCGCTTTCTTGAGAAGAACAGCAGCAGGTGGAGTTTTTGTAACGAATGTAAAGGAACGGTCCTCATAAACCGTGATTTCAACTGGAATAATCGTACCAGCTTCTTCCTGGGTACGAGCGTTAAACTCTTTACAGAAACCCATGATATTAATACCCGCTTGACCTAGTGCCGGTCCTACTGGTGGCGCTGGGTTTGCTTTACCCGCAGGGATTTGAAGCTTTACTACATTAATAACTTTTTTAGCCACGAGACACACCTCCTTAAAGTCCGTGATGTGGTAATAGGGTTCTACCCCTCCCACTCATTGCGCTAAGCAATAGCCCCTCTCGCCGGGGCGCATATAGAACATAAAAATTCTAGCATCTTTATTTCCATTATGCAAGGGGGAATAGAAAAATCATAATTTTTCGATTTGAGTAAAGTCTAACTCTACCGGGGTTTCACGGCCGAACATGTTGACATGAACTTTCACTTTCTGTTTGTCAGTATCGATATACTCGATCGCACCTGTGAAGTTGGCGAACGGCCCCTCGGTCACCTTAACGCTTTCCTTCACCTCAAAGTCTATCTCTGCTTTCGGTTGTTCGTTCATGCCCATACGTTTAAGAACCGTTTCGACTTCTTCTTCCAGGAGAGGGATCGGCTTTGAGCCGGATCCAGTAGATCCTACGAATCCAGTCACACCCGGTGTGTTGCGTACGACATACCAAGAGTCGTCTGTCATGACCATCTCAGCTAACACATAACCAGGAAACACTTTCTTCTTAGCGATTTTCCTTTTTCCATTTTTTATCTCTGCTTCTTCGTCCTCAGGGACAAGGACACGGAAGATCTTATCTTCCATTCCCATAGATTCAACACGCTTCTCAAGGTTCGTTTTCACTTTGTTCTCATAACCTGAATAGGTGTGTACAACATACCATCTTTTTTCCATTATGATAGGACAAGTGCTTGCCCTTCCCTCCCTTATATTTAAAGTTTTTAAAATTATTCCAACATGAAAAAACCCGCTGAACGGGTTTTTGTAAGTCTATCTCCTATTATAGCATAAAAACCACTCTACTATTCTTTAGCGATGAGTTCAAGCACCTGAGAAATCCCGAGATCTACAATAGCAAAGAATACAGCTACGAAAGCCACGGTGAAAAGAACAGTGATCGTGTATCGAGTCAATTCCTGACTCTTAGGCCAACTCACCTTCTTCATCTCTCGAGCTACATTCTTGAAAAACTTAAACATGCTGTAATACCCCCAAATTTGCGCCTGCCGGCTTCCTTCTCTATTTCGTCTCACGATGTAACGTATGCGATCCACATTTCTTACAAAACTTGCGGACCTCAAAACGTTCGGACTGATTGGATTGATTTTTATATGAACTGTAGTTTCGACTTAAACATTCCGTACAGGATAGTATAATTTTTTTTCGCATTCGTTCCGTCCCCTCATTCTTCGAGGTTTACATACTTACTAAATGTAGCACTCTTGCCGGGGGCTGTCAATCTGACATTCATAGAGTGATTTCATTGATTTCCAAATACTTCTCGAGTTTCCGCTTCACACGTTGTAAAGCGTTATCAATAGATTTTACGTGTCTATCCAGTTCTGCCGAAATTTCCTGATAGGATTGCCCGTCCAAGTAAAGGGTGAGGACCTCTTTTTCCAGGTCACTTAACAATTCCGACATCTTCTCTTCCATGTCAGAAAATTTTTCTTTGTTTACAATTAATTCTTGTGGGTCGATTGACTTTGAACCACCTATGACATCAAGCAACGTTCGATCCGACTCTTCATCATAAATAGGCTTGTCCAAAGAAACGTAGGAATTCAAAGGGATGTGTTTCTGTCTAGTGGCGGTTTTAATTGCGGTAATAATTTGACGGGTGACACATAATTCTGCAAAAGCTTTGAAAGAAGAGAGCTTCCCCTCTCTATAATCACGAATGGCTTTATAAAGACCGATCATACCTTCTTGCACAATATCCTCACGATCTGCACCAATAAGAAAGTATGTTCGAGCTTTAGCGCGAACAAAATTTTTGTACTTATTGATTAAATAATCGAGCGCTTGGACCTGACCTTGGTTAATTAGTTCTACGACTGCCTCGTCATCAAGCTGGCTAAGATCCAACTCGCTGGTGCTTTTCTCTGTTTGTAAGATGCTCACACAGGATCCCTCCGACCGTGCTACCTCAATATAGAAATATTATACAGCAAGTTTTTGATAAGCGTCAACAAGTTGTCAGAATTATTTATCTCCTCGGCGCCATTTCTCAAAGAGCTCCCTAACTTCTTTTTTTATCGGTATCTTCGATTGATATTGGATTTGATTATGGCTCTCTACGTCCTTTTCAATCTGGTTTTCTATGTTTTTCACTTCAATATAAAGTTCACGGGCGGATTTACGAAAGGCCCCTTGTCCGAAAATTGTCCTTTGTTCAGCATAGTCCGAGGTTGCCACATATACTTGTGTGCGCACATCATTCAACTCACCTGCCAATTTTTCGATCCGTTCGTCAGCTGTCTCATTTTCTTTTGTGAAAATAACTTCAACTTTATAATTTTTCCGCTTTTTTTCAACTCCCCGGACGTGGTAAGCATCAAAAACTACCATAATCCGATCCCCGGTATATGATTGGTATTCAGCCATCATCTCTATGAGCAGATCACGGGCTTGGCCGAGCTCTGCTTCTTTCAACTTTTGAAGTTCCGGCCATGCACCAATCATGTTATATCCATCGACTATTAAAACATTCATAAGTTATTCACCAACAGGGTTACGCTTCCTGAAGACTTCATACATCAGTAGAGAGGCAGCAACAGAAGCATTCAGGGAGGTAACTTCTCCTGCCATGGGTAAACTCACAGTCCAGTCGCATTTATCCTTCGTCAAGCGGCTCATGCCTCGACCTTCACTTCCAATAACGAGTGCGATCGGCATCTTTCCGTCAAGCTGACGGTAATCCTCAGTCCCAGCTGCATCTGTACCGACCACCCAGACAAAACGTTCTTTCAATTCATCAATCGTTCGAGCTAAATTCGTAACCCTGGCTACAGGGATATATTCAATAGCTCCGGTTGATGTCTTAGCGACAGTAGCTGTCAAAGCAACAGAACGCCGTTTCGGAATGATGACACCATGTGCTCCACTCGCATCCGCTGTCCTTAAAATCGATCCTAAGTTGTGAGGGTCTTCGATTTCGTCACAAATGATGAAGAAAGGAGCCTCTCCCTTTTCCTCCGCTTTTGCAAATAAATCATCCAAATCGCTATAATCGTAAGCTGCTACAGAAGCGATAATTCCCTGGTGGTTCCCATCCACCAATTGGTCTATTTTTTTCTTCGGTACCTTTTGAACAAGTACACCTTGTTCTTTCGCTAGTTGTCCCAGTTTCTTATAAGCTTGGTATTGAAGGTGCTCAGACACCATCACTTTATTAATCGCCCGCCCGGACCGTATGGCTTCCTGGACAGGGTTTTTCCCAATGATCCATTCTGTATTCATTTATACTCCGCTCCTTTCTTCTACATTTTTTATCGCATGGTTGATGAGTGTTTCCAGCCGTTCTGTTTGACCTGATAAATAAAGAAATCCTAACACCGCTTCAAAAGCAGTGGAATAACGATAGGTTTGTACATTCGTATTCTTCGGAACGGAACCTGATTTCGCATTCCTCCCTCGACGGAGCACCCCTTCTTCTTCCTCTGTCAGCAACTTCTCTTCTTGCCAAACCTGAACGACCTTTGCTTGAGAGACAGCCGATACGAATTGAACGGCAGCCTGATGAAGGTGTTGCGGCTTGACTTCTCCGGACTTTAAAAGGTGGTGTCGCACATAAAGCTCGTAGACGGAATCGCCCATATAGGCGAGAGCGAGACTTTTCATCTGTTTGACGTTTGTCATAGCCATATCTTCAGCCCCGCTTCCATCTCGTCCCTTGAGACGTATCCTCTAGAATGATGTTTTTATCTTTCAATTCATCACGGATTTGGTCTGCCCTTTCAAAGTTACGGTCTTTTCGAGCTTGCTTACGTTCTTCGATAAGAGCATCGACTTCTTCATCCAATAATTCATCTTGAACCACAAGTTCAAGTCCAAGAACACGAGTAAGTTCTTCAAATGTTCTCTCAAACGCCTCCAGCACTTTATGGTGTGTTTGCTGCTCCTGCAAGTAGAGGTTGGCATTCTTAGTTAAATCAAATAACACTGAGATAGCATTCGCTGTATTAAAGTCATCATCCATTTCTTTGATGAATTGTTCTTTGAACCCATCAATTTTAGTGATCCAAGCACTTTGCCCGTCGTCCAAGCTTAAACTTGTCTGTTTACGATGTTTGATGTTTTCGTAGGCATTTTTAATACGATCGAAGCTGCTCTTCGCACCTTTTAGCAATTCATCGCTGAAATTGATCGGATGTCGATACTGTACGCTCAACATGAAGAACCGAATGACTTGTGGGTCATGTTTCTTCACAAGGTCATGAGCCAAAATGAAGTTTCCTAAGGATTTAGACATTTTCTCGTTATCGATATTGATGTATCCGTTATGCATCCAGTATTTGGCGAAAGACTGCCCGTTGTGAGCTTCAGATTGGGCGATTTCGTTTTCATGGTGTGGGAAGGTGAGGTCTTGACCTCCTGCATGAATGTCAATCGTTTCCCCTAAATATTTTTTAGCCATAGCCGAGCACTCAATGTGCCAACCAGGACGTCCGCCGCCCCACGGACTATCCCAGGATATTTCTCCATCTTTTGCTTCTTTCCATAAAGTGAAATCCAGAGGGTCCTCTTTTTTATCTCCCACTTCAATTCGTGCTCCTGATTGAAGTTCATCGACGGATTGCTGGGACAGCTTCCCATAATTGTCAAAAGAACGGGTGCGGAAATAGACATCTCCTCCCGCTTCATATGCATAACCTTTCTCTACCAAACCATTGATGAAGCTGATGATCTCATCCATGTTTTCAGTCACTCGAGGGTGATCGACAGCTTCTTTGACCCCGAGGGCCCCGACATCCTCTTTATAAGCTGTGATGAAACGGTTGGCAATATCTGTGACACCTTCCCCCATTTCGTTAGCAGCCTTGATTAATTTGTCATCTACATCTGTGAAGTTGAGCACATAATGGACGTCATAACCACGATACTCAAAATAACGGCGGACTGTATCGAAAACGATGGCGGGGCGGGCATTCCCTATATGAATATAGTTATAAACTGTAGGCCCGCATACATACATTTTCACCTTACCCTCTTCCAGTGGTTGAAACGGCTCTTTTCTGCGAGTCAAAGTGTTATATATATTAATAGCCATTCTGGTTCACTCCTTTTTCTTCTTTTAGTTCTTCACGTAGCTGGCTGATCTCTTTCTCGAGATAGTCCAGGCGGTCATAAACCGGGTCAGGCAATTTGTGGTGATCCAAATCTTTCTTCTGAACTTTCTTTCCATCTTGAATGACGACGTGCCCCGGTATCCCCACAACAGTTGAATTATCGGGAACGTCTTTCAAGACAACAGAGCCTGCGCCCACTTTGGAATGCTCCCCTATGGTGATAGATCCGAGCACTTTCGCCCCTGTAGCTACCAATGAATTATCCAAAAGTGTCGGATGTCTTTTTCCCTTTTCTTTTCCCGTTCCCCCAAGTGTTACTCCTTGGAAGATCGTAACATTGTCACCTATCTCACACGTTTCTCCAATGACGACCCCCATGCCGTGGTCGATAAAAAATCGGCGCCCTATTTTCGCTCCAGGATGAATTTCAATCCCAGTCAGAAATCGGCTTAATTGTGAAATGATCCTTGCTAAAAAGAAAAACTTCCGCTTGTGACAAGCATGAGCCACCCGGTGCGACCAAATGGCGTGTAAACCGGAATATGTCAATATCACTTCAATATAAGAACGAGCAGCAGGATCCTGGTCGAACACCACATCGACATCTTCTTTAAACATTTTTAAAAGCCCCATACTTGCTCCCCTCCTTCATTTGAAACAAAGCGGTTCATCAGATAAAAAACGCGCCCCTGTGCACATTGGCACAGAGACGCGTCAGGCGTGGTTCCACTCTGTTTGGGAAATAATAAGCTCTCTTTCCCCACTTCACCCTTGCTAACGGAAGGTACCCGCTTCAGCATACTACATTCAGCCAAAGACTCCGAGGTGCATTTCAAAGATTTCTCTTAGAATCACTTCCAGCCAAAGGTGATTCTCTCTGGGTAAGAGAGGGATCTTTTACTTCTCCTCATCAACGTTTCGTATAGGTATCTCTACTATATGATATTATCTCCCGTATGTGAACGAATTAAGCTTGTAATTTATTCAATACATCGTTTAAGCGGACGGTTACTGTCTCTAAACCAAGTAAATGAATCGCATTCGGCAGCTCCGGTCCATGAGTCTGTCCAGTGGTAGCTACTCGAACGGGCATGAACAGTTTCTTACCTTTGTGGCCAGTTTCCTTTTGCACTGCTTTTATTTGAGCTTTGATATTTTCTGGTGTGAATTCTTCTAGCTCCTGGAGATTTTCCTTGAAAGTTTCAAGTACTTCTGGCACTTGTTCACCTTCTAATACTTCCATCGCTGCATCATTATATTCAATTTCTTGTTTGAAAAACAAATCCGTGAGTTCTACGATTTCAGCACCATAGCTCAATTGCTCCTGGTAAAGACCAATCAATTCCCTGGCCCATTTGCGGTCCTCTTCTGTCATCCCTTCAGGTAAACGCCCGGCTTCCACTAAATGAGGAAGAGCAAGGTCGACTACTTTTTCAAAATCCGAAGCTTTGATGTATTGATTGTTCATCCACTTCAATTTCGCTGCATCAAACACAGCCGGAGATGTAGACAGACGATCTGCATCAAAGATTTCAACCAATTTTTCCTGTGTGAAGATCTCTTCTTCGCCTACCGGTGACCATCCGAGCAAAGTGATGAAGTTGAACAAAGCTTCTGGCAAGTAACCAAGATTCTTATACTGTTCGATAAATTGCAGAATATGCTCATCACGTTTGCTTAATTTTTTACGGTCTTCATTAAGGATCAGGGTCATGTGGCCAAACTTAGGCGGCTCCCATCCAAAAGCTTCATAAACCATCATTTGCTTAGGAGTGTTAGAGATATGCTCTTCCCCGCGTAGTACATGAGTGATGTCCATCATGTAATCGTCGATCGCTACAGCGAAGTTATAAGTGGGTGTCCCGTTTTGCTTAACGATGACCCAATCTCCAAAGTCACTGGATTCGAAGGTGATATCTTCTCTAACAATATCATTGAAGGTGTAGGTGTGGTTTTCTGGTACACGAATACGGATGCTCGGTTCGCGACCCTCCGCTTCAAACTGGGAAACTTGTTCCTCGGTCAGGTCACGGTGAGCCCCTGAATATTTAGGTGCTTCTCCGCGGGCCATCTGGGCTTCACGTTCAGCTTCCAGTTCTTCAGACGTCATATAACATTTATAAGCAAGCCCGCGTTCGAGCAATTCATCTACGTGTTTTTTGTAAATATCAAGTCGTTCCATTTGGCGGTAAGGTCCATATTCACCACCTAAATCGGCACTTTCATCCCATTCGACCCCTAACCATTTCAGGTAATTGAGCTGACTCTGTTCTCCTCCTACTACATTTCGCTTTTCATCTGTATCTTCAATACGGATCACCATCTTACCACCCGCGTTTTTAGCATACAGATAATTGAACAGGGCAGTTCTCGCATTACCTATGTGGAGGTTCCCTGTTGGACTTGGCGCATAGCGCACACGAACTTCGTTTGACATAATCGTTCCCCTTTCCTGTTTCCGGTCTATATCCTTGACTTATTTTATCATTTTTTGCTTACTATTGCTGTTTATTTTGCAATAGGACGACAGCTTGTGCAGCAATTCCTTCTTTACGGCCAGTGAACCCTAATTTTTCAGTAGTTGTCGCTTTTATATTTACCCGACTTTTTTCTGTGCTTAGCAGACTTGAAACATTTTCTCTGATCTGTTCGATGTAAGGTGCCATCTTCGGTGCTTGAGCAATGACTGTACAATCGATATTTCCTAGTGAGTATCCACGATCTGAAACAAGCTGCCACACATGCTGTAGGAGTTCACCTGAATCAGCATCTTTGAATTCAGGGGCTGTATCCGGAAAATGTTTGCCGATGTCCCCTTCTCCGATGGCTCCTAAACAGGCATCAGCAATAGTATGAAGTAATACATCTGCATCTGAATGGCCTAACAATCCTTTTTCATAAGGAATTTCTATACCGCCGATTATGCACGGGCGCCCCTCTGCCAATTGATGAACATCATAGCCCTGGCCGATACGAAACATAGGGAAATCATCTACCTTTCCATTACGTTGATTATTCAAATACGCTTCCGCCTTATGTAAATCTTCAGGCGTCGTCAATTTTATATTCTCATAACTCCCTTTTACAATAGCGACTTCTTTATTTAAACGCTCAACTAAAGAGGCATCATCTGTGCCATAGTATCCGCGTGTTTTGGCTTGTTGATGCGCCTCATATATCAATGGAAAAGAAAACGACTGAGGAGTCTGCGCGGCCCACAGAGAATTTCGATCCAGGGTTGTTAAACGCTCCCCTGTTCTTTGTTTAATAGTATCTGTAACCGGCACAGCCAAAAGCGCTGCTTCCTTTTCAGACGTCGTTTCAGCTAATTCATGTAAAAGTTCCCTGGAGACAAATGGACGTGCGCCATCATGGATGAAAACAGGAAGCTCGACTCTGTGCACCGCAGATAAACCCGCAAAAACACTATCCTGCCTTTCTGCTCCCCCATCTACTAAACGGATGTCTTTCTTTATCGGGTAGTCGATGAAAAGCTGTTCCATTTCAGAGCGTTCTTTTTCATTCGTTACGAGCACAATTTCTTTACACCAGTCATCCAGATCGAAAATGGACAGAGTATGAATGATCAACGGCTTTTGATCAATCATTAAAAACTGCTTATTACGACCCGCCAGCATCCGCTTCCCTTGGCCAGCCGCCAGTATAATAGCTGTGTAGTTTGTCATAATATCCATCCTAAGCTGATTTCGGCTTATAAATAATAACTTTATAAAACAACAAAAGCGATAACACACTTGTTATCACTTTTGTCATTCTCTATTTGTTTATACCGTTTTTACAAGGCTTTTTCAAGTGATTTCGGTTTCGCAAAAATCATTCGGCCAGCCGAAGTCTGTAAGACACTCGTGACAACGACATCGATTGTCTTTCCGATATAGTCTTTACCTTCTTCAACGACGATCATTGTTCCATCGTCCAGGTAGGCAACCCCTTGATTTTGCTCTTTACCATCCTTAATGACTTGAATCTTCATCTCTTCCCCTGGAAGAACTACTGGTTTAACAGCATTTGCGAGATCATTAATATTCAAGACTTGTACATTTTGAAACTCGCACACCTTGTTCAAATTGAAATCATTTGTAACGACGATACCATTCATAACCTTGGCTAATTTCACAAGTTTACTATCCACTTCCTGGATTTCCTCAAAATCACCTTCGTAAATCTCCACGTTTACAGGGAGGTCTTTCTGCAGACGATTAAGAATGTCCAATCCACGGCGGCCGCGGTTTCTTTTCAACCCATCAGAAGAATCTGCAATATGCTGCAATTCTTCAAGTACAAATTGAGGGATCACAATCGTACCTTCTAGAAAGTGCGTCTCGCAGATGTCCGCAATCCGGCCATCGATAATTACACTTGTGTCAAGAATTTTACGTTTTGGAATTAAAGCAGGATCAAGACTGGAGCTCTCTTGGGAAGATCCTTCCCCTTCGAGACTCTTCTCTTTTTTCGAAACTAAATTCAGGAATTCATCTTTACGCTTGAATCCTACTTGAAAACCGAAGTAACCTAGTAAAAATGTCAAAAAGATCGGTACAACCTGGTTAACTACTTGAATCTGGATATCTTGTACAGGGATATTGATCAAATAAGCAATAATTAGACCGACAATCAGACCTAGACTACCGAATAACAAATCAGCTACCGGTGCCCGGACTAAAGTGTCTTCCACCCATCGTAGAAAGTCCACAATATAATCCACGACCCAAAAAGTTAATAAAAATAATATAAGTGCTCCTAGTACGGCCCCCATAACAGATTGAATCCAATTCTGCCAAGTAAGCCCCATGGTTGTAAACAGCTCTGGAAAATAGAGGTAACCGATCGTCCCACCGGTTATAACAATAAACAACTGTACAATTCGTTTAAGCACTTGTATTCACCTCCTCAATCACAGTATGACCAAACCTAACAACCATTAACCATATAAAAAAGGAATGATGGTTTCTAACTTAGCATAACTTCCAATTTAAGTCAATCGACAAAACAATCATCATATCACAAAGCATTTAAATAAGTCAATTTTCTTAAATATGTCGATCTACGAACAGCTGTTCCTGGATGCGGTCTAAGCCATCCCTGATTTTCATTGCTCTTATTTCTCCCACTCCATCCACTTCTACTAATTTCTTAGGAGATGCTTGGATCAAGTCATCCAATGTGCCGAACTTTTCCACCAAATGAGAGATGATCAAAGGAGGGAGCCGCGGGATTCTACTAAGAATCCTGTAACCACGCGGGTGGATCGCATCAGTCATCTTGACATTTGGTGAGTAGCCTAGCAGTTTCAGGACATGCTCATCTGACAGCAATTCTGTATTTGAAACCTCCTGCATCTTCTTTAAAATATAATACGGCTCATAATCCGGACGCTTACTATAGTCTTTCAGCAAGAGGCTCGCTTCTTCTTCAATATTGGATACGAGTTCAGTTAATTGAAGTTGAATCAGCCTTCCTTCCGTCCCCAATTCATTTACATAGTTCAGAATTTCCGTTTTCGTCCGTAACACCATTTCCACCCTATGGACCACTTGCACCACTTCAGAAAAGGAAACCATATTTTCAAATTCCATGGCCCCAAGATTCGTCACACTTTGATCTAAGACATTTTTATACTTCTCTAATGTTTGAATCGCTTGGTTAGCTTTCGTCAGGATGACCCCAATATCTTTAAGAGAATATCGCAGTGACCCTTTATAAAGCGTTATGACGTTGCGCCGCTGTGAAATGGCAATTACAAGTGCTCCTGTTTGTTTAGCTACCCGTTCAGCAGTCCGGTGACGCATTCCTGTTTCTGTTGATATGATCTCCGGGTCAGGCATCAATTGGGCATTCGCAAAAAGAATCTTCGTGCCTTCATCGTTCAAAATGAGCGCTCCATCCATTTTCGCTAATTCATAGAGGTGAGCAGGGGTGAAATCGGATTGGATATGGAACCCGCCATCAACAAGGTCACGCATGCCATCTCCGTAGCCCAGTACTATCAAGCCACCCGTCTTCGCCCGGAGGACGTTATCAATTCCATCTCGTAACGGCGTCCCGGGTGCCACAAGTTTAAGGATTTCTCCGATTCCGTTTTCTTTCATTTCATGCCATTCCATTTATGCGTCCCCCAATGTGACCTTCATCGCTTCCTGTACAGTACTGACACCAATCACCTCAATATCAGAAGGCGGTGTCCATCCACCTATATTCTTCTTCGGGATGATGACACGCTTGAATCCTAATTTCGCCGCTTCCTGTACCCTTTGTTCAATCCTTGCGACTCTCCGGATTTCACCTGTCAAACCGACTTCGCCGACAACGACATCATCACCGTTTGATGACTGATCACGGAAGCTTGAAGCTATACTGATCGCTACGGCCAAGTCAATGGCAGGCTCATCCAGCTTCACTCCTCCTGCCACTTTCACATAAGCATCCTGGTTCTGTAAAAGAAGTCCAGCTCTTTTCTCCAAAACGGCCATCAGTAAGGGAACACGACTATTATCCAAGCCGGTAGCCATACGTCTGGGATTCCCATAAGCAGTCGGTGAAATAAGTGCTTGGATTTCGACCAGGACAGGGCGTGTACCTTCCATTGAAGCGACCACAATCGATCCAGCCGCACCCTGGGACCGTTCCTCTAAAAAGATTTCAGAAGGGTTCAGGACTTCTTCTAATCCTTTCTCTTTCATTTCGAAAATGCCCATCTCATGGGTACTTCCGAAGCGGTTCTTCACACTTCTTAAGATTCTGAAGGTATGGTGCCTTTCACCTTCAAAATAAAGAACTGCATCCACCATGTGTTCCAGCAGCCTTGGACCCGCGATGGAGCCTTCTTTAGTAACATGCCCAACGATGAAAATTGGAATCCCTTTATTTTTTGCCAGCCTCATCAAGTGGCTTGTACACTCTCTTACTTGAGAAACACTCCCTGGCGCAGACGTGACATCTTCCTTGAAAATCGTCTGGATTGAATCGATGACGACGAATTTCGGATTTATGTTTTCAATTTGATTACTTACATCTTGTAGATTGGTTTCTGATAATACGTACAGGTCATCTGAAGTTATTTTCAACCGTTCTGCCCTCAATTTCGTCTGCCTGGAAGATTCTTCTCCAGATATATATAAGACTGGAAAATCCTTTCTGGCAATCTGTGCAGACACTTGAAGGAGTAAGGTTGATTTCCCGATACCCGGATCACCACCTATCAAAACCAGTGAGCCGGCCACGATCCCACCACCAAGCACGCGGTTAAATTCAGGCATGTCAGTAGGTAAGCGGGGTTCTTTATCAGATTTGATCTCTGTTATTTTTTCTGGTTTCGTAGTTGCGGAAGTGGAGCTTGTCTGGAATACATGACGTGAATTCGCCGCTGGTGCACTCATTTCTTCAACAAGTGTATTCCATTGCTGACACCCTGGGCATTTCCCCATCCATTTCGGTGTCTCATACCCACATTCCTGGCAAACGAATTTTGTTTTTCTTTTTGCCAAGATAAACGCCTCTATTCTTATAAGTTTATACGAAAAAGATTGTGAATAAGTTTCATAGTCATATCATTTGTATTAAATTACTCTTGCTTAAATCATAGCGGAAGAAGAAAAAAATCGGAAGGCAAAACACCTTCCGATTTTCAGATTATCACTTGCAAGTGACGTTTATTCAGTTCGTTGAAGATGACTCTTCTTGCTTGCGAACAACGAAATTCTTTTCATCATCCACATCGATCGTCACTTTTTGCCCTTTAGCGATATTCTCTTTTAAGAGCTCTTCAGATAATAAATCTTCCACATTTTTCTGGATGGATCGACGAAGCGGACGGGCTCCGTATTCAGGGTCGAACCCTGACTCGGCAATATGCTCAATCGCTTCATCTGATAATGTGAAGTCAATTTCTTGTTCAAGCAGACGTTTTCTCAGCTCTTCTGCCATTAACGTCACAATGTCGTTCATGTGTTTTCTTTCTAAGGAATGGAAGACGATTGTTTCATCGATACGGTTCAAGAATTCTGGACGGAATGCTTTCTTAAGTGCATCGGTAACTTTAGATTTCATATCTTTATAATCCTGGTTCTCTTCACCCATAGAGAATCCTAGATATTTATTCTGTTTCAGCTCTTGCGCACCTACGTTGGAAGTCATGATCAATACGGTATTACGAAAATCGACCACGCGTCCTTTAGAATCAGTCAAACGCCCATCTTCAAGTACTTGCAGTAAAATGTTGAAGACTTCTGGGTGGGCTTTTTCAACCTCATCCAAAAGGACGACAGAGTATGGTTTGGTGCGAACTTTCTCTGTCAGCTGTCCGCCTTCTTCATAGCCGACATAGCCTGGAGGTGATCCTACAAGGCGTGATGTGCTGTGTTTTTCCATATATTCAGACATGTCGATCCGGATCATGGCGTCTTCTTCACCAAACATACTCTCCGCCAGTGCACGGGCAAGCTCTGTTTTACCTACACCAGTAGGTCCTAAGAAGATGAAGGAACCGATTGGACGTTTCGGATCTTTCAAGCCAGCGCGGGCGCGTCGAATCGCTTTAGAAATCGCTTTGACTGCTTCATCCTGGCCAATTATACGATTGTGAAGCGTATCTTCCAAATGAAGCAAGCGCTCACTTTCATCTTTGGTCATTTTAGAAACAGGGACACCTGTCCATGTAGATACAACTGAGGCGATATCCTCTACTGTGACTTCAGAGTCTTCCTGCCCTTGCTTTTCTTTCCATTCATCTTTCGTTTTTTCCAATTCATCTCTCAAACGTTGTTCACTATCGCGAAGCGAAGCAGCTTTTTCAAACTCTTGGCTTTGAACGGCTGCATCTTTCTCCTTACGAACCTCTTCAAGCTTTTGCTCAAGCTCTTTCAGGTTCGGCGGAGCCGTGTAGGAGCGTAAGCGGACCTTCGATGCTGCTTCATCAATCAAGTCAATCGCTTTATCCGGAAGGAAACGATCCGTAATATAACGATCGGAGAATCGGACAGCTGAATCGATGGAATCGTCCGTAATTGTTACACGGTGGTGTGCCTCATAACGGTCACGGAGTCCTTGTAAAATTTGTACGGATTCTTCAAGATTCGGCTCATCCACTTGAATCGGTTGGAACCTGCGCTCTAGTGCTGCGTCTTTTTCAATATATTTACGGTATTCATCAAGCGTGGTCGCTCCGATACATTGCAACTCTCCACGTGCTAGAGAAGGTTTTAAGATGTTGGACGCATCGATAGCACCTTCTGCTCCTCCAGCCCCTATCAAAGTATGCAATTCATCAATGAATAAGATGATGTTGCCAGCTTGACGAATCTCCTCCATGACTTTCTTCAATCGATCTTCGAATTCGCCACGGTATTTTGTGCCTGCAACAACTGTTCCCATATCCAACGTCATTACACGTTTGTCACGTAAGATTTCAGGTATCTCATTGTTCATGATTTGCTGAGCAAGCCCTTCTGCAATTGCCGTCTTACCAACACCAGGTTCACCGACAAGAACCGGGTTGTTTTTCGTACGACGGCTCAACACTTGAATAACACGTTCGATTTCTTTGCTTCGGCCGATGACAGGGTCAATGTTACCCTCTTTGGCAATTGCTGTTAAGTCACGCGCCAATGAATCAAGTGTAGGTGTATTCGCATTAGCAGCCTGAGCTCCTGAGCTGCCTCCACGGCGATTTTGTCCACCTGTAGACTCATTGTTGCCAAGTAGCTGCAACACTTGTTGACGTGCTTTATTTAAACTTACACCAAGGTTATTTAATACTCTAGCTGCAACGCCTTCCCCTTCACGAATAAGGCCGAGGAGGATGTGCTCTGTGCCGACATAAGAGTGTCCAAGTTTACGTGCTTCATCCATAGACAGTTCGATGACTTTCTTAGCACGAGGCGTATAATGGATGGTTTGAGAAACTTTCTCCCCTTTTCCAATCAGCTTTTCCACTTCTTGCTGAATCTTTGAAGATTCGAGACCAAGGGCAGTCAATGCTTTGGCCGCAATCCCTTCACCTTCACTTACTAATCCAAGCAAAATGTGCTCTGTACCAATATTGTTATGTCCTAAACGCACCGCTTCTTCTTGAGCTAGCGCCAATACTTTTTGTGCTCTTTCTGTAAATCGCCCAAACATCATGGACATTCCCTCCTAACAATTATTCTTCACTCTCTAATTGAAGTCGTTCTCTGATTAAAGAAGCTCTTCGTATATCCCTTTCCTCAGGGTTTAGCGTAGCTTCAGCATATTGTTGTAAAAACCCAGGCTGAGTCAAAACCATCAATTCATTTAAAATAGTGCGTGGAATATGGTCTATGAAACCTAAATCAATTCCTAAGCGTAAGTCAGATAGACATTTAGCTGCCTCCTTAGACTCTATGATTCGACTATTCTTCAAAACACCATAGGAGCGAAAAATACGGTCTTCCAATTGAATGCCGGATCCCCTCATAAGAGCATCCCTTGCACGTCGCTCCTGGTCAATCAGTTGTTTGACGACACTGTGCAAATCTTCCACGATATCCTCTTCTGATTTACCTAAAGTGATTTGATTCGAAATTTGAAAAATACTCCCGACTGCTTCACTACCTTCTCCATAAATGCCCCTTACCACTAATCCAAGTTGATTGATGGCTGGAGTCATACGATTGATTTGCTGGGTCATGGATAAAGCAGGGAGATGCATCATCACCGACGCTCTCATCCCCGTACCTACATTTGTAGGGCATGAAGTCAAGTAACCGCGCTTTTCATCAAACGCGTAATCAATTTTATCTTCAAGCCAATCATCAAGTTGAGAGGCCTGCTCTAAAGCTTGATCCAACTGAAAGCCTGGGAAATATAACTGTATGCGAATATGGTCTTCTTCATTAATCATTATAGAAACTTGTTCATTTTGAGAAATAAGTGTTGCTGATTTATCCGATTTTTCAGCAAGGTGAGGACTGATCAAATGTTTCTCAACAAGAACTCTTTTTTCAATTGGTTGTAATGCTTTCATTTGGACCATTTCAAAATCTTTATAATCTCTAAAGGATCGCTTCTTGAATTCTTGACTGAAGAAATCTAAAACCTTATCTAACGAATCCTCAGAAGCTATGATCGGGAAAGGATATTGTGAGAAGTTACGAGCAAGACGTATGCGGCTGCTCATGACAATATCGCTATCTGGACCCTCTTGTTTCATCCAAGGACTGATCGCCTCATTCATAAATTGCTGTAAAGACACTACTCATCACCATCCTCCCCTTTATGAAGTTGGCCCTCCAGAAATCTGATCTTATCTCTAACTTTCGCTGCCTCTTCGAATTCTTCCTGCTCAATTAATTGTCGAAGATTTAATTTATATTCTTCCACTTCTTTTCTCAGATGCAGATTGCCGCCTTCACGTTTAGGAATCTTACCATCATGGCTTGTGTTTCCGCTATGAACTCGCCTCAATATCGGATTCAATCGTTCATCAAACGTTTGGTAACATTCCGCACAACCGAATTTACCGATGCGTGCGAATTCTTCATAGGTCAGACCACAATTCGAGCATTTCAATTGTGTTTTTTTCGGGTATGCTTGCGAACTTTTATCTTTCAAGGGGGAAGGCGCTTCAGAATGAAAAAGACCTGAAAGGAGGTCATTCAAAGTAAAGTTCTCTTCTCCATAGTTCATGTACCCATTTTCCTTCGCACACTTTTCACACACATGGACTTCTGACTTTTGACCATTGACCACTTGAGTCAAATGTACTGTCGCTTGACGCTGGTGGCATTCCTGACACTCCATATGAACCTCTCCCTTCCCTCTCAACATTTATATTTAAGGGTGAACAGCATTGCGGTCATAATCCGCGTCCTTACTTCATCCCTTAACGGTAAAGGAAATGCAAGTACATCACGGTCAATGACACTTTCCATAAGCTTACCTTCCCGTGCTGTAATGATTTCATAGTCAACAAGTCTTGCCAAAATATCTATAGCCTTAGTTTGAGAGACACGAGGGTGGATCAACTCCATCACTTCTGAAATCATGTCTGAATCCTTACGATGTTGGACGCGGCTGATGCGGATATACCCGCCTCCTCCACGCTTACTTTCTACTATATAACCTTTTTCCACAGTAAACCGTGTTTTAATCACATAATTGATTTGAGACGGTACACATTGAAACCGCTCTGCAATTTCACTACGTTTGATTTCTACCGCCTGATGATTTTCATCTAAAATACCTTTTAAATAATCTTCTATGATGTCTGATATATTCCGCATTGTCCCTCCCCCTCTTTTGACTTTGACTATCTTTGACTTTAATTTTATTATACTCATTTATTTTTGTCACGCAACTAAATTGTTTATGAAGTTCATATCTTATATGTTTCCCCTTTTCATTATGAAATAAAACAAAAAAACTGCACAGTTTCACTGTGCAGTTAGGAACGATGGCCAAATTGCTGGACACCCTCTATATCGATCAATTGCTCTAAAAGTGCTGTACGATCAAAATCCTGATGTTTATCCAGCTCTATTACAATCTTCTTTTTCTCAGAATCCAATGCGACAATATCAAATTTTCTAACATGCAAACCAAAACGGTCAAATACCGCCAGAACGATATTAATCTGGAGATCTTTATCGATTGTAAAATGGAAAACATTCTTTCGGTTGCCATTGAACTTTTCCTTTTCTACCTTGTTCAGGAATACCAGACTTAATAAAACTAAAATTGTTGTCACAGTTGCTACATCATACATACCGGCTCCTACCACCAAACCGATCCCTGCTACTGTCCATATAGAAGCAGCAGTCGTAAGACCCCGGATTGTCATTCCATTCACGATAATTGTCCCGGCTCCAAGAAAACCGATGCCACTGATAACATAAGAAGGTATACGTGCAGGATCAAAGCGCACTTGATCATATTCATCTATAAATTCCTCAAAGCCGTAAAGAGAGAGCAGCATCATTAAACATGCTCCTACACCTACGAGAATATGCGTTCTAAAACCTGCAGAGTGATTCTTCACTTCTCTTTCAAAACCGATAAGACCTGATAAAATCAATGCAAAAAAAAGCCTGAATATGAATAATAGAATATCTTCATGGAAGAAATAAGTCCAATCCATATGTGCCCCTCCTTTCTTAATATATATGTATAAACGTACAGATATAGAAAAAACCAGAAGGATTAACTTCTGGTTTCTTTCAAATGACGTGGCGGCGTCCTACTCTCACGGGGATCGACCCGACTACCATCGGCGCTGAAGAGCTTAACTGCTGTGTTCGGCATGGGAACAGGTGTGACCTCTTCGCCTTCACCACCACATCAATATAAAGTTTGAGGTGAACCCTCAAAACTGGATAAGGAAACATCATCATCGAACGCACATCGACTTTTCACGAACGAAATATCTATAGATAAGTCATCGATCCATTAGTATCCGTCAGCTCCACGTGTCACCACGCTTCCACCTCGGACCTATCAACCTCATCGTCTCTGAGGGATCTTATTTGCTTAAAGCAAAGGGAAATCTCATCTCAAGGTGGGCTTCATGCTTAGATGCTTTCAGCACTTATCCCGACCACACGTAGCTACCCAGCGATGCTCCTGGCGGAACAACTGGTACACCAGCGGTGTGTCCATCCCGGTCCTCTCGTACTAAGGACAGCTCCTTTCAAATTTCCAACGCCCACGACGGATAGGGACCGAACTGTCTCACGACGTTCTGAACCCAGCTCGCGTACCGCTTTAATGGGCGAACAGCCCAACCCTTGGGACCGACTACAGCCCCAGGATGCGATGAGCCGACATCGAGGTGCCAAACCTCCCCGTCGATGTGGACTCTTGGGGGAGATAAGCCTGTTATCCCCGGGGTAGCTTTTATCCGTTGAGCGACGGCCCTTCCATGCGGTACCGCCGGATCACTAAGCCCGACTTTCGTCCCTGCTCGACTTGTAGGTCTCGCAGTCAAGCTCCCTTGTGCCTTTACACTCTGCGAATGATTTCCAACCATTCTGAGGGAACCTTTGGGCGCCTCCGTTACTCTTTGGGAGGCGACCGCCCCAGTCAAACTGCCCACCTGACACTGTCTCCGGACCGGATCACGGTCCTGGGTTAGAATGTCCGTACAGCCAGGGTAGTATCCCACCAGCGCCTCCACCGAAGCTAGCGCTCCGGCTTCCAAGGCTCCTACCTATCCTGTACAAGCTGTACCAACATTCAATATCAGGCTACAGTAAAGCTCCACGGGGTCTTTCCGTCCTGTCGCGGGTAATGTGCATCTTCACACATAGTATAATTTCACCGGGTCTCTCGTTGAGACAGTGCCCAAGTCGTTGCACCTTTCGTGCGGGTCGGAACTTACCCGACAAGGAATTTCGCTACCTTAGGACCGTTATAGTTACGGCCGCCGTTTACTGGGGCTTCGGTTCAACGCTTCGCATACGCTAACGCATTCCCTTAACCTTCCAGCACCGGGCAGGTGTCAGCCCCTATACTTCGCCTTACGGCTTCGCAGAGACCTGTGTTTTTGGTAAACAGTCGCTTGGGCCTTTTCACTGCGGCTCCTCGGCAGAGGAGCACCCCTTCTCCCGAAGTTACGGGGTCATTTTGCCGAGTTCCTTAACGAGAGTTCTCCCGCTCACCTTAGGATCCTCTCCTCGCCTACCTGTGTCGGTTTGCGGTACGGGCACCTCTTTCCTCACTAGAGGATTTTCTTGGCAGTGTGAACTCAGGAGCTTCGGTACTAAATTTCCCTCCCCATCACAGCTTGACGTTGCCGGACGGATTTGCCTATCCGACCGTCTCACTGCTTGGACGCGCTCATCCAATGGCGCGCTCTCCTTATCCTCCTGCGTCCCCCCGTCGTTCAAACGGAAAGGAGGTGGTACAGGAATATCAACCTGTTGTCCATCGCCTACGCCTTTCGGCCTCGGCTTAGGTCCCGACTAACCCTGAGAGGACGAGCCTTCCTCAGGAAACCTTAGGCATTCGGTGAAAGAGATTCTCACTCTTTTTTCGCTACTCATACCGGCATTCTCACTTCTAAGCGCTCCACCAGTCCTTACGGTCTGACTTCACGGCCCTTAGAACGCTCTCCTACCACTGATCGTAAGATCAATCCGCAGCTTCGGTGGTGTGTTTAGCCCCGGTACATTTTCGGCGCAGAGTCACTCGACCAGTGAGCTATTACGCACTCTTTCAATGATGGCTGCTTCTAAGCCAACATCCTGGTTGTCTAAGCAACTCCACATCCTTTTCCACTTAACACACACTTTGGGACCTTAGCTGGCGGTCTGGGCTGTTTCCCTCTCGACCATGAACCTTATCACCCACGGTCTGACTCCCAGAACAAAGTCGTTGGCATTCGGAGTTTGACTGAATTCGGTAACCCGATAGGGGCCCCTCGTCCAATCAGTGCTCTACCTCCAAGACTTTCTATTCTGAGGCTAGCCCTAAAGCTATTTCGGAGAGAACCAGCTATCTCCGTGTTCGATTGGCATTTCACCCCTACCCACACCTCATCCCCGTAATTTTCAACTTACGTGGGTTCGGGCCTCCAGTCAGTGTTACCTGACCTTCACCCTGGACATGGGTAGATCACACGGTTTCGGGTCTACGACCGCATACTCACTCGCCCTATTCAGACTCGCTTTCGCTGCGGCTCCGCTTCTGCTGCTTAACCTCGCATACGGTCGTAACTCGCCGGTTCATTCTACAAAAGGCACGCCGTCACCCATTAACGGGCTCCGACTACTTGTAGGCACACGGTTTCAGGTTCTCTTTCACTCCCCTTCCGGGGTGCTTTTCACCTTTCCCTCACGGTACTGGTTCACTATCGGTTACTAGGAAGTATTTAGCCTTGGGAGATGGTCCTCCCGGATTCCGACGGAATTTCTCGTGTTCCGCCGTACTCAGGATCCACTCCGGAGGGAGAAAGATTTCGACTACAGGGCTGTTACCTGCTCTGGCTGGCCTTTCCAGGCCGATTCGTCTATCTTCCTCCTTGGTAACTCCGATGGAGTGTCCTACAACCCCAGAAAGCAAGCTTTCTGGTTTGGGCTGATTCCGTTTCGCTCGCCGCTACTCGGGAAATCGCATTTGCTTTCTCTTCCTCCGGGTACTTAGATGTTTCAGTTCCCCGGGTGTGCCTTCCTATACCTATGTATTCAGTATAGGATACTGTTCCATTACGAACAGTGGGTTTCCCCATTCGGAAATCTCCGGGTCAAAGCCTACTTACGGCTCGCCGGAGCATATCGGTGTTAGTCCCGTCCTTCATCGACTCCTAGTACCAAGGCATCCACCGTGCGCCCTTATTCACTTAACTATCTTCGTGAAAAGACGTTGATTACAATTTCGATGTTTGATGTCTTGTCATCACTAGCGTCATCGTTAGATGACCACTATTGATTCCTTATCCAGTTTTCAAGGTTCACAGATTGAAAGATCGTTTGATCTCTCAAAACTGAACAACCAACCAAGTACGCTTCCGTTCTAAATCCTTAGAAAGGAGGTGATCCAGCCGCACCTTCCGATACGGCTACCTTGTTACGACTTCACCCCAATCATTGGCCCCACCTTCGGCGGCTGGCTCCATAAAGGTTACCTCACCGACTTCGGGTGTTGCCAACTCTCGTGGTGTGACGGGCGGTGTGTACAAGGCCCGGGAACGTATTCACCGCGGCATGCTGATCCGCGATTACTAGCGATTCCGGCTTCATGTAGGCGAGTTGCAGCCTACAATCCGAACTGAGAATGGTTTTATGGGATTTGCTACACCTCGCGGCTTCGCTGCCCTTTGTACCATCCATTGTAGCACGTGTGTAGCCCAGGTCATAAGGGGCATGATGATTTGACGTCATCCCCGCCTTCCTCCGGTTTGTCACCGGCAGTCACCTTAGAGTGCCCAACTGAATGCTGGCAACTAAGATTAGGGGTTGCGCTCGTTGCGGGACTTAACCCAACATCTCACGACACGAGCTGACGACAACCATGCACCACCTGTCACTTGGTCCCCGAAGGGAAAACCCTATCTCTAGGGTGGTCCAAGGATGTCAAGACCTGGTAAGGTTCTTCGCGTTGCTTCGAATTAAACCACATGCTCCACCGCTTGTGCGGGCCCCCGTCAATTCCTTTGAGTTTCAGCCTTGCGGCCGTACTCCCCAGGCGGAGTGCTTAATGCGTTAACTTCAGCACTAAGGGGTGGAAGCCCCCTAACACCTAGCACTCATCGTTTACGGCGTGGACTACCAGGGTATCTAATCCTGTTTGCTACCCACGCTTTCGCACCTCAGCGTCAGAAACAGACCAGAGAGTCGCCTTCGCCACTGGTGTTCCTCCACATATCTACGCATTTCACCGCTACACGTGGAATTCCACTCTCCTCTTCTGTCCTCAAGTTCCCCAGTTTCCAATGACCCTCCACGGTTGAGCCGTGGGCTTTCACATCAGACTTAAGGAACCGCCTGCGCGCGCTTTACGCCCAATAATTCCGGACAACGCTTGCCCCCTACGTATTACCGCGGCTGCTGGCACGTAGTTAGCCGGGGCTTCCTCGTTAGGTACCGTCAAGGTGCCGCTCTATTCGCACGGCACTTGTTCTTCCCTAACAACAGAACTTTACGATCCGAAGACCTTCATCGTTCACGCGGCGTTGCTCCGTCAGACTTTCGTCCATTGCGGAAGATTCCCTACTGCTGCCTCCCGTAGGAGTCTGGGCCGTGTCTCAGTCCCAGTGTGGCCGATCACCCTCTCAGGTCGGCTACGCATCGTTGCCTTGGTGAGCCGTTACCTCACCAACTAGCTAATGCGCCGCGGGCCCATCTGTAAGTGATAGCCAGAGGCCATCTTTCAACTTTCCTTCATGCGAAGAAAAGTATTACCCGGCATTAGCCCCGGTTTCCCGGGGTTATTCCGATCTTACAGGTAGGTTGCCCACGTGTTACTCACCCGTCCGCCGCTCGTTCCACGAGCTTCACCCCCGAAGGGGATCCACTCGCTTCCCGCGCTCGACTTGCATGTATTAGGCACGCCGCCAGCGTTCGTCCTGAGCCAGGATCAAACTCTCCATAAAAGTTAGTTTGACTTGCTCATTTGCACACCGAATGTGCTTGTTTCAATTCTCTTCTTTATAAGAAGAAATATCTTGACGTACTGGTTGGTTCGTTCAGTTTTCAAAGATCAATAAATAATGGTGGAGCCTAGCGGGATCGAACCGCTGACCTCCTGCGTGCAAAGCAGGCGCTCTCCCAGCTGAGCTAAGGCCCCATCTGATTGGGAATGGTCGGGAAGACAGGATTCGAACCTGCGACCCCTTGGTCCCAAACCAAGTGCTCTACCAAGCTGAGCTACTTCCCGTTAAAATGGCGCGCCCGAGAGGAGTCGAACCCCTAACCTTCTGATCCGTAGTCAGACGCTCTATCCAATTGAGCTACGGGCGCATATGTGTTTTTTGGTGCCGAGGGCCGGACTCGAACCGGCACGGTGGAAACCCACCGCAGGATTTTAAGTCCTGTGCGTCTGCCAATTCCGCCACCCCGGCTTGACAATTTATGTTCGCAATCTTGTTGTTCGTATAAGTAGCTCTATTAAAATTAATGGAGCGGAAGACGGGATTCGAACCCGCGACCCCCACCTTGGCAAGGTGGTGTTCTACCACTGAACTACTTCCGCTTAAAGTGCGGGTGGAGGGACTTGAACCCCCACGCCGTGAAGCACTAGATCCTAAATCTAGCGTGTCTGCCAATTCCACCACACCCGCAAGACATGGTGAGCCATGAAGGATTCGAACCTTCGACCCTCTGATTAAAAGTCAGATGCTCTACCAACTGAGCTAATGGCTCTTAATGTAATAAGCACTTTAAACTATGATTTTTCATTTTTAAGTTAGCATCAAGCAACTCATGGTGCCGGCCAGAGGACTTGAACCCCCAACCTACTGATTACAAATCAGTTGCTCTGCCAGTTGAGCTAGGCCGGCTAACTTAAAAAGAAATGGTGGAGGATGCAGGGCTCGAACCTGCGACCCCTTGCTTGTAAGGCAAGTGCTCTCCCAGCTGAGCTAATCCTCCGGGTTTTATTAAAAGCTTGGCAGCGTCCTACTCTCACGGGGATCGACCCGACTACCATCGGCGCTGAAGAACTTAACTGCTGTGTTCGGCATGGGAACAGGTGTGACCTCTTCGCCTTCGCCACCAAACCTTTTTTCAAGGACAAGATATATTATATTGTCCTTTCGTGAAAATTTCAAGGGAAAAATAAAAGTTTTTTATAAACCCTCAAAACTGGATAAGGAAACATCATCGTCGAATGCACATCGACTTTTCACGAACGAAATCTCTATAGATAAGTCATCGATCCATTAGTATCCGTCAGCTCCACGTGTCACCACGCTTCCACCTCGGACCTATCAACCTCATCGTCTCTGAGGGATCTTATTTGCTTAAAGCAAAGGGAAATCTCATCTCAAGGTGGGCTTCATGCTTAGATGCTTTCAGCACTTATCCCGACCACACGTAGCTACCCAGCGATGCTCCTGGCGGAACAACTGGTACACCAGCGGTGTGTCCATCCCGGTCCTCTCGTACTAAGGACAGCTCCTTTCAAATTTCCAACGCCCACGACGGATAGGGACCGAACTGTCTCACGACGTTCTGAACCCAGCTCGCGTACCGCTTTAATGGGCGAACAGCCCAACCCTTGGGACCGACTACAGCCCCAGGATGCGATGAGCCGACATCGAGGTGCCAAACCTCCCCGTCGATGTGGACTCTTGGGGGAGATAAGCCTGTTATCCCCGGGGTAGCTTTTATCCGTTGAGCGACGGCCCTTCCATGCGGTACCGCCGGATCACTAAGCCCGACTTTCGTCCCTGCTCGACTTGTAGGTCTCGCAGTCAAGCTCCCTTGTGCCTTTACACTCTGCGAATGATTTCCAACCATTCTGAGGGAACCTTTGGGCGCCTCCGTTACTCTTTGGGAGGCGACCGCCCCAGTCAAACTGCCCACCTGACACTGTCTCCGGACCGGATCACGGTCCTGGGTTAGAATGTCCGTACAGCCAGGGTAGTATCCCACCAGCGCCTCCACCGAAGCTAGCGCTCCGGCTTCCAAGGCTCCTACCTATCCTGTACAAGCTGTACCAACATTCAATATCAGGCTACAGTAAAGCTCCACGGGGTCTTTCCGTCCTGTCGCGGGTAATGTGCATCTTCACACATAGTATAATTTCACCGGGTCTCTCGTTGAGACAGTGCCCAAGTCGTTGCACCTTTCGTGCGGGTCGGAACTTACCCGACAAGGAATTTCGCTACCTTAGGACCGTTATAGTTACGGCCGCCGTTTACTGGGGCTTCGGTTCAACGCTTCGCATACGCTAACGCATTCCCTTAACCTTCCAGCACCGGGCAGGTGTCAGCCCCTATACTTCGCCTTACGGCTTCGCAGAGACCTGTGTTTTTGGTAAACAGTCGCTTGGGCCTTTTCACTGCGGCTCCTCGGCAGAGGAGCACCCCTTCTCCCGAAGTTACGGGGTCATTTTGCCGAGTTCCTTAACGAGAGTTCTCCCGCTCACCTTAGGATCCTCTCCTCGCCTACCTGTGTCGGTTTGCGGTACGGGCACCTCTTTCCTCACTAGAGGATTTTCTTGGCAGTGTGAACTCAGGAGCTTCGGTACTAAATTTCCCTCCCCATCACAGCTTGACGTTGCCGGACGGATTTGCCTATCCGACCGTCTCACTGCTTGGACGCGCTCATCCAATGGCGCGCTCTCCTTATCCTCCTGCGTCCCCCCGTCGTTCAAACGGAAAGGAGGTGGTACAGGAATATCAACCTGTTGTCCATCGCCTACGCCTTTCGGCCTCGGCTTAGGTCCCGACTAACCCTGAGAGGACGAGCCTTCCTCAGGAAACCTTAGGCATTCGGTGAAAGAGATTCTCACTCTTTTTTCGCTACTCATACCGGCATTCTCACTTCTAAGCGCTCCACCAGTCCTTACGGTCTGACTTCACGGCCCTTAGAACGCTCTCCTACCACTGATCGTAAGATCAATCCGCAGCTTCGGTGGTGTGTTTAGCCCCGGTACATTTTCGGCGCAGAGTCACTCGACCAGTGAGCTATTACGCACTCTTTCAATGATGGCTGCTTCTAAGCCAACATCCTGGTTGTCTAAGCAACTCCACATCCTTTTCCACTTAACACACACTTTGGGACCTTAGCTGGCGGTCTGGGCTGTTTCCCTCTCGACCATGAACCTTATCACCCACGGTCTGACTCCCAGAACAAAGTCGTTGGCATTCGGAGTTTGACTGAATTCGGTAACCCGATAGGGGCCCCTCGTCCAATCAGTGCTCTACCTCCAAGACTTTCTATTCTGAGGCTAGCCCTAAAGCTATTTCGGAGAGAACCAGCTATCTCCGTGTTCGATTGGCATTTCACCCCTACCCACACCTCATCCCCGTAATTTTCAACTTACGTGGGTTCGGGCCTCCAGTCAGTGTTACCTGACCTTCACCCTGGACATGGGTAGATCACACGGTTTCGGGTCTACGACCGCATACTCACTCGCCCTATTCAGACTCGCTTTCGCTGCGGCTCCGCTTCTGCTGCTTAACCTCGCATACGGTCGTAACTCGCCGGTTCATTCTACAAAAGGCACGCCGTCACCCATTAACGGGCTCCGACTACTTGTAGGCACACGGTTTCAGGTTCTCTTTCACTCCCCTTCCGGGGTGCTTTTCACCTTTCCCTCACGGTACTGGTTCACTATCGGTTACTAGGAAGTATTTAGCCTTGGGAGATGGTCCTCCCGGATTCCGACGGAATTTCTCGTGTTCCGCCGTACTCAGGATCCACTCCGGAGGGAGAAAGATTTCGACTACAGGGCTGTTACCTGCTCTGGCTGACCTTTCCAGGCCGATTCGTCTATCTTCCTCCTTGGTAACTCCGATGGAGTGTCCTACAACCCCAGAAAGCAAGCTTTCTGGTTTGGGCTGATTCCGTTTCGCTCGCCGCTACTCGGGAAATCGCATTTGCTTTCTCTTCCTCCGGGTACTTAGATGTTTCAGTTCCCCGGGTGTGCCTTCCTATACCTATGTATTCAGTATAGGATACTGTTCCATTACGAACAGTGGGTTTCCCCATTCGGAAATCTCCGGGTCAAAGCCTACTTACGGCTCGCCGGAGCATATCGGTGTTAGTCCCGTCCTTCATCGACTCCTAGTACCAAGGCATCCACCGTGCGCCCTTATTCACTTAACTATCTTCGTGAAAAGACGTTGATTACAATTTCGATGTTTGATGTCTTGTCATCACTAGCGTCATCGTTAGATGACCACTATTGATTCCTTATCCAGTTTTCAAGGTTCACAGATTGAAAGATCGTTTGATCTCTCAAAACTGAACAACCAACCAAGTACGCTTCCGTTCTAAATCCTTAGAAAGGAGGTGATCCAGCCGCACCTTCCGATACGGCTACCTTGTTACGACTTCACCCCAATCATTGGCCCCACCTTCGGCGGCTGGCTCCATAAAGGTTACCTCACCGACTTCGGGTGTTGCCAACTCTCGTGGTGTGACGGGCGGTGTGTACAAGGCCCGGGAACGTATTCACCGCGGCATGCTGATCCGCGATTACTAGCGATTCCGGCTTCATGTAGGCGAGTTGCAGCCTACAATCCGAACTGAGAATGGTTTTATGGGATTTGCTACACCTCGCGGCTTCGCTGCCCTTTGTACCATCCATTGTAGCACGTGTGTAGCCCAGGTCATAAGGGGCATGATGATTTGACGTCATCCCCGCCTTCCTCCGGTTTGTCACCGGCAGTCACCTTAGAGTGCCCAACTGAATGCTGGCAACTAAGATTAGGGGTTGCGCTCGTTGCGGGACTTAACCCAACATCTCACGACACGAGCTGACGACAACCATGCACCACCTGTCACTTGGTCCCCGAAGGGAAAACCCTATCTCTAGGGTGGTCCAAGGATGTCAAGACCTGGTAAGGTTCTTCGCGTTGCTTCGAATTAAACCACATGCTCCACCGCTTGTGCGGGCCCCCGTCAATTCCTTTGAGTTTCAGCCTTGCGGCCGTACTCCCCAGGCGGAGTGCTTAATGCGTTAACTTCAGCACTAAGGGGTGGAAGCCCCCTAACACCTAGCACTCATCGTTTACGGCGTGGACTACCAGGGTATCTAATCCTGTTTGCTACCCACGCTTTCGCACCTCAGCGTCAGAAACAGACCAGAGAGTCGCCTTCGCCACTGGTGTTCCTCCACATATCTACGCATTTCACCGCTACACGTGGAATTCCACTCTCCTCTTCTGTCCTCAAGTTCCCCAGTTTCCAATGACCCTCCACGGTTGAGCCGTGGGCTTTCACATCAGACTTAAGGAACCGCCTGCGCGCGCTTTACGCCCAATAATTCCGGACAACGCTTGCCCCCTACGTATTACCGCGGCTGCTGGCACGTAGTTAGCCGGGGCTTCCTCGTTAGGTACCGTCAAGGTGCCACTCTATTCGCACGGCACTTGTTCTTCCCTAACAACAGAACTTTACGATCCGAAGACCTTCATCGTTCACGCGGCGTTGCTCCGTCAGACTTTCGTCCATTGCGGAAGATTCCCTACTGCTGCCTCCCGTAGGAGTCTGGGCCGTGTCTCAGTCCCAGTGTGGCCGATCACCCTCTCAGGTCGGCTACGCATCGTTGCCTTGGTGAGCCGTTACCTCACCAACTAGCTAATGCGCCGCGGGCCCATCTGTAAGTGATAGCCAGAGGCCATCTTTCAACTTTCCTTCATGCGAAGAAAAGTATTACCCGGCATTAGCCCCGGTTTCCCGGGGTTATTCCGATCTTACAGGTAGGTTGCCCACGTGTTACTCACCCGTCCGCCGCTCGTTCCACGAGCTTCACCCCCGAAGGGAATCCACTCGCTTCCCGCGCTCGACTTGCATGTATTAGGCACGCCGCCAGCGTTCGTCCTGAGCCAGGATCAAACTCTCCATAAAAGTTAGTTTGACTTGCTCATTTGCACACCGAATGTGCTTGTTTCAATTCTCTTCTTTATAAGAAGAAATATCTTGACGTACTGGTTGGTTCGTTCAGTTTTCAAAGATCAAAATGTTGCGCGCCGCTTCAAAACAGCGACTTAACTAATATACCATGTCTAGTCGTTATCGTCAACAACTTTTCATGAATTATTTTGTCAGCCGTTTGCGGCTCGCCGCCTCTCTTAATGCGACAAATAATAATTTACCATGGTTGTGATAGTAAAATCAAGACTATTTTTATTAAAAAATTATTCTGACGATTATCAAGATCACATAATCATGAAACTCACCCAAGCGACCTTTCATAATGTAAAAGAACCCCCGTGAAATTCGGGGGCTCTCTTTATTAATCACGATGCCTCATTTGCGGGAACAGTAACACGTCACGGATAGATGGTGAATTGGTCAGCAGCATCACTAGACGATCTATACCAATGCCCAGCCCCCCTGTAGGTGGCATTCCATATTCTAATGCTTCCAGGAAATCCTCATCCATCATATGAGCTTCATCGTTACCTTCTTCTCTTTCTTTCAACTGAGACTCAAAACGCTCCCTTTGGTCAATCGGATCATTAAGTTCAGAGAATGCGTTCGCATGCTCGCGCCCAACAATGAAGAGTTCAAAACGGTCTGTGAATCGCTCATCTTCAGGATTCTTCTTAGCTAACGGAGAGATTTCAATCGGATGACCATAAATAAAGGTTGGTTGTATAAGCTTTTCTTCAACCCGTTGTTCGAAAAACTCATTAACGATATGACCGAATGTCATTGTTTCTTTAATCTCTATGCTGTGTTCATCAGCCAACTCTTTAGCCTGTTGATCCGTCATCTTCTCCCAGAAGTCTACTCCTGTGTACTCTTTAATAGCGTCTACCATATGCAGGCGCGTCCATTCTGGCTCCAGATCAATTTCTTGATCATTATAGTTCACTTTCGTCATGCCAAGGACTTCTTTAGCGATATGAGCCACCATGTTCTCTGTAAGGTTCATGATGTCATGGTAATCAGCATACGCTTCATAAAGCTCTATCATTGTAAATTCAGGGTTGTGACGTGTAGAAATCCCTTCGTTACGGAAAACTCGGCCAATTTCATACACTTTCTCCAGTCCACCTACAATAAGACGCTTCAAGTGAAGTTCAATCGCGATGCGCATATAAAGCTGCATGTCCAGAGCATTATGATGTGTTATAAACGGACGAGCAGACGCCCCTCCTGGAATTCCGTGCATAAGAGGAGTCTCTACTTCCAAGAAGCCTAACCCATCTAAATAACGGCGCATAGACTGAATTATTTTACTTCGCAGGACAAATGTATCTCTGCTTTCAGGATTTGTAATCAAATCTAAATAACGCTGGCGGTAACGTTGCTCAACATCTTGTAAGCCGTGGAATTTTTCAGGAAGTGGACGAAGTGATTTTGTAAGTAGTTGAAATTCATCCGCTTTAACCGATAGTTCCCCTACTTTTGTTTTGAACATCACTCCGGTAACACCGACAATATCGCCGAGGTCAGCTGAATTAAACAACTCGTATGCTTCTTCACCGATGCGGTCTTTCCGGATGTAAAGCTGGATTTGGCCCGTAAGATCTTGAATGTGAGTGAACCCAGCTTTGCCTTTCCCGCGTTTTGTCATGATGCGACCAGCGATTGTTGCTGGAAACTGCTTTTCTTCGAGTTCTTCTTTTGTATATTGATCATATTTTTCTTTAAGTTCTTCTGCATAGTCAGTACGCTCGAATTTATCACCAAAAGGGTCAACGCCTTGTTCACGATGGGCATTCATCTTATCTCGACGCACCCGCATGTGTTCATTGAGTTCTTCTGTCATTGCTATCACTCCATCCCTGAATTAATTTTAATGCTCAAACCGTCACAATAACAAAAACTGCCAGCATAGCACTGGCAGTATCTAACTATGGTTTAGTATAGAAAAGTCCTTAAGTCGTGTCAACGCTCAAAAGGTGAAGGATCTCACATTCCGACTTCTATCTCATTACGAAGTCTTACGGGATGTTGAGCATCGTCTTTCCAGTTTCTGCTTGGTTGATACGATGAGCGGGTTGGACCTTTTCTTTCAGACATTTCAAGTACGAGGACGCGTGTTTTCACAGTTCCATGATGGCCACTTTTTCATTTTTCAAATGAAGCAAGCGATCCATGTGAAACATATCCACATCTCAAACGCTTCCCCACTCTCTAATGCTTTCTACTTCCGTTGCTGGTAGATGTCCCAGCACTTCTGCAACTGTCTGCTTTATATGAGGAAGGACTACGTCAGCATCCAAGTCCGCCAACGGGACCATTACGAACGCCCTTTCCTGCATATGAGGATGAGGGATCGTAAGACGTTCTGCTTTCATATTTTCATGATTATAGAGCAAAATGTCAAGGTCTATCGTTCTCGGCCCCCATTTAACCACTCTTTTTCTTCCTAACTCTTGCTCAATCCCTTGGCAATAGTCCAGTAAGTGAAGAGGCGGTAAATTTGTCTGTACCTTGATGACCATATTCAAAAAATCGTTTTGTTCTTTATAACCTACAGGTGCCGTTTCATACACAGATGACTTTTTGGTCACCTGGATATCATTATGTTCATCCAACAGGGTAATAGCATCTTTCAGAAATTCTTCTCTTTTTGCTATGTTGGACCCCAGCGCAATATAAGCAGTGTTCATGAAGGCCGACTCCTGTGAATTTCTATAGCGACGGATTTGTAATGACCCGGGATCGGAGGATCAGGCTTGTACACTTTCACTAAGCATGCATCTAACATGAGGAATTGTGCAAATAACTCTTGTGCAATTTGCTCAGCTACTGATTCCACCAAGTGAAAGGCCTTCCCCTCCACAATCTTCTTCGCCACTTCATAAATGGCCCCATAATCAATGGATTTGGTCATATCATCCGTTTGAGCTGCTGGTTCCAAATCCAGCTCCAATTCAAGGTCAACATAAAAACGCTGTCCTAATTTATTCTCTTCCGGAAACAATCCGTGATAACCCCAGAATTCCATTTGGTTTACATAAATTTTATCCATCCGTCTCATCCTTTCCGAGCATAGCATCCATCATTTTCGTCATTCTTACGATCGGTTTCACATCATGAACTCTTACGATTTGCACCCCTTGGGCTACACCGTAACATACAGTTGCTCCTGTCCCCTCCATACGTTTATCCTTAGGCAGGTCCAGAACTGTTCCAATAAAAGACTTCCTGGATGTCCCTAACAGGATCGGATAGCCAAGTTCGTGGAAATCCTTCAGACGGCGCATAACCTCAAGATTATCTTCCTGGCTTTTAGCGAAGCCGATCCCGGGATCTAAAATGATCTTCTCATCATCCACTCCAGCATCTTTAGTAATCTGGATACTTTCCTCCAAGTCCTTTTTCATATCATCAATGAGAGAGGAATAATTTTGGTCTGTTCGATTATGAGTCAAAATGATCGGCACTTTATATCGGGCTGCCACTTTGGCCATTTGCGGTTCTTTCCGCGCCCCCCATACATCATTGATGATTGAAGCCCCGGCTGCCACTGCTTGCTCAGCAACTTCTGCTTTATAGGTATCGATGGAAATCGGAATGCCGACAACACCTTTTATTGCTTCAATAGCAGGTAAAACACGGCTGAGTTCTTCATCCACGGATACCGGGGCATGACCAGGACGTGTGGATTCCCCACCAATATCAAGAATATGAGCTCCTTGCTTTTCCATTTCCACGGCTTGGTTAACTGACTTATCTATATCAAAATAAAGACCTCCGTCAGAGAACGAATCAGGGGTCACATTCAATATTCCCATCACGAGCGTCTCTTTAGTCAGGTCATATGTTTTATTAGTTGTTTGTAGTTGAAAGCCCATCCTTGCTCCCTCGTTTCGTTAATGACTCTTTCACTATTTTACATCATTTTCAGATACTTATCATTAGCGCAAGCACCATGCTAACTCCAACAACTTTTCTAAAGCCTACAGAAGCTTATTTCATAAATTCCTGAACAAACAAAAAACTGCACCCAAAGCGGGTGCAGTTCTCACGATCAAGCGTATTATTCTTCGTCTTCAAATTGATAAAGTGGCGTAGATAGATAACGCTCCCCATTACTAGGGATGACTGCCACAACTTTTTTACCTTTTCCTAACTTTTTCGCCACTTCCTTAGCTACGTGAATAGCAGAACCTGACGAAATTCCACCTAAAATTCCATCTTTCCTCGCTGCTTCTCTTGCAGCTGCAAAAGAATCTTCTTTAGAGACTTTGTACACTTCATCGTAAATCTCTGTGTCTAATATACCAGGTACGAAACCTGCCCCGATTCCTTGAATTTTGTGTGGACCAGGATCTCCTCCAGATAAAACGGCGGACTCTTCTGGTTCAATCGCATAAATTTTTATGTCAGGATACTTTTCCTTTAATACTTTCCCAGCGCCAGTTATCGTTCCGCCTGTGCCGATACCTGATACGAAGGCATCCAATTGATCGCCCATTTGTTCGACGATTTCCGGACCTGTCGTCTTTTCGTGTACTAAAGGATTCGCTTCGTTATTAAACTGCTGAGGCATGAAATACCCTTGATTATCTTGTAATTCAGTCGCTTTTTTAATAGCGCCTTTCATTCCTTCACTACCAGGAGTAAGAACTAATTCTGCTCCATAAGCACGTAGAAGGTTTCGACGTTCCTGACTCATTGTATCCGGCATTACAAGGACCGCTTTATAACCTTTTGCCGCCGCAACCATCGCCAGGCCGATTCCCGTATTTCCACTCGTAGGTTCGACAATCGTATCCCCATCCTTCAGACGACCTTCTTTTTCGGCCTCTTCAATCATTGAAAGAGCAATACGATCTTTGACTGAGCTCCCCGGGTTCATATATTCCAATTTCAAATAAATTTCTGCGCTGTCATCCTCAGCACTACCGTTCAATTTTACCAAAGGTGTTTGACCTACTAATTCAGTGATATTGTTTACGATTCTCATACATCCACTCCTAAAACCAAGTATTTTTATAGGATTTAAACCTAATGTACTTAAAATCAAAGCAATTGTCAAACATTTCAATCTTCTTAACGGAAAAAATCTATTGAATAAGATTCTAATAAATGACGAAACACAAGTCCCGTCATTTATTATTAAAGTCTTAAGTTTATTTTATGAGGTAGAATCTGAATCATTGGATTTTAATCCATTCAAATCAGGCACGTCAAATAGATATTCTTCATTACAAAAATGACACTTGGCTTCTGCCCCCTGATCCTCTTCAATCATTCTTTGGATTTCTTCATCCCCCAGACTTGAAATGGCCACTTCTACGCGTTCACGTGAACAACGGCACTGAAATTTCACTGGCATGGTGTCTAAGATTTGGACATTCTCTTCTCCAAGAACTGTGTGTAAAATTTCTTCTGGAGTGTTTCCATCCCTCACCAATGAGGAAATGGCAGGCATCTCAGTCAATCTTTTTTCAATTTCGCTTGTGGTTTTTTCGTCAGCCCCTGGCATCATCTGAACGATAAAACCTCCGGATGCGAGGATTGAATAATCGGTATCTACAAGGACACCCGCGCCTACAGCTGATGGGACTTGTTCTGAGTTAGCAAAGTAATAAGTGAAATCTTCACTGATCTCACCTGAAACCAGTGGCACCTGTCCGGTGAAGTGATCCTTCATCCCCAAGTCTTTAACGACACTCAGGGTGCCTGATGTGCCTACAGCCCGGGCTACATCCAGTTTCCCTTCAGCATTCAAATCAAAATCGACATGCGGGTTTTTAACGTACCCTCGGACTTCCCCTTTGGAGTTCGCATCTGCGATAATCGCCCCGATTGGTCCATCCCCTTCAATTTTTATCGTTATTTTATCGTCACCTTTAAGCATGGCCCCCATCATGGCACTGATCGTCAACGTTCTTCCGAGAGCGGCTGATGTTGTGGTCCATGCGTCCTGTCTGCGTCTTGCTTCCTCAACAGTTTCTGTAGACTGTACTGCATAAGCTCTGACCTGTCCATCATAGGCCAGTGCGCGAACTAAATAATCTGACATTGTTGATCATTCTCCTTTAAAAACTTTTTTCTCTTTGTTGCGCTGGTATATTTTATGAAGACCTTTAAGGGTTAAGAAAGGATCTACTTGATCAATCGTTCTCGACTGTCCGGCAATTAAATTAGCCAGCCCGCCTGTAGCAATTACGGTAGGGGGTTGATCTGAAGTTTCCTTCATTCGGCGCACCACTTCATCCACTTGGCCGACATATCCGTAAAAAACCCCTGATTGCATAGCCTCCACTGTGCTTTGGCCAATGACGTGTTCCGGGCTTTTGATTTCAATTTTCGGAAGTTTCGCGGCTTTTGCATACAGAGCTTCCATCGAAATGTTTATTCCCGGGGCAATAGCACCACCGACATATTCACCGGCCGGATTAATATAGCAGTAGGTTGTGGCTGTACCAAAATCAATAATGACTAAAGGTAATGGATACTCATCGATAGCTCCCACCGCATTGACAATCCGGTCAGCCCCGATTTCGTCAGGGTGAGGATATTGCATCGGCAAGCCATGATCAACAAGACCTTCCCCAATAATCATGGGCTGCTTTTTAAAATAATAACGAGACATCCGGTCGAGTGCAAACATAATAGGCGGCACAACTGAAGAAATGATGACACCATCAATATCTTCAAATTTAAGGCCCTCATGGTCCAGCAATGATTTTATCAGCATTCCGTATTCATCTTCAGTTTTATGACGATCAGTTTTTATTCTCCATTGGTATTGCAGCGATTCGTTTTCAAATACACCTAAGACAGTATTGGTATTTCCCACATCAAGGACAAAATTCATAAATATAGCCTCCCGTGTCATTTCCTTCGGCTACCATCATATCACAAGCACCCCTCATTTCGCTCTATAGACACATAAAAAGCCACACCACCTTAAGAAAAAGGCTGGTGTGGCTTCCCTATGATTTAAGAACGACGATCTTCTGAATCTGTCGAGTCATTCTCGTCTTGTGATTCTTCATTTTGATGAGTTTCTTCTTCAGAATGCTCACCTGTTTGTTCCTGTTCTTCTTGTCGTTCATCTTCTTTGGATTGAATGTTCACACGTACATCTTCGTCTGTAGAAGATGTATTATTCTTGATTTTCGCATTGTTTTTTCTTGCGATTTCTTCAAGTTCATCATCCGTAGGAAGACGTCCTTTATCGAACAAGGAGCGGATTTGAGTCGCATCTAAAGTTTCGACATCTAACAATGTCTTCGCGGTCAATTCCAGCTTGTCTTTATTTTCAGTCAAAATCGTTTTCGCACGGTTGTAACAATGATCAATGAAGTTCTTCACTTCCTGATCGATTTCATAAGCAATCTGATCACTATAATTCTGTTCATTCTGGATGTCCCGACCTAAGAAGACTTGACCTCCAGAGTTGGAACCGAACTGTAACGGACCTAGTTTTTCACTCATTCCATACTCTGTGACCATCTTACGAGCTATACTGGTTGCACGTTGGAAATCGTTATGAGCACCTGTACTTACTTCACCGAACATAACCTCTTCTGCGACACGACCACCGAGAAGACCTGTGATCTTGTCGAATAGCTCAGGCTTAGTCATGAAGTAACGATCTTCTTTTGGAAGCATGACAGCATATCCGCCAGCTTGTCCTCGCGGAACAATCGTAACTTTATGAACCATATCCGCATCATCTAGCACCATACCTATCACCGTGTGGCCACTCTCGTGGTGAGCAACAATGTTACGCTCTTTCGTAGAAATGACACGGCTCTTCTTAGCTGGTCCCGCAATAACCCGGTCAATGGCTTCATCCACATCATACATATCAATCATCTTCTTATCTCCACGAGCAGCTACAAGAGCAGCTTCGTTCAGTAAGTTTTCTAAATCGGCACCTGAGAAGCCAGGAGTACGAAGAGCGATCGTCTTCAGATCAACATTTTCAGAAAGCGGCTTATCCTTCGTATGAACCGTAAGTACAGCTTCACGACCTTTGACATCCGGGCGGTCCACTGTAATTTGACGGTCGAAACGACCAGGACGCAGAAGCGCCGGGTCTAGGATATCTGGTCGGTTTGTGGCTGCAATGATGATTATTCCTTCATTGACTCCAAAACCATCCATTTCCACAAGCAGCTGGTTCAACGTTTGTTCACGCTCATCGTGTCCTCCACCAAGGCCGGCGCCACGTTGACGACCAACCGCATCTATCTCATCAATAAAGATGATGCCCGGGGCATTCTTTTTCGCGTTTTCGAATAAATCACGGACACGTGAAGCACCGACACCGACGAACATTTCAACGAAGTCAGAACCACTGATAGAGAAGAATGGTACGCCAGCTTCACCAGCAACAGCACGGGCTAATAACGTTTTACCTGTACCAGGCGGTCCAACTAATAGAACACCTTTCGGAATACGGGCACCTACAGCAGTGAATTTACGAGGATCTTTCAAGAAGTCAACGACCTCAACAAGCTCCTGCTTCTCTTCATCTGCTCCTGCTACATCCTTAAAGCGAACTTTCTTCTTCTCTTCTGAATACATCTTCGCCTTACTCTTACCAAAGTTCATCACACGACTTCCGCCACCTTGTGCCTGGTTAAGCAAGAAGAAGAATAAGATGAAAATAATGACGAACGGAATGATTGATGTCAGGAAAGTCACCCATGCACTGGGTTGCTCTTCCTCTTCGACACTTAGCACGCTCTGTTCTTGAGCGGTTTGTGTAATATTTGATATGACTTGATCATTTGCAGGAATTTTCGCTATGAAGGTTTCCCCTTCTTCAGCACCTTCCTCATGACCAGTGACACGAATCACCCCATTGACAGGCTGAATGGTCATTTCCTCAATTTCACCATTGTTTAATTTATTGTAGAACTCATTGACATTATATTCAGTTTGCGCATCACCTTGACCTCGGAATAGACCGACCACGCCGATTACTACGAGGAAGATAAGTAAGTAAAATATAGTGTTACGAAATATCCGGTTCATTGCCTACCTCCTCCCAAACGAGAAAAACTATAGTAAATACTACCATAACAAAAACGGACGACACAACTAATTACCCTTAAAACAAGTGTGTTGAAACCCATGGCTCCAAACCTTTCATTAACCACCATAAACTTCAGGTTTCAATACCCCGACATATGGCAAGTTTCGATATTTTTCCTGATAATCCAACCCATAACCGACTACAAATTCATCAGGGACTTCGAAGCCTACTGTATCCGCTTTAATATCAGCAGTACGGCCTGTCGGTTTATCTAGAAGTGTTACGATTTTAATCGAATTCGCTTTACGATACTTGAACAAGTCGACAAGGTATGCAAGCGTACGTCCACTATCAATGATATCCTCTATGATCAGAATATCTCTTCCTTCTACTTTAGTATCAAGGTCCTTAACAATTTTGACTTCTCCTGAAGATTCCATACCTCCGTGGTAACTGGACACATCCATGAAGTCCATTTCTAAATGGGTCTCCACTCTTTTTAAGAGATCGGACATGAATGGGGTAGCACCTTTCAAGACTCCGATTGCCAATGGGAACCGCCCGTCATATTCTTCGCTCAGCAGAGCTCCCAGTTCCTTGCACTTTTCCTGGATCTCCTCTTCAGAAATCAAGACCTTTTCCATTTCATTATGCATGATTGCTCCTCCTACGTGTC